>CAZEUJ010000043.1:0-13820 GCA_964514525.1 uncultured Dehalococcoidaceae bacterium
CGCAGGCGGGTCTCCCGGCGGATATCGCGGGTAACGGTAAAATAGTGGGCTTCTTTAAGGGCGTCTGTAATGTCGTTATAGCGGAGCTGTCCTTCCAGAGTTGACGGCAGGCTGATGTTCAAGCGCACCACGGCGTCCTTGATTTTCTCTTGGTGTCCGCTAACAGCCGCGAGGACGGCGGCGGTGGGATTGGCCTCCCCCGAATTTAATTCGACAGCAATGGTGAGAAAACGGCGGGCGCTGACGGGATGGAACTCAAAAGAGACCCGGCTTTTACCGTTGTCTCGCGGAAGAATATCGACCACATAAAAGCCTTTTTCGTCGTTCTCCTCACCGAAGTCGATGCGCTCTAGGCTGCCGGCATAGACCACCGGAGGATTTTCCGAAAGCACCTGGTGCTTATGGATATGCCCCAGGGCGATATAGTCGTAAGCGGGATTGGCGATATTACTTAAAAGCACAGCGGGCTCCTGCCCGATAGCCATCAGGGCTTCCGAGCTTCTGCCTACCCGGGCATCACCAACCAGGATATGGGCGGCCATGATAGCGGGCAGGGAGGGATCGAGAGAGTCGGTCTTATTGATAATGACCTGCGTCAAAGCTTCCTGCATCTTCTGGTTGACCTGCTCGATATTGATGTTTCTGGTGTCATCGCGGCTGAGCAGGACGCTGCGCCGCAGCCAGGGAACAGCGACGACCTGGACCATACCGCCGGGGGTGGGGATTTTGTGAATATCGGGTCGGCTGGCGACATAGACGTTTTTCACCGCCAGGGTATCGAAAATCTCGGTGGCGGTGGCGCGGCCGATAGCGTTGGGCAGATCATGGTTGCCGACGAGGAGAAAAACCGGAATATTCTTGCTGGCAAGTCGGCTGATACGCCGGGCGAACTCACGCTGCTGGGTCTGGCCGGGCTCGCGGGTTTTATAGGCGTCACCGCAGAAAAGAACAAGGTCAACGCGATTTTCCAGAGAGTAGTCTACCAACTCATCAAAGACGGCGAGAAAATCAGTAAGGCGGGAGGAAAGGCCGGTGGCGGGGTCGAGCTTGCCGTAGTTCTCCACGCCAAGGTGCAGGTCGGCGAAATGGACAATTTTCATACCTATGAGTATTTTACATCATTTCTCAGCTATGTGAAACAGGCTGCTTTATTGTACCTCACCCCCTGTATCCCCCTCTCCGACGATGGAGAGGGGGAGGATTTTTTGAGAGGAGGGGGGTTCGCCCCTCTCGGTGAGACTACTCCCTGCAGAGAAGCGATTAGAAACTAAGGGATAAACAGCGAATGAGTTGAGGGCGGCCGGGGTGGGAAAAGATAACAACCGAGGGGGAGGGGAGATGAAGTACTATTCGGGAGGAACTTCATTACGAGAAGACTCGTCAAGATAGCTTTGCAGAATAAGCGCCGCCGCCGCGGCATCGTAGCGGGTCTCGCGGGTGGTCTTTTTAACGCCCTGGACAAGCTCCCGGGCGGAAACCGTAGAGAGACGCTCGTCACGATACTCTACGGGGACTTCAAGAACACGACTTAATTCTTCAACAAACGCCCTGGTCTTTAACGCCTGCTGGCCCTGGGTGCCGTTCATATTCAGCGGCAGACCAGCAATTACCCTCCCGACTTCATTCTTACGAATAATATCGGCAATTTTTTTAATGGCGGCCGAATCATCCGACCGGTTGATAATAGTCAGCGGGGTAGCCAGGATACCCAGCGGGTCGCTAAGGGCAATGCCGATGCGGCTGTCCCCGATATCGAGTCCCAGGATACGTGTTATGTCAACCTCCGTATCATATCAATTCTTTTACCAGGCGCAGGGCTTCATCCAGCTTACTTTTATCCCTGCCCCCCGCCTGCGCGAAATCCACCCTCCCACCACCACCACCACGAGTCACTTTTGAAATATTATTTATTATATCTTTCGCACTATAGCCTTTTTCTATTAAATCTGGCGTCAAAGAAGCAACAAATACTACTCCATCCTCTTTAAGTGCACCCAAAATGACTATTACACTCTTAAGTCTGTCTTTAATGAAATCAGCCATTTCCCTCATAATTTGCATATTTGAAGATGAGACCCTCGTTGCAAGTACATTAACACCCTTAACTGACTCAACTTTTTTTAGAAGGGACTCAGCTTCATTCTTTGTCAGTTCACTTTCCAAAGACTTCATTAATTTGTTTTCTTTATCTAGCTTAGCTAACAGATCAGACAGTTTATCGCCGGCTTCTTCCGGAGATGATTCCAGTAAATTAGCTACATTCTGGAAGCTGGAAAAACGCTTGTTGATAAACTCTTCAGCTCCCCTCCCTGTGACTGCCTCAATGCGGCGAAGACCGGCGCCAATGCTGCCCTCGCTGAGGATATGGAAATAGCCGATCTCACCGGTGAAAGACACATGGGTGCCGCCGCAAAGCTCGGCGCTGACGGCCGGCTCGCCGATACGCATTACCCTGACAGTATCCCCGTACTTCTCATCGAAGAGGGCAATAGCACCAGAAGCAACTGCTTTCTTATAGTCGGTCTCTTCATCGTAGACCTTAATATTCTGGCGGACTCTTTCGTTGACGATACGCTGGACAGCCTTTATTTCATCCGGAGTCATGGCCGCCAGGTGAGAAAAGTCAAATCTAAGGCGGTCCGAGGCGACCAGCGAACCGCGCTGCTGGATATGCCCGCCGAGTACCTGCCGGAGAGCGGATTGGAGGAGGTGGGTGGCGGTATGGTTACGAGCGATATCGCGGCGGCGCTCGATATCGACCACAGCTTCGACCTGCTCCCCTACTTTTAAGGAACCAGCGGATAGCTTGCCCTGATGAACGGTAATATCCGGCTGGATACGAATGGTACCGGAGACGGAGAACCTGCCCGTGGCGCCAACGATTTCTCCGGTATCACCGACCTGGCCGCCCATCTCGGCATAGAAAGGTGTGGTATCCAGAACGACGCCGGCGGCCTGCCCTGCTTTGATGGAATCAGTCTCTTTGCCATCGATTAAAATTTTAACGATTTTTGCCTTTTGCTCCAGGCAGCTATAGCCGACGAACTCCGTGGGGGCAATATCCAGCTTGGGCGAACCTCCAAAGCCCACAAAGATATCGAATTTATGAGTTAAGCGTGCCCGTTCCCGCTGCTTTTCCATCTCTTTTTCGAAGCCCGCCATATCAACAGAAAAACCAGATTTAGACACGATTTCTTTGGTGAGCTCTACGGGGAAGCCGTAAGTATCATAAAGCTTAAAGGCATCCGCGCCGGAAACTTTTTTTGCTTTTTTCGTCGCGGCTTTAGACAGAACACCATCAATAATTGCCAATCCAGTGCTCAACGTCTCCTCGAACCGGGTCTCTTCAAGCTCAATGACCTTATTGATGAACTCCTGACGTTGCTTAAGCTCAGGATAGATATGGTTCATCTTTTTAATCGCAGCCTGAACTATCTGAGCGAGGAAAGGCTTGTCCAGTCCCAGCCTTCTGCCGAAAAGCGCCGCCCGCCGCAAGAGACGTCGCAGCACGTAGCCACGTCCCTCGTTATCCGGTAAAACACCATCGGCGATAAGGAAAGCCAAGGCGCGGCCGTGCTCCGCCACCACCTGCATAGCGGTATCATCATCGGGACCGGCGCCATATTTTTTACCCGTCAACGCGGAAACAGTATCTAGAAGCGGGGCAAAAAGGTCGGTATCATATATCGACTTCTTACCCTGCATAATCGTCAAGACCCTTTCAAAGCCCATGCCGGTATCGATATTCGGTTTCGGCAGCGGCGTCCGATTGCCTTTTTCGTCCTGGTTGTACTGGGTAAAGACCAGGTTCCAGATTTCCGTAAAGCGGCCGCATCCACAGTTCGGCTTGCAGTCGGCTTTGCCACAGCCAATTTCCGCCCCGAAATCAAAATGAATTTCGCTACAGGGCCCGCAGGGACCGGAGCTGCCCGCCGGACCCCAGAAATTGTCCTTCTCATCAAACCGCACGATTTTCTCGGCGGGAATACCAATCTTCCGCCAGATATCGAACGACTCGTCATCATCAAGAAAAATAGTCACCCAGAGCCTATCAACCGGCAACTTAAGTCGCTCGGTGACGAACTCCCACCCCCAGGCGATGGCCTCCTTCTTAAAATAGTCGCCGACGCTGAAGTTACCCAGCATCTCAAAGAAGGTGCAATGCGTGGCATCACCCACCAACTCGATATCTGAAGTCCTGAAACACTTCTGGCAGGAAGCCAGGCGGCAGGAGGGCGGCACGGCTTGCCCTAAAAAATAAGGCTTAATCTGCACCATGCCGGAATTGGTTAACAGCAAAGTGGGGTCGCCAACGGGAACAAGGGAGGAACTGGGGATGACCTTATGCCCCTTCTCCTCAAAAAATTTTAAAAACGCCGAACGCAAGTCATCACTTTTCACCGAAAAACTCCAAATAAAGGCAGTAGATTCATTACCTATGATTTTAGGTGTAAGGTGTGCTAGCTGTCAATGAGACGAAGGCTTTTCCCGTTAGAGCAGCTTTTTCAGATATTCTCTTAGCTCGGGGCCGATGCCGTCACGCTTTAAAGTCAGGGCTATATTGGCTTTCAGCCAGCCCAGCGGCGTACCGGCGTCATAGCGAGTACCGTCAAGTTCACAGGCGTAGAGCTTCTCCTGCTTCAACAAGGTATTCAGGGCATCGGTCAACTGTATCTCGTTGCCTTTTCCCGGAGGCGTATTTTCAAGAATCGCGAATATCGACGGCGTAAGAACATATCGCCCCACGATGCCCAGACGGGAGGGCGCTTTTGATAAAGCCGGTTTTTCCACGAGGCCCAATACCTCGTAGACTCTCCGCGCCAACTGCTTCGGCTTGATAACGCCGTACCTCCGCGTGTCAGCGTCGCTTATTTGCTCGACGGCGATAACGCCGCCGCGGTATTTCTCGTACACCTCCAGCATACGTTTCAAGCCGGGTACTTTGCTTTCGATAATGTCATCCGGGAGCATGACGGCGAAAGGCTCATTACCCACCATATTTTTAGCCATAAGGAGAGCGTGTCCCAGTCCCAGCTGCTCCTCCTGCCGGACATAGCAGATATCCACCATGCCAGATATCTCCCGCATTTGTTTCAGAAGACCGGTCTCCCCTTTTCGTTCCAGGAACACTTCCAGATCAAACGAGCGGTCGAAATAGTCCTCAATGGCACGCTTACCTGTCGCGGTGACGATGATTATCTGCTCGATGCCCGAGTCAATCGCTTCCTCCACCGAATATTGTATCAGCGGCCTGTCCACCAGCGGCAGCATTTCCTTGGGCTGCGAACGCGTAATCGGCAGGAATCTCGTACCCCAACCCGCTGCCGTAATAACCGCCTTGCGGACTTTCATTTCGTCCTCCTCCTGAACCGCTCAAGGGCGAAGACAGCCGCGCCGTAAACCCCGGCATCGTTGCCAAGCTGCGCGGTGACGATACGCACCGCCCCCGAAGAGACGGAAAAAGCCCTCTCTTTCACCATCCGGCGCCCCGGCTCGATAAACATATCGCCGAGCTCAGCCATGCCGCCGCCGAGAACAACCAACTCCGGATTAAAGATATTGACCGCGTTGACCATGCCGACGCCGAGATAATAAGCCGCCCGAGAGATTATATCACACGCCAGAGGGTCGCCGGTGCGGGCGGCCGTCCCGACCTGTTCCGCGGTAATACCGTCAATATCACCTTCGACAACATCAAAGAGAATTGATTTTTCTCCCCGGCGGAGTCGAGCGATGGCGTCCCTCTCCACCGCCCGGCCGGAGGCCAGCATTTCCAGGCAACCGGTATTGCCGCAACCGCACTTCGGCCCATCCACAACAACAGTCATATGGCCGAGCTCGCCGGCACCACCCACAGCGCCCAGATAGAGTTTACCATCGACAATAATGCCGCCACCGATACCGGTGCCAAGAGTGAACAATACGAAATTCTTTATCCCCTTCCCAGCCCCATAACGATGTTCACCCAGGGCAGCGGCGCTGGCGTCATTAACGACAAAGGTGCTGACGCCAAATCTTTTCCGGACGATATCCGCCAGAGGAACGTTCAGCCATCCCGGCATATTGGGGGAAGGGGTTACGACCACGCCACGGTCGGTATCAATACCGCCGGCACAGGCAATACCGATACCAGCCAGCTGAGAAGGCTTAAGGTTATTATTGCTCAGAAGTCCGGTGATAGCCGAGCAGAATCGCTCAATAACGGCCGCCACCCCTTCGCCAGCGAGAGTAGGGCAGACTTCTCTAGCCAGTATTTTTCCATCGGAGGAAAAGAGAGCCGTCAATATCTTGGTACCGCCGATGTCTAAAGCCATGACGAAGGATTTTTGCTTCATGATTTACCGTATCCTATTTATTCGCAGCGCCGTCCGACAATATCTACTCAGCCAGAAAATCGAGCACAAGTTTATTGAACTTTTCGGGACACTCGAACATAGCGCAATGGCCGCATTTATCGAAGATGTGAAGTTTAGCACCGGGGATTTTTGAAGCGGCAATCTGGGCGTACGCCACCGGACGAACACGGTCCTGCTTACCCCAGAAAACGAGGGTGGGCGCGGTAATTTTTCCCAGATTGTTAAGTATTAGTTTCGTGTATTTGGCACGCTCGCCCCAGAAATTAATGCCGGCGTGTGTGACAGACAATAAAGCCCGGGAAGCACCCGGCAGGACAGCCAACTCATAACTTATCTTGACTAATTCCGGGGTGACCAGGGCAGGGTCGTAATAAATAATCCTCAACAGCTTCTCAATGCCTTGGAGAGAAGGTCGGCCCATTAAAAGCTTACCGAGAAGAGGCACCGAGCCCAGTCGAAGAATGATATTGACCTCCCGCCCCATGCCAGCGGTGTCTATCAGCACCAGCTTCTCGACTTTCTCGGGAAACTGGATAGCCAGCGCCAAGGCCAGCCCCCCGCCTAGCGAGTTACCTATCAAAGTTGCCTTATCAATATTTTGGGTGCCCATGAAATTGCTGATTAACTGCACCAGTACCATTAAATCTTTGATCAGGGGGAGCTTATCGGTGTGACCGTGGCCGATCAGGTCCAAGGCATAGACGCGGTGCCGCCGCGCCAGCACGTTGAGATTATGCTCCCAGTTTTCAATAGAGCCACCCAGTCCGTGCACCAGGACGACGGCGGAGCCGGTATCCCCGGCCTGCCAGAAACGCGTGTTGATATTGCCAACTTTCACATACTGATCTTCTGGTAATTGTTTCGACATCCTGGCCTCCTTATCTCAAGTTATGTCAAGCTACCGGAACGCCCCTCTGACCGAGCTCAGCAACCAGGATATTCAGGGCGATTTCTCCTTCCAGTTTGCCCGTCTTGATAGACACATCCGTTTCCAAAAGCCGGTGATAGAGTTCACGCAGGCGCGCCGGCGAATATTTATCCGACTGCTCCCACGCCTTACGCACCAAGAAGTCGGAGGTCAAGCCCAGCTTGGTCTGAATCTCATTTCGAGGTTTGCCTTGAGCTCTCATCTCCTTCACCAGAAAAATTATCCTGACCTGCCGCGAAAGCATAACCAGAAGCTGCACCGGCGCGGCCCCCTGCCGGAACAGCCGCTGCAAAGTCTCCTGGGCAACGCCGACTCGGAACTCAAGGACGGCATCCACCATGGTGAAGACGCTTTCTTCCCGGGCATAGCTTACTACCGCCTTCACGTCCGCTTCCTCGATACGGCGCCCGGCGGTATAGAGGACAAGCTTATCGACCTCACTGGACATAGCCCAGAGGTCGTTCCCGACAAACCTGACCAGTGCGGCCACAGCCTGCGGCGACAGGCTACCGCCAGCTTCTTTAACCCGCCGCTCGATCCACTGACTCAATTGCAGCGGTTTGAGCATGGGGAAAGACCTCGGCTTAGTCATGACCGAGAGCTCGCGTAAAAGGGGATTAGCGGCTTTGACGCTGCCACCGATAAGCACCAGCTCCGTGAAAGGCGGCAGCTTTTTAACGCTATCCACTATTTTTTTTATCTCTTCCGCCTGTTCAACCTGGCGCGACGCATTTTTCCGTCCATTTTTCCTGGGCGGCTCGAAACGCTCCAGCAGTCCCTCGACGACGACCAGTCGTTTCTCCGCCAGAAAGGGTACCGTTTCACAGGCGTTACGGAGCTGCTCCAGCGTCACCGTCTTTCCATCGAAGACGGTGGTATTGGTGGTCAGGGCGGCGGGGTCACCGACGGCCTTTTTTATCTCCTCGAGTGCCTGGCGAAGCGAATAATCATCCTCTCCGATGAGTATATGTAACAACGGTCACCCTCCGGAACGAATTTTTCTTATTTTACCATAATCATGAGTTGACAAAATACCGCCGTTAGGGAATAATCGCACCGAGAGTATAATACTATACTCTTAAGATAAACCGCTAAAACCGAGAGGTGAGATACGATGCCAGAAGACCGCACGGATGAAGACAAAACCGATGAACTGAAAAAGCTGGCCAGCATCGCCACGGACATGCAACTCTCCGGCAAAATGAGAATTCAAGCCATCAACCAACTCGGCGAAATGGCCTCCCACGAATCATTGCTGGTCCTGCTGAACCTGGTCGCCAACGACAAAATGAACATAGACGAAAGGGACCTGGCCCTCAATAAAGCCCGCGGAATAGTAAAGAAAGGCCGCTGACAACCTTACCAAAACCAACCATGGCGTGGTACTCATGAGTATCAATATCGGCATTATCGGCTTAGCTCAAAGCGGCAAGACGACCATTTTCAATGCCCTGACCGGAGGTAAAGCCGATACGGCAACTCATACCACGGACGGGCTCTCGCCACACATCGGTATCGCCAAGGTGCCGGAGCCACGCCTCAAAGTCCTGAACGAGATACTCCATCCCCGGAAACTGGTGCCGGCTGAAGCCAGGTATACGGACGTGGGGGCCTCGGTCAAGACGCTGGCGCAGGACAAGGGGCTGGGCGGCCAACTACTCAACCAGCTCAGCACGGTAGATACGCTCATCTGTGTCGTCCGCGCTTTTAAAGACGACAGCCTGCCGCATCCCCAGGGAAGCCTGGACGTCAAGAGGGATATCGGCACCCTCAACATGGAGCTTGTCTTCTCCGACCTGGCCATCATGGAGCACAGGCTGGAGAGGCTGGAGACCTCGATGAAAGGCGCCAAACCGGGCGAACGCCAGGGTTTTCTCCAGGAAAAAGACATCCTGTTACGGTTCAAAGCCGAACTGGAAAACGATAAACCCGTCCGGGAGCTTGCCATAGAGTCGGCGGAGGCAAGGTTTATCACCAACTACCAGTTCCTCACAGCCAAACCGCTGCTTATCATTGTGAATATCGGGGAAGAACAACTACCTCAGGCAGCCACGATGGAAGCGGAGTTGAGTAAGCAGTACCCCGGGGCGAAATGCCGCGTAATAACGCTCTGCGGCAAGCTGGAAATGGAGCTGGCGCAGCTGGAAGAAAGCGCCGCGCAAGAACTCCGCGCCGGGTACGGCATCAAAGAATCAGGGCCGGAGCGTATCATTAAGATTTCCTACGAGCTTTCCGACCTCATCACCTTTTTCACCATAGCCTCAAACGAGGTCAGGGCGTGGTCGATCAAGAAAGGCACCACGGCCCTGAAAGCCGCCGGGAAGATTCATACGGACATGGAGAAAGGTTTTATACGCGCGGAAGGCATTAGCTTTGACGACCTAGTCAAGTGCGGCGGTATCGCCGAGGCGCGTAAAAAGGGACTGCTACGACTCGAAGGCAAAGAATACGTCGTCCAGGACGGCGATGTTATTACTTTTCTCTTTAACGTGTAGTCCTCTGAACGTCGATTTTACGCACGGACAGTTTCAGGCCCTGCTCACTCACCACCACAACATCCTCTCCAACCTCGATATCGCCCCCGTTTGAGGCAGCCGCCCAGAGCTCTCCCCGGATTCTCACCAGGCCCTCAGGGGCCAACCGATTGGCGACCCTGCCGACAGCCCCCACCATAGAGGGCAATCCTACCGATGCCTGCTTTTGCAGAGCCCGGGTGGTAAAGACAAAAAGCCAGGTGCCGAGGGCTGCCCAGGCTACCATAATGCCGACAAGCACGGCAACCGGCAGGTTAACGCCGAACTCGGGCAGGAGCCAACGCCATATGACCCAGATGGCTACCTCCTCCAGTGAGGTGCTGATAATTGCCAGAACCAAGCGGGCCTTTGTTAACCTACTAGGCATACCAATCACTGATATTATATAATAAGTGTAGCGCCTATATTTTCACCCATGTATTTCTTACCGCGAAAAACGCAAAAAATATTTTTTAGCATTTTAAAGAAAACGATTGTTTTAAGACTTGACAAGATAACTCAATAGTGATATCCTTTATATTGGTAATAATGCCCCAATTGTTTTTTGTCTTTGCTTCCCAAATATAAATGTCCGAAGTTTTGCGGCATACGCACGCATGTCTTCATTCTAGATGATTTGCGCTAATAAAGCCTAGAATTTGTGTTTTTTACTAAGGAGTTGAGATGGCTGTTAAGTCTCCCGTGCCCCCACCCAAGTCCCCCACACCGATTTCAAGAAAATCATACGCCAAACTGCCCGAAGTCCTTGACGTACCCAATCTGATTAAAGTCCAGCTGGATTCCTTCCAGAGGTTCCAGGAAGACGGGCTGCAACAGTTGCTGGAAGAGATATCACCGATCAAAGACCTGACCGGCAACCGACTTGAACTGAGCTTCGCGGCTTACGAATTCCGCGAGCCGCGGCCGGGCCATTCCGAACAGGAATGCCACGAACGGGACCAGACCTTTTCCGCCCCCCTCTACGTCAAGGTGCGCCTGCTGGTTAAAGAAACCGGCGAAATCAAGGAACAGGACCTGTTCTTCGGCGATATTCCCCTGATGACGGCCAAGGGCACGTTCATAACGAGCGGCGCCGAACGCGTGGTGGTCAGCCAGCTCCTGCGTTCGCCGGGCGTTTACTTCACCAGCGAAGAAGACCCTGTTTCCGGTCGCGATTTGTGCCAGGGAAAATTAATTCCCACCCGCGGCGCCTGGCTGGAGTTTGAGACCAGTAACCGGAACGTAATCTCGACCAAGATTGACGGTAAAAGGAAAATTCCCATCACCACGCTGCTGCGGGCCATTGGCTACGGCAGTGATGAAGAGCTTCTAAAACTTTTCACTAAAGAGGACGGTATTTCCGACCATCACTATATCATGACGACCATGGAACGCGAGCCGCTTATTAAAGATGAGAAAGACGCCGTGATGGATATCTATAAGAAACTGCATCCCGGCGAGCTCCCTTCCCAGGAGAACGCCAAGAAACTGATAAAGAGTCTGTTCTTCGATGCGGCGCGTTACGACCTGGGCAAGGTCGGCCGGTACAAGCTGAACAAGCGCCTGGGGCTGAATATCAGCCTGAAGGAACGGACGCTGACCAAGGAAGACATCGTCGAGATAATCAGGCATATTATTTTAATTAACAACCGCCAGGACACCGTCGATGATATCGACCACCTCGGAAACCGGCGGGTGCGCACCGTCGGCGAGCTGGTGCAGACCCAGTTCCGCATCGGCTTCTTGCGCCTGGAGCAGGTAGTCAGGGAGCGTATGAGCATCATCGGCACCGAAGCGGTCACCCCCAGCGCCCTGGTCAACATCCGCCCAATCGTGGCCGCGGTGAGAGAGTTTTTCGGGGGCTCGCAGCTATCGCAGTTCATGGACCAGACCAATCCCCTGGCGGAGCTGACACATAAGCGCCGTCTATCGGCCATGGGGCCGGGCGGCCTTTCGCGAGAGCGCGCCGGCTTTGAAGTAAGGGACGTCCATTTCTCCCACTACGGGCGTATCTGCCCTATCGAGACGCCGGAAGGGCCGAACATCGGTCTCATCGGGTCGTTGGCGACCTACAGCATTATCAACGAGTACGGCTTCATCGAAACGCCGTACCGCAAAGTCATTAACACGATGACCACCAAGGACAAGAAGCTAGCCGGCAGGACGATAGCGGAACCTATCCTCGATGAAAAGGGCAAGACGCTGGTGGAAGCCGATACCGTCATCACTCCAGAGCTCGCCACCAGACTGGCGAAACTAAAGTCGAGAAAAACAAAGGTAGTCCCGTTCGTCTCCGACGAAATCGTCTATATGCCGGCCGACGAGGAAGACAAATACATCATCGCCCAGGCCAACGCGCCGCTCGATGAGAACAACCAGTTCAAGGAAAAAAGAATCGAAGCCAGGTTGAGCGACGGCTACCTCCTGGAGAGCCCCGAGAAAATCGAATACATGGACGTATCACCCAAGCAGGTGGTCAGCGTCGCCACAGCTTTAACGCCATTCCTGGAGCACAACGATGCCAACCGCGCCCTGATGGGCGCCAACATGCAACGCCAGGCGGTACCGCTGCTACGCCCCGAAGCGCCGCTGGTAGCCACGGGCATGGAAACGGAAGCCGCCAAGCACAGTCGGCAGGTAGTCTTCGCCAAGAACGCCGGCGTGGTGACCGAAATCGCCGGGAACATCGATGAAAAACTGAATACTAGATACCGTATCGTCATTACGCGGGACGACGGCGAAAAGGACACCTACGACCTGATGAAGTTCGTCCGCACCAATCAGGGGACTTGTATCAACCAGCGGCCCCTAGTCAATAAAGGCGAGCGCGTCGAAGCCGGGCAGGTCCTGGCAGATAGCTCCGCCACGGAAAACGGCGAGCTGGCACTGGGACAGAATGTAACGGTCGCTTTCATGAGCTGGGAAGGCTATAACTTTGAGGACGCCATTATCCTCAGCAGTCGCATGGTAGAAGAAGACATGTTCACTTCCATCCACATCAACAAGCACGAGGTGGAAGCCCGCGACACGAAACTCGGGCCGGAAGAGATCACCCGCGACATACCGAATGTCGGCGAGGAAAGCCTGCGTGAGCTCGATGAAGACGGCATTATCCGCATCGGCGCCGAAGTAAGGCCGGATGATACGCTGGTGGGTAAAATCACCCCCAAAGGCGAAACGGAGCTATCCGCCGAGGAGAAACTGCTCCGGGCCATCTTCGGGGAGAAAGCCAGGGAGGTAAAAGATACCTCGCTGAGAGTGCCTCACGGCGAGTGGGGCAAGGTAATCAATGTTAAAGTTTACACCCGCAAGGACAGCCGGGACGGCGGCGACGACCTGCCCGCCGGAGTCAACCAGTGGGTACAGGTATGGATAGCGCAAAAACGACGTGTATCGGTCGGTGACAAGCTGGCGGGCAGACACGGCAATAAAGGCGTGATTGCCATCATCGCCCCTAAAGAAGATATGCCCTTCCTGCCGGACGGAACGCCGGTCGATATCATCCTCGACCCCATCGGCGTGCCGTCCCGTATGAATATCGGGCAGGTGCTGGAGACGCACCTGGGCTGGGCGGCCCAGATACTGGGCTTCCGGGCGCTGACACCGGTCTTCGACGGCGCCGACGATCTAGCCATCGAGGACGCCCTGTGCCGCGCCTGGATCGTCCAGCAGTCGGGGGCAGTCGACCCCAACCCCGGCAAAGATAAACTGCCCTTCAAACAGAGCGTGGCCGAGGCATGGGTCAAAAGTCACGGCTACGACGGCAAAGCCGTTTTTAATGAATCGCTCCGCGGCAAAGCCAAGGACATCGGCCTGCGTCTCTGGCTCCAAGAACTGAATATACCCAGCAAAGACCTTAACGCGGCGGAACTGAAACAGGTGGTCGAAAAGGTCAACCGGGAAGGGAGATTTTCACCACCTACCTACGGCAAGACCATGCTTCACGACGGACGTACCGGCGTACCGTTCGACCAGCCGGTGACCGTCGGCAATATCTATATGATGAAGCTCATCCACCTGGTG
>CAZEUJ010000044.1:0-13729 GCA_964514525.1 uncultured Dehalococcoidaceae bacterium
GAGGTAGATAAAGATCAATAGGAGGTGAGGGGAAATGAAGGGGAAATTAATCTGGCCAATATTCTGGGCATTAGTCGGGGTTTTTGTCATAATAGTCAGCATGATTTTCATTACACCAGTCAATAAATTATTGTTCGGCGAGGAGAATCGCACACTGATAGGTTTTGTTGTTTTTCTTTCCGCTGGGATTGTCTTCATCGGTCTGGGTGTGACATTGATAGTCCTGACGGTAAAGACAAAAGTGGGGGGAAGGCTGAAGAAGTTTTTATTATTAACCGGGGCTTCCACCGCGGGACTGCCCGTTTTTGTTGTCCTGCATAATGTAGTCGGTGCCCTGTTTAACTTGGAAGAGGCGGTCTTCTTCACCCTGGCCACCATTGTGTGTCCGATAGCCTTTCTGGTAGGCGTCATTGGTACCATAGCGCTTGCCATCAGAAACAAACCAACTGCTCCAACTGGAACATCATAAGGGGGTGAGGTAGATAAAGATTCCGGCCTGCCTGGTTAGAATAATTATCCCGCTCACCATAGCCCTTTTCGCTTTAGCTTCCTGCCAGCCGGCCGGACTCATCTTTACAAAGGATGGAGAAATAGAATGCGGCGGCGATGGCGAAGCCATTATCCTTAAGAATAATCCCGATGCTACCGATCCAACCTTCGATACAGTGGTCGCCTTTATAAAAGCGGATGACACAGATTTCAGAGACTATGTTGAAAACGCTTATGTCTGTGCCGATTTTGCCGAAGATGTTCACAACAATGCGGAAGCCGCCGGCATCAGAGCCGGCTGGGTTGCCCTCAGTTTCGACGGAACGGAAGAGGGCCACGCGCTGAATTCTTTCGAGACTACCGATAGAGGCTTGATATACATCGATTGTACCAATAAGAGCCCGGAGAACATAGAGAATACCGCGTCAAGCTGGGATACTGTGGCTTACGTCGAAATGGGAAAGAGATATGGCGTCCTTGACATCGACGTTGTGACATCGTCGCCTTATGATTACTATACCCTACAATACGAATTCTACACAGAACGCGAGAACGCCTGGCAGGAATACCAAGATCTACTGGAATCTTTCAACGAGGAAGTGGATAGATACAATGAAGAAATAAAAGGCAAGGTATATACCATCGGCTCTCCTGAAGAGAAAAGAATCTCTGCATGGAAAGAGGAACTGGAAAATCAGGAGGAGACGCTTAAAAAGATGGAGGAAGAGCTGGAGAAAGAGTGGTACGAATCGGAGTATTCAAAGTATACTGTTAAGGACATACAAATCCACTGGTAGTCGGCACGCAAATAACAACGCGGAGGGCGCGAAATTGAAAATACTCGTCATAGGCCGAGGCGCCAGGGAGCATACGCTAACCTGGAAGCTCGCGCAGAGTCCTCAAGCTAAAGAAATGTACGCCGCGCCCGGAAACACCGGGACAGCCACGATAGCGCATAACGTAGATATTAAAGCCGAGGACAGCGAGGGTCTGCTGAAATTCGCTAAAGAAAACCGTATCGACCTGACAGTGGTCGGGCCGGAACAGCCTTTAGCTAACGGCATTGTCGACCTCTTTACAAAGAACGGACTATCAATTTTTGGGCCGACGCAAAAAGCAACCCAGATAGAGTCAAGCAAGGTCTTCGCTAAAGATTTAATGCAGAAGCACGGCATCCCCTGCGCCAGAAGCGCGGCTTTCTCCGATATCGAAAAAGCCAAAGATTATGTCAATAAACAAAAACCCCCTATCGTTCTCAAAGCCGACGGGCTGGCGGAGGGAAAAGGGGTCATTATCGCCGAATCTATCGCTGAAGCCGAGAAAGCACTCGACAGCATGATTAAAGCTAAGACGTTCGGTACGGCAGGGGATAAGGTGGTCATAGAGGAACACCTTTTCGGACGGGAAATGAGTTTTTTCATTTTCACCGACGGAAAAACGATAGTGCCCACCGTGCCTGCCTGCGACTACAAGCGGATTTATGACGGCAATAAAGGGCCGAACACCGGCGGCATGGGCAGCTACAGCCCGCCGGAGTTTTATAATGATGTGCTCGGCAGTATTATTTTAAAGACCATCATGGAGCCGGTTACGCTAGCCCTCGCCGATGAAGGACGGCCGTATCAAGGAACCCTCTACGGCGGGCTAATGATTACCAATAACGTACCTAAGGTGATAGAGTTCAACGCCCGCCTCGGCGACCCGGAGACGCAGGTCGTCCTGCCACGACTCAAAACGGACCTGGTGGACATTATGCTCGCGGTAGTGGATAATAGTCTGGAAAAAATAAAAATCGAATTCGACAATAATGCCGCCGTGGGGGTGGTGATGGCTTCCGGGGGATACCCGGGCAGCTACAAGACGGGCTTTCCCATTAGCGGACTGGACGATATTGATAAGGACATCCTAATCTTTCACGCGGGGACGAAGCTGGGGGCAAAGGGCGAGGTCCTGACGAACGGCGGGAGGGTACTGACGGTGGTGGCTAAGGGGAAAGAACTGGCGGAGGCTCGTAGGAAAGTGTATAAAAATATCAGTAGGATAAAGTTTGAAGGAAGTTATTTTAGGAAAGATATCGCGGAGATTAAATAATATAGGGTGTCTAAGAGGGGCGAAGCCACTCTTCCCAATTTCTCCCCCTCTCCCTTGGAGGAGAGGGGGATATAGGGGATGAGGTGATAAGAGGTGATAAAATGAGCCAACCTTTAGTCGGCGTGGTAATGGGGTCGAAATCAGATGCCGAAGTAATACAAGCCGCGCTTGATGTGTTGACCAGCCTAGGTATCGAGCACGAGGTCAATATCATCTCGGCGCACCGCACTCCGGAAAAAGCCAAGAAATACGCTCAGACCGCCCGGGAGAGGGGCATCGAGGTCATTATTGCCGGGGCGGGGATGGCGGCGCACCTGCCCGGCGTCCTCGCCAGCTGGACCACGCTGCCGGTTATCGGAGTGCCTATGGCCAGCGGCGAACTGAAAGGGGTAGATGCACTCTACTCTATCGTCCAGATGCCGGCCGGAATACCGGTCGCCTGTGTAGCGATAGGCAGCGCCGGAGCCAAAAATGCCGCTTACCTTGCCGCCGAGATTCTCGGGCTGAAACATGATAAAATAAGGCGGGCTTATGATAACTACCGTAAGGGACTGCAGGGATAGAAGGAGAGCGCCATGATAGAGCGGTACTCCCGCCCCGAAATGAAAAAAGTATGGTCGGACGAGAACAAATATAGCAAGTGGCTCGATGTAGAGATAGCCGTCTGCGACGCCTGGGCCGAGCAAGGCGCCATCCCGCGTAACGCCATCCCCAAGATAAAACTCGCCAAATGCAACCTCAAGCGCATGGAAGAAATCCTCGAAGAGACCCGCCACGACATGACCGCTTTCCTCGGCGCGGTGTCCGAGAGTATCGGCGAGGAATCGCGTTTCATCCACCTGGGACTTACCTCCTCCGACGTGATGGACACTGCCACCTGCCTCCAGATGGTCGAAGCCGCCAACATCTTAATCCAGGATGTTAAAGACCTCACGACCGTCCTGGCGCAGCGGGCAATAGAACACAAATATACGCTGATGATAGGTCGCACCCACGGCGTACATGCCGAGCCGACCTCCTTCGGGCTAAAGCTGGCACTCTGGGTGGAGGAGATGAGACGCAATGCACACCGCCTGGCAGAAGCCAGAAAAATCATATCCGTGGGCAAAATATCGGGGGCGGTCGGCACTTATGCCACGGTACCGCCTCAGGTGGAGCTGAGGGCCTGCTATAAACTCGGTCTCGATCCTGCCCCGATATCGAACCAGATTCTCCAGCGCGACCGCCATGCCCAGTTCGTGACCACACTGGCTATTGTGGCCGGCTCGCTGGAGAAATTCGCCACCGAAATCAGGGCTCTGCAAAAGACCGAAGTGAGGGAGGTCGAAGAACCCTTCGGGGATGGATTCGTTTCGACCGGCTCGTCCGCCATGCCGCACAAGCGTAACCCCGAGCTGACCGAGAGAATCTGCGGTCTGGCGCGGCTGGTGCGCGGCTACGCGCTGACATCGATGGAAAACATCGCATTGTGGCACGAACGGGACATCAGCCACTCTTCCAACGAGCGTATCGTCCTTCCCGACGCCTGCCTCACGCTGGACTATATGCTGACGCTTTTCACCTCGGTGATGAAGAGGCTGCAGATTTACCCGAACCGGATGAAAAAGAACCTGGAACTAACGCGCGGACTCGTCTTTTCGCAGAGAGTCATGCTGGCGCTTATCAATAAAGGTCTGAACCGGCAAAATGCCTATGAGATAGTCCAGAGGAACGCCATGAAAGCCTGGAAGGGAAATCGGAACTTCCTCAATATACTTAAAGCCGACAAGGAGCTGACCGGCACCCTGCCGATGAAAGAACTCGAAGCGCTCTTCGATTACCAGTACTACCTGCAACACGTGGACGAAATATTCCAGAGACTGGGCCTGACTAAGTCCCAATGGCAGGGTACCATGCCGGAAAACAGAGAGTCTGAGTCGAAGGCTAAGTAAATTCCAGCGAGAAAGGTATAAATCGATGCCCAATAGGATACCGCCGGTACTAATGACCACAGACCTGCCGCTACCGGTATTTATCCGGGGCAAGGTACGGGATACTTATGACCTCGGCAGCCACCTGCTTATAGTCGCGACCGACCGCATATCAGCCTTCGACGTGGTACTGCCCAACGGAATTCCGCTAAAAGGGCATGTGTTAAACCGTCTTTCTTCTTTCTGGTTCCGGCGAACGGCCGAAATACTAACCAATCATATGACCGAGGCTCTTGATGACGTTCACAGCCTCGATTCTTACGTCCCCGAGGAGAAACGATTCGCCTACCCGTCTTATCTGCGGGGGCGCTCGATGATCGTCAAGAAAGTCAAGCGCATACCAGTGGAGTGCGTGGTACGCGGCTATATCGCAGGGACGGCCTGGGCGGAGTATAAAGAACGCGGGACCGTTTCCGGGAAAGCTATGCCCGCAGGCCTGCAGGAGAGCCAGGAACTGGAAAAGCCGATATTCACCCCGACGACAAAAGCCGAGACAGGCCATGACGAACCTGTCACCAGGCAACAAATCATCAAACTGATAGGACAGAACAGCGCATCCGAGATGGAAGAAAAGAGCCTGGCAGTATATGCCTATGCCAGAGAGTACGCTAAAGGCAAATGCATCATCATTGCCGATACCAAATTCGAGTTCGGCATCGATAATGGGCGCCTGATACTGATCGACGAACTACTTACTCCCGACTCGTCGCGTTTCTGGGACGCCGAACAATATCAGGCGGGGCGTCCTCAGGCGAGCCTGGACAAACAGCCGGTTCGCGACTGGCTCACGGCTTACGGCTGGAATAGAGAACCGCCTGCCCCGGCGCTACCCCAGGATGTCATCCAGGCGACATCGCAGCGATACTTACGGGCCTATGAGAAGCTCACCGGAAGGAAATTAGCTATCCTGGAATGAATTAGCGCTCCAGGAATTCCTTGGTGGTGGGAAGCTCTCCGGCGATTCTCGGGTCAATCCTCGTGGCGGTATCCAGCGCCCGTCCTAAAGCTTTAAACAGTGCCTCAGCCTTGTGGTGGTCATTGCTGCCGTATAGTATCCGGGCGTGCAGGTTCATCCTGGCTTCAAAGGCAAAAGATTCCAGGAAATGGCGGATTAGATCCGTGGAGATGCCGGGCATATCGTTATCGGTAAGTGATAGATCAAGTACCGCATAACCCCGACCGCTGAGGTCAACGACTACGGTAGCCAAAGCCTCATCCATGGGCACCGTCGCTGCTGCCATGCGCAAAATCCCCTTTTTATCTCCCAAGGCTTTACCGAAAGCCTGCCCCAGGCAGATAGCCACATCTTCCACAAGATGGTGAGGGTCGTCACCGTTAGCTGCTATTTTTATGTCAAATAGTCCGTGTTTCGACAGGGCTGATAAAAGGTGGTCGAAGATAGTTATGCCGGTGGCTATCTCCCATTTTCCGGTGCCGTCGATGTGCAATTCAAGTCTGATATTAGTTTCTCCGGTTTCACGCTTGATAACGGCACTACGATTTCCAGCTACCAGTAAAGCCAGTAATTTCATAGCGCCTTTTAAAAAGGTGCCGCCGACTGATATGCGGCGGCTGCGCGTCCGCTGATACAATGGCCGGCTACACCCTATTTTTTCCGCCATCTGCCGGTCAGTGTAGCCGTGTTCTTTTTGAAACCGGATAATCCTCTCAATTACCTCATTAGCTGTTTCCATAGGCACCTACCGCAATAATTAACATGCATTAACACTAACTGTTAGTTATTATAACATATATTGTGAATTTGTCAAGCGCAAGTGTCAAATATTGTTACAATTTGCAGAATGCTGGTGTAAAATTAGCTAAACGGAAAGCTCTTTAAGCACCTTGATAAGTGCATTGGTGTGCTCCGGTTTGCCCACGCTGATGCGGATGCTGTTCTTCAATAGCGGTCTATCGAAGTAGCGGACCAGAATCCCTTTTCTTTGCAGTTTTAAATGAAGATCGGCGGCGCTGCCCTTGAGAACGGCGACATAAATAAAATTTGCCAGGGATGGATAAGGCTTTAGCCAGGGGATTTTCTGAAGCTCCTGGAACAGCCTCAGCCTTTCATCGATAATAGACTTCACCCTGTCTTGGAGATAAGCAAGGTCGGCAAGGGACTCGCGGACAGCGATTTCAGCAGCCACACTGACGTTATGAGGGATTTTTATCGCCATAAGATAAGCGGCGATGCGGGGCAGAAAAACGCCGTAGCCGACCCGCAGGCCGGCCAGGCCGGCCCACTTGCTGAAAGACCGTAGTACCATGAGATTCTTATAGTCGCTTCGGTAAGGCATAACGGTCTCGCCGTTGAACTCATAGTAAGCTTCGTCAACAATAAGTGGTAAACCGCTCGCGGCAATCTCTAGAATATCCGGCTGCGGGACGATATTACCTGTGGGATTATTCGGAGTAGCCAGAAATATCAGCTTGGTCCTTTTGCTGATAGCTTCCTTAACAGCCTTAACACTCACCGCGAAATTCTCATCACGACTAATGTTGATGACTTTACCGCCGCATATCTCCGTACTGAAACGGTAAATATCGAAGGTAGGCACGCAGTTGATCACCTCATCGCCAGGACCGACGAAGAGTCGAACGATGAGGTCAATCAACGAATTGCTGCCGTGCCCCGCCACGATACATTCTGCAGGGGCATCGGCGTAATCGGCCAGACGTTTACGCAGCTCCTGCTGACCATCATCTGGATAAATATTGAAGTTTGTGGCTTTCGATAACGCCTGAAGGACTCGTGGAGAACAGCCATAGGGATTTTCGTTGGCGTTCATCTTGATGATGCCCTCCGGGGGCACGTCCACTTTGCCCGCCAGCGTATCCGGCGAGGTACTGGCGCTATAGCCGGTGAACTCGACAAGATTCGGGCGAATCAGCTTCTCAATGCCTTCTAAATCGATCATTCAAACCTCCCTGCTCAATATCACGGAGCCTTATTTCCGCCGCGCGGGCATGGGCGGTAAGACCTTCCGCACGGGCGATAACCGAGGCGGCTTTGCCCAACTTCCGGATATCTTTTTTATCCGTGTTGACGAGAGAAATCAGCTTCACAAAGTCCAGTATGTTAAGCGGAGAACCGAAGCGCGCTGTACCTCCCGTGGGCAGGACATGGCTCGGTCCGGCCACATAATCAACAAGAACCTCAATAGAATTTTCCCCGATAAAGAGACAACCAGCGTTTTTTACTTTTTCGATATAAGAGGCCGCGTCTTTAGCGACGAGACAGAGGTGTTCAGGCGCGTAAAGATTGGCAAGCTCCAGAGCCTCGTCGATACTATCGACAACAGCTAATATACCGCGTTTTTCCAGGGATTCCGCAATAATGTCCTTACGATCTAAAGTCTTTGGCTGCCTTTTGATTTCGCGATTTACCGCATCGGCTATCTGACGCGAAGTGGTTATCATGATTGCCGAGGCTTCAGAGCCATGCTCGGCCTGGGCCAAGAGGTCGGCGGCAATATATTCAGGATTAGCGGTGTCATCAGCAATAATAACGACCTCACTGGGCCCGTAGAGTCCATCGATGCCGACAATGCCATAGACCAGCTTTTTGGCCAGGGTAACGTACATATTGCCGGGCCCGCAGACCTTATCCACGCGGGGGACAGACTCCGTACCGTAAGCCAGGGCGGCGATGGCCTGGGCACCGCCGACGGAGAAGACGCGGTCGATGCCGGCGATTTTCGCAGCCGCCAGCGTCACTGGCGAAATTTTCCCGTTTGACTGCGGGGGAGTTACCAAGATAATTTCTTTGACACCGGCGACGCGGGCAGGAATAGCCGTCATCAGGAGCGACGAGGGCAGCGGCGCCGTGAAACCGGGGACATGGATACCGACTCTCTCCAGCGGGCGTATCAGCCAGCCTAAACTTGATTTGGTGCTGTCACGCAGGAGACTTTTCCTCTGTTTTGTATGATAAGCGGCAATGCGTTCCGAAGATAATTTAAGGGCTGAAAGAAGCCCGGCATCTGTTTTATTATACGCCTGATTTATCGCCTTTTTACTAACTTCAATCGAAGTGAGTTTGACGCAGTCGAACTTTTCGGTGAAGTCAAAGAGGGCGGCATCGCCGCGGCGGCGGACTTCATCGATGATTTCGCGGACCGACTCCTCCTGTTCGACATCAGCCGATAACTCGACAACGGATTGCCGGGACAACATAGATTTCGCTTTCTCAAAATTGTTAATGATTTTCATGCAACACCCTCAACTGCCGCCCGCAGCTTTTTTACGATAACGTCAATGCGTCCGGCTTTTACAGAATCCGCATTGTTATTCTTATTGCCGATGAGGCAGGCGGTAGACTCGAAAAGCGTATCGATGATTTTCAGGTTATGCCGGGCGATGGTCCGCCCCGTCTCCGTATTTTCGATAAGAAGGTCGGCGTCCTCAGGCAGGAATGCCTCGGTGGCGCCCCAGGTGGGAATAACTCGGTAATGCCCGAGGTGGTTATCCCGGGCGTACTTATCCGCGATATTCACGTACTCCGAAGCAACGCGAAGCGGCGCTTCTCGCTGGGAAATAAGCCGGGACAAGCTCGCAGTATCGTTAACCGAAAGCTCACGGCTGACCACCGCTACCAGCTTGACCCTACCCAGCTTGAGGTCGGCCAGTTCCTGAACCGGACTCGACGGAAACTGGTCGAGGTGGTCGGTGAGCCAGTCCTTGCCGGTAATGGCAAGGTCGAAATTGCCGCTGGCGACCTGCTGGGGCATATCCTGGGGGCGGATGACTTTAACGGTAACCCCGGCAAGATTAATGTTGGGTCGGCGATTGCCCGTCTCCGAGGGATAATCATCAAGCTCAATTCCGGCATTCTGCAAGAGTTTAGCCGCAAATTGTTGCTGGTGGCCGTCCGGTAAAGCCAGCCTGACGACATCATCATGAATTTTTTCAGAACGAGCGAATCCGGGGATTCCGGCGGGACAAATATCCTCGGCGGAAGGGGCTTTCTTTTCAACGCCAGTCAGCGTACTACTGATAGACGTTACTATTTTACCGAGTTTCCCGGATTCCAGGCTATTCCGGTTGGCAATAAGAAAAGCGCTGAAATCAAGCACCTTGCTCAGAGAGACGATAACGTAGCCGGTCATCAAATCGGAAGCCGACCGGGCGGCCAGCAGCACTATATCCGCATTTTCCGGCGGGTAGACCTCGGCAGCGCCCCACACCGGGAAGATACTGAACCGGCCGAGGCGTTTTTTCAACGCAAAGGATTCCGCCAGATTAGGATACTCGCTGGCGATACGCACCGGAGAGCCGTTACGATGCAACTCCGGCGCAGATAAAGCCGATGCCGCGTACAGAAAACCCTCACCGTAACCGAGATCCTGCACCTTGACGACGTCGCTGCTGGGATACTTAACAAGCAACTCCTCGATCCAGTCCAGGCAGCAGATACCCAGGTCATAGTTCCCCATGGCTATCTGGATGGGGATGTCTTTTTCGTGAAAGACCCTCAAAAGGACCTCCGGGAATTTCTGCGAGTGGGGTCGATAAAAGCCGGTTTTCGAGTGGTACTCATCAAGTCCCCACTCCGCCTTCTGGAACATGGCGGCCGTCTTACGCAGCAGACGGCCCTTG
Organism: uncultured Dehalococcoidaceae bacterium; assembly: GCA_964514525.1. Lineage (GTDB taxonomy): Bacteria > Chloroflexota > Dehalococcoidia > Dehalococcoidales > RBG-16-60-22 > JBFYTX01. The sequence goes on from CAZEUJ010000044.1 coordinate 10,149, forward strand.
GGCAGGGCAAACTTAATCGCCACCTTTAGCCTCCAAGCGTTTCAGGACCTCGTTGACGGTTATAAAATCCGTCTGTCCCGATTTCACGTTATCAACTAAAGTAAACGCCGGCGTTTTATTCGCTACCTCGATTGTCCACCGGGCGGCCGCTTTACGGCCGTCCAGGTCGATTTCAACGATATAGCCGGCCTGACGCAGGCGGTCCGCCAACTCAAAAGCCGGCTTCAAGACATCGCCGGATTTCACCCGAACCAGAATCCTCTCCGGTACCGATACAGCAACAGCTTCCGGTCCCACCAGCCCCATAAGCTGGTCGAGGTATAAAGCGAAGCCGGAAGCGGGAATATCGCCGCCGCCCATTGAGGGGATAAGGGCATCGTATCGGCCACCCCCACCCACCTTATCACCGCCGATAAAGAACTGAAAAATGATACCGGTATAATACTCGAAGCCGGCGCCAGAGGCGATGTTTATGCGGTAATTCACCCCCAGATTGTCTAGAAGATTTACGGTCCTGAGGAAATCGTCCAGAGGTGAGGTGATTTCCGGCATAGACCGGGCGAAGAGGGCTTTCTGGTTGCGGAGAAAGTCGGGGGACTGCCCGTTAAGACTCAGGAGAGGTCTCAAAACGCCCTCGAGCTCTGGAGACTCCCGGCCGATTTTAGCCAGCACCGCCGCGTCGCCATCAAGAATGCGGTCGAAGGTTCGGTGTTGCTCTTCAACGCTGAGGCCGAGTTTTTTTAGCAACGCCTTAATCAGACCGGCATGAGACAATCTCAGTTCCACGTCTTTCACTCCCAGCTTTTGTAACGTTTCCAGCGAAAGGGCAATAAGCTCGACATCGGCCACAGGTGAGCCCGCCCCGATAAGCTCAGCACCGCACTGCCACCTTTCCCGGGTCTTTTCGCCGGACTCTTCAAAAATAAAGATATTCGCTGCGTAAAAAAGCCGGGCCAGGCCCTGACCCTGCAAACTCTCGGCGTAAAAACGGGCCACGGGGATAGTTCCGTCAGGACGCAGCACTACCCTCTCCCCGCTCCACCCGTCCCAGTCCAGGAAAGAATAGACCTTACCGAGCCTGCCGGGGGTGAGTGTCCCCGCCGAGGTAAAGAGGTGCAGGTATTCGATGGTCGGCGTCCTGACCTCCCGGTAACCCCATTTTACAAAGCAATCGCGGCATATCCCCTCAACCAGGCGAAAAACCGCCATTTCCTCAGGGGAGAGGTCGCGCATTCCCTTACATCGCTGGATTTTCATGTTTTTAGCCTCATATGAATAAAGACAAACTCTATAATAATTTACACTAATTTACGCAGCTATTCAATTATGTTTTCATTGCATTCCAACTGTTATACAATCTATAATGAATATACTTTGAAGGGCGATATGATAAAAATAAGGCGGATAGTCCTAGCCATAGTCGTCCTGCTGCTGGCGATCTCCATCGGGGTAAACGCCAAGGCGCAGAACGCCGCGGTGGATGTTATCACCATCAAAGGGACCATCAACCCGGTGCTAGTCGACTACGTAAAACGCGGCATTGAGCATGCCGAGGACAGCAACGCCCAGGCCCTCATCATACGGATAGACACGCCTGGAGGCCTGGACAGCGCCATGCGGGACATAGTTCAGCTTATCGTCAACGCGCACGTGCCGATAGTGGTCTACGTTTCACCAGCGGGAGCCAGGGCGGCATCGGCCGGAGTCTTCATCACCATCGCCGCTCATGTCGCCGTCATGGCGCCGAACACCGCCATCGGCGCGGCGCACCCGGTAAGCATCGGTGAAGAAGGCGAGCAGGCCATGTCCGAAACGATGGAGGAAAAGGTAGTTAACGATGCCGCCGCTTTGATCAGGAGCCTGGCGCAGACCCACGGACGTAATATTGAATGGGCGGAAAAGGCGGTGAGAGAAAGCGTCTCCGCCACTGAAAGCGAGGCGCTCGACCTTAAAGTAATAGATATGGTTGCCGCCGACCTGCAAACGCTGCTCGACCAGCTGGATGGATGGCAGGTAGAGTTACTCAATAACCAGCAGATCACGTTGCAAACGAAAGGCGTTACCACCAACGAACTCCCGATGAAGACCATCGAGAAATTCCTCTACACTATCTCCGACCCCAATATCGCTTATGTATTAATGAGTATAGCCATGCTCGGCATCATGGCGGAAATATTCAATCCCGGCCTCATCTTCCCGGGAATAGTCGGCGGTATCTGTCTGCTGCTGGCTTTCTATGCATTGGGAGTACTCCCCGTGAACTACGCCGGTATCCTGTTAATAGTACTGGCTTTCGGTCTCTTTATCGGCGAGGCGCTGACGCCGGGGTTCGGTCTGTTTTTCAGCGGGGGCGTAGTGTCCCTGGTGATAGGGTCGCTGATACTTTTCCAGGGGGCACCGACGCTTTTCCGGGTGGAGGGCTGGCTTATCGCCCTGGTTACCGTTATCCTGGGCGGAGGGCTGGGATTTATTGCCTGGCGGGCTGTAAAAATCCATCAAAAGCAAGCTACGACAGGGCGGGAAGAACTCATCGGTAAGACGGCTACAGTTACAGTGGCCCTGAACCCTGAGGGGACAGTATTTTACAGGGGCGAACGTTGGACGGCCATCTCCGAGGAGGGCGAAATAAAAGTGGGAGAGGAAGTCAAAATCAAGAGGCTGGACGGCCTGACGTTGTACGTTACCAAAAAGAAGTCGTAAGATATAAGCAAGCAGGAGGCAGCACTTGGCCGGTTGGATTGCTTTAGGCTCTATTATCGCGGTTGCCATCATATACTTCGTGGTAATCTGGGTGCTCAGGACATACCGCAAGCAGATAGCGGCGGGGCGGGAAGAACTCATCGGTAAAACAGCCGTGGTGAAAATCGCCTTAGCGCCAAAGGGGATGGTGCTGGTTGAAGGAGAACGATGGGCCGCCACAATCGATAAAGGCCGGGCAGAGCCGGAAGAGGAGGTGATTATAACCAAGGTCGATGGCTTGAAATTGAATGTAACGAAAAAACCATAAAGGAGGTAGTATATGACCGGAACCGTCATAGCAATTATTGTTGTCGTCATTTTTCTATTGATGCTCGTTTCGATGTCCGTGAAAATCGTCACGGAGTTCGAGCGCGGCGTCATCCTGCGCCTGGGAAGACTGGTCGGCGCCAAGGGCCCAGGGCTTTTCCTCATCATACCCTTCATCGACCGCATGACTAAGGTCGACCTGCGCGTCGTCACCATGGACGTGCCCTCACAGGAAGTCATCACCAGGGATAACGTCACCGTGCGGGTCAACGCCGTGGTCTATTTCAGAGTGGTCGACCCGGAGGCGGCTTTCATCAAGGTGCTCGACCACGTAAGGGCGACTTCACAAATTTCGCAAACAACACTGAGGAACGTGCTGGGTCAGTCCGAGCTCGACGAGCTGCTGACCAAGCGGGAAAAACTTAACCAGATGCTCCAGAAGATAATCGACGAGCATACCGACCCGTGGGGCGTCAAGGTCAGCATCGTGGAAATCAAAGAGGTGGAGCTGGCCGAGGAAATGAAGCGTTCCATGGCCGCCCAGGCGGAAGCCGAGCGTGAAAGACGGGCGAAAA
>CAZEUJ010000045.1:0-13526 GCA_964514525.1 uncultured Dehalococcoidaceae bacterium
CCGCCGACTTATCAGGATACTCCCCACGAATCCCCCGATGAGATAGATGAGCATGCCCCATATCGCCATGGGGATGGTCAACATCCCGAAACTCCCGATATCGCCCCCGAAGGGCCCCCCGCCTCCTCCCAGGCCCAGTCCTTGTATCAGCTCCCGAAGGCTCCCGTAAGGGAGGGTGATGCTGTCTCCGCCAGCGGATATCATGAACCAGTACGGGTTACTGGTAAAAGCCAGGATGCTTTCCACGATGTTGGACAGCACCCAGATAAAGAGCAGGGTCATTACCGTGGCACCCATCGAGCCTTTGGATATGGCGCTGAACAAAAAGGTCAGTGAAAGCACCGCCGCGGCATACAGCAGACACAACCCGAGCGACCCGAATATCTGGATGGGCACTTCGTGATAAATCGCCGCGAGGGAGACAGCGATAACCACGTAAGTGAAAATAATCAGCAGCGCCACGGCCAGCAGACACGCCAGGTATTTCCCCGTCCACAGCGTCACCTTCTTGATGGGATTGGTGAAAAGGATAAAGCCCGTCTTGCCTTCAAACTCCCCGGCGATGGCGTCACCGGCAAAAAAGACGGAGCCGAGGGCCGCCAGGCTCGCACCGATGGTCAGTATCGCTGCCATGAACATCACGTTATCCGGGTAACCGCCGGTAAGCAATGTCGGTATCAGAATAAGGGCCAGCGCCTCGGCAACCAGCGCGATAGCCATGATGACGTAAAGCCGCCGCCGCCTGATGTGCTTGAGGAACTCGTAGCCGATAACTACTCTTAACTTATCAAACTCACTCACCGGACCCTCCTGTCAATTGAAGGTAAGCCTGCTCCAGCGATTGGTATTTCTTTTCCAGCTCGGCAATATCATTGTAGGCAAGCAACTTTCCGTTGTTTATTATCGCCACCTTTTTGCATATCTGAGCGACCTCGACCAGCTGGTGCGAGGCGAAAAAGACCGTCTTTTGCTGTCCCATCGTCTCAATTATCTCCCGGAACTCCACCACGCCGCGGGGGTCCAGTCCTAAAGCCGGTTCGTCAAGTATCAGAATCGGGGGGTCGTGCAGCAGGGCTTGCGCCAGGCCGAGACGCTGCTTCATGCCCCGTGAAAACTTCTCTATTTTAACCTTCGCCCACCTCTCCAGCTTGACGAGAGCGATGACTTCATCGATGCGTTTCTTTAAGTCATGCCTGTTCATGCCGCGGAGTCGGCCGAGATAGCTGAGGGTCTCCATCGGCGTTAGGTAAGTGTAAAACTCGGGGGTTTCGATAATAGCGCCGATGCGCGAGAGCGCCTGCTCCGGCTTTTCCACGATGTTGATGCCATCGATATATGCCTTGCCGGAGGAGGGGCGAATAAGGCCGCAAAGAACCTTGAGCGTGGTGCTTTTACCGGCGCCGTTGGGGCCCAGCAGGCCGATATTCTCCTTTTGCGGCACGATAAGGTTTAGCTTATCGAGAGCCAGGAACTTGTTATAGTACTTGGTCAGGTTCTCAACGACGATAGGTTCACTCATTTTTCACTCCCGAAGACCGTGCTTTTTCCTGTTTCAATTAACTCTTTTCGATAATGCGCCGCGCTTTAGCCAGCGCCCGCTTGACCTGCGCCGGCGCCGTGCCGCCGATGACATCCCTGGCAGCGATAGAAGACTCCAGGGTAATTTTACGTACATCCGCCCCGAAGAGCGGCGAGAATTTTTTATATTCCTTTATGTCAAGTTCAGCGAAGGTCTTGCCCTTATCGGCGGTATAGCTCACTAGCTTAGCCACGATTTCGTGGGCGGAACGGAAGGCTTCGCCTTTCCTGACGAGGTAGTCGGCCAGGTCCGTAGCCAGAATATAGCCACGCCCCGCCGCCTTCAAGGTATTTTCCGGCTTTACACGCAGAGTGCGTATCATTCCGGTAAAAACTTTCAGCGTCGAGAGCAGCGTATCCAAGGTATCGAAGAGAGCTTCCTTGTCCTCCTGCATATCGCGGTTATAAGCGAGGGGCAGGCCTTTCAGGACGGTCAGCAGGGCCAGCAAATGACCGTAGACGCGCCCCGTCTTACCGCGGGCAAGTTCAGCCACGTCCGGGTTCTTTTTCTGGGGCATGATGCTGCTGCCGGTGGCATAGGCATCATCAAGCTCGATGAAGGCGAACTCCGCCGAGGACCATAGCACGACTTCCTCGGCCAGGCGGGAGATATGCATCATGCAGATAGCGGTGGCCGCGGCGTACTCCACGACGAAATCGCGGTCGGAGACGGCGTCCATGCTGTTTTTACTGACCCGACTGAAACCCAGCTCCTTCGCCAGGAAAGCGCGGTCGATGTCATAAGCCACCCCGGCCAGCGCCCCGCTGCCCAGCGGCAGGACATCGACACGTTTCAGGCAATCGTTAAAGCGGGCGACATCCCGCTCCAGCATCTCGAAGTAAGCCAGCAGGTGATGAGCCAGCAGCACCGGCTGCGCCACCTGCAAATGGGTATAACCGGGCATAATTACTGTTGTATTTGCCTCGGCGAGGTCCAGCAGGGCGCGCTGAAATTCCCTTAATCCTTTAATCGTATCAACAATGGCTTTTCTGGTAAAAAGTCGCATATCCAGCGCCACCTGGTCGCTGCGGGAGCGGGCGGTATGCAGCTTGCGCCCCACCTCCCCGACTATTTCAATCAGGCGGGCTTCTATAGCCATGTGGATATCCTCGGTCTCGATCTTAAATTCGAATTTACCCTTCTCAATTTCTTTACGGATAGATACCAGTCCGGCGGATATTATTTTTGCTTCTTCGTTTGAGATAATGCCCTGTTTCGCGAGCATTTTGGCGTGGGCGATACTGCCGGCGATATCCTGCCGGTAGAGACGGCGGTCGAAGGGAAGGGAGGCAGTATACTGCGCCGCCAGCTTATCCGCCGGCTTACCGAAACGACCACGGATGTTAGTCATGTTATTTTTCCTCTGGTTCGGCGGGGCCCATAATGCTAAGCGGCCCCTCCTTATCCCCCAAGAGCTGTACCTGCGCCTGGGTCTTGAGGGGCAGCCCCCACAGGTGGATAAAGCCCTCGGCGGCTTTCTGGTTGAACGTATCGCCCTTATCATAGGTAGCCAAGCTTAGATTATAAAGCGACCACGGAGACTTGCGCCCGACCACCGTCGCCTGCCCTTTGAATAGCTTCATCTTTATCGTGCCGGTCACGTAGCGCTGCGAACTTAAAATATATGCCGAGAGGTCGCGGTTAAGCTGGCTGAACCACAGACCGTTATAAATAAGGTCGGCATATTCGACCGCCACCTTGTGCTTAAAGCGCAGCTGGTCCTTGGACATGGTCATGGCTTCCAGCGCCTGGTGGGCCTGAATCAGGACGACCGCCGCCGGCGCCTCGTAAATCTCCCGCGACTTGATGCCGACGACCCTATTTTCGATATGGTCGATGCGGCCGATACCGTGTTTGCCGGCGATTTCCGTCAGCTTTTTAATCAGGGTTATCCCGTCCATTTCCTTATCGTCGAGAGTTACCGGGATGCCTTTCTCAAACCCGATTTCCAGGTATTGCGGTTTATCCGGTGCCTGGGCGGGGGATCTGGTCAGGGTATAGGCATCGGCGGGGGGCTCGTCCCAGGGGTCCTCCAGGGCGCCGCACTCGACGCTTTTGCCCCACAGGTTCTCGTCGATAGAATAGGGGCTGGCAACCGTAACGGGAACCGGTATACCGTGTTCCCGCGCATAAGCAATGGCCTCTTCGCGGGTCATGCCCCACTCGCGAGCGGGGGCGAGGATTTTCATCTGCGGGGCCAGGGCGTTAATGCCTACCTCGAATCTGACCTGGTCGTTACCCTTGCCGGTGCAGCCGTGGGCGATCGCTGCCGCCCCTTCGGCTAACGCCGTATCCACGAGGAGCTTGGCCATAAGCGGCCGGGAAAGGGCGGTCGCCAGAGGGTACTGCCCTTCGTAAAGGGCGTTAGCCTGCAAAGCCGGGAAGATAAAATACTTTACGAACAGGTTCTTGCCGTCGATAACCAGAGCCTTCAAAGCACCAACCTTGAGGGCTTTTTGCCTGACAGCGGCAAAGTCCTTCTCATTGCCGACATCGATAGTTACGGCAATAATGTCCACGTTATATTTATCACGAAGCCACTTAATGGCAACGGAGGTATCCAGTCCGCCGCTGTAAGCCAGAACAACCTTATCCGTCACACGAATCCTCCATGAGAAATTAACCTTTTTTCTCGAAATTATTATCCAGGAACTCAATGACCGCGGAAGAGACGCCGGGGTACTGCCAGGAGTAATCGTGCCCCGGTGCTTTCAGCCAACTAAGGATATCGCCCGGGTTGTCCTCCGCCGAGGACACGCCAAACCATCCCTTAAAGGTAGCCCAGACCATGGCGGGGAGATTGCCATAGCTGAAGGTATCGATACCGCGACCGTTGCTATTCATCAACAATTTCCTTTCCATCTCCGCCGGCTGATACCAGAAAGGCGTACCCGTCTGGATACTATAAATCTGCGTTTTGTCCCCGAGAATATCCATGGTTTTATCGGATATGACGGTGCCGGTGCTTTCACCGGCGATAATAATCTTTAAGTCCGGAAGATGGTCGATGAGAAACCCAACACGCCGGGACAAATCCTTCGCTTTACGCGGGTATTTAGCAGCGGCTTCAAAAAACTCATTGAAGCTGCCCCGCAGACCTTGGGTGGTCCGCTTATAGTTCAAGATGAGAGAGCGATACCCCAACTGCTCCAATTTTGACGTTATGCCATCGAGAATGCTGCTCCAGCCGGGCGTATCATCAGCCGAATTCCACCCCCAACCACCCCCATTAAAGAAAATAACGACATCCACGTCTTCAGCCTGAACATACGATGCTAACAGCTCATCGACCACATTTTGCAGCTTTTCCTCACTCCTGCCCGCCAGTTCGCCTGCTATTCTTTCAGCGTCACTAATGACGTTCTGGGGGATGGAAGAGCGGTCATAGGCCGGTAGAGCGGGTTCCTGGATACCGATTTCAGTAGCTATCCCGACTTCTGAATAAATCAGCGTCATCCAGATTATGGCAAGCAGGGTAACGGCGATGAGTATCGCCAGAATCCCCATTTTACCGATTTTCTTTAACATGTCGTCTCTTAAATTTTATTCTAACAATTATTTATTAACAATTCCAGAAAATACCTTGTCAAGAATCCCAACAGCTTCGTCGACTTCTTTTTTGCCGATGATCAACGGGGGCATCAGACGGATGGCATTGGCTTTGACCTTGTTGACCAGCAATCCTCTTTCAATGCAGGATATCAATATCTGCTGGCCGATCTCGCTATTGAACTCTACCGCCAGCAGCAGCCCGCGCCCGCGCACGTCGGTGATGAACGAATATTTCTTCTTCAGTTCTTCCAGTCCCTGTATAAGGTACTGCCCCACCTTTCTAACGTTACCAGCAATATCGTTAGAGATGAGATAATTCATCACAGCATAGCCTACCGCGCAGGCCAGAGGATTACCGCCGAAAGTACCGCCGTGTTCGCCGGGGGCAAAAACAGACGCGTTTTCCTTGGCCAGAAAAGCCCCGATGGGCACGCCGCCCGCCAGTCCCTTAGCCAGGGTTATGATGTCCGGTTCGACGCCATATGACTGGTAGCCGAAGAGTGTACCCAGACGGCATATCCCTGTTTGTATCTCGTCCAGTATGAGCAGTATTCCCTTTTCGTCGCACCACTGCCGCACCTTTTTCACGTAATCGATATCCGGCACAACGACGCCACTTTCCGCCTCGATGAGTTCCAGCATCACGGCACAGGTCTTTTCCGTGGTGGCGGCTTTTATCGCCTCGATATCGTCGTATTTCACATTGATGAAGCCTTCCGGCAGGGGGATATAGGGAAGATGGAACGATTCCTGCCCGGTAGCGGCCGTCATGGCCAGGGAGCGCCCGTGAAAAGAACCGAGGGCGGTGATTACCTCGTAAGCGCCGTTCAGCTTTAGCTTACCGTAGCGCCGGGCGAGCTTAACGGCGCCTTCGTTGGCTTCCAGACCGCTATTGCCGAAGAACACCCTCTGCAAACAACTGTTTTTTACCAGCAACTCAGCCAACTGGAGCTGAGGCACGGTATAGAACTGGTTCGACGTATGGATAAGCTTCTTCGACTGCTCGTGAAGGGCTTTGACCACCACAGGATGGCAGTGTCCCAGACAATTGACCGCCCAACCGGCCATAAAATCCAGGTACTCTGTGCCTTTATCATCCCAGGCGCGCGCCCCCTTTCCCCTCACCAGCACTACCGGGACACGCGCCTTCTCGAAGGTGCGCATCAAGTATTTTTTTTCAATCTCCGGCCAGTCAGTCATGTTTCTGCCTTCTCCAGGATAAATATCATTATTTAAATATCGTGGTGCCGCGTTTACCGCCGTCTATCTCTTCGAGTAACGCGTGGGGCTTTCTCCCGTCTATTATACGGGCAATAGCGCCCGCTTTTAAAGCCCTCAGACAGGCGTTTAGCTTGGGAATCATGCCGCCGGATATTTCCCCCGAAGCCAGCATAGCCTCGGCCTGGCGCGCCGAAAGACTCGACATTACTTTACCCGACTTATCACTGACACCGGCGACGTCGGTCAGGAAAACGAGCCTTTTCGCGCCCAGCGCCGCGGCGATATCGCCGGCAACAGAGTCGCCGTTGATATTAATAATCGCCGGGGCATCGGTCGTCCTGTCTACAGAAAATAGACTGATGGGAGAGACAACGGGAACGAAACCACCTTTAACTAATGTTTTCAGGAGGTCTGTGTTTACTTTTTCCACCGACCCCACATAGCCCATATCTTTATCTTTCAACCCACTTTCGATAAGGGCGCCATCGACGCCGCTGATGCCGACAGCCCGGCCGCCCCGCAGGTTAATCGCCGCCGTGATTTCTTTATTAACGAGGCCGGCCAGCACCGCCGCGGCCACCTCAAGGGTTGGCAAATCGGTAACGCGTTCGCCGCGAATGAATTTCGTATTTACGCCCAGCCTTTTAAGCCAGTCCGTAACGGCAGCGCCGCCTCCGTGCACCACAATCAACGCCACGCCCTTCTTCTGTAAAGCAACGATATCCTTGATGGTCGTATCGCCGCTGCCGAAGGTAGAGCCCCCTATTTTGATAACGACAATGTCTTTCATATTATTTATGTTGTATATTCGGCGTTAATTTTAACGTACTCCTCGGAAAGGTCGCAGCCCCAGGCGGTAGCCTCCGCGCGGCCCAGATGAAGGTTTAGTGTGATAAATACCTCTTTGCCATCAAGGTGTTTCACCACGTCTTTTTTATCGAAAGGAAGCGGCGACCCGTCTTTGACCACGCGGGTATCTCCGATATATAGTTCCATTTTTTCCGGCGCCACAGCCGCGCCGCTGCGTCCCGCCGCCGCCAGCACCCTCCCCCAGTTAGGGTCGCTGCCATGCACCGCCGACTTCACCAGCAGCGAGCTGACAATCGTCCGCGCCGCCAGGCGCGCATCTTTCCGGCTCGCCGCACCGCTTACCTTGACCTCAATGAGTTTCGTAGCCCCCTCGCCATCACGGGCGCTCTCTCTGGCCAGGTGGATGCAGACCTTATTCAGCGCCTGCTGAAAGAGCTCCGCCCTGTTGTCGCCTTCAGTGATAGTTTTACCACCGGCCATTCCGTTAGCCATGAAAAGCGCGGTATCGTTGGTGCTGCTATCGCCATCGATAGATAACATATTTAAAGAGATATCCACCGCCTTACGCAACGCCTGACGCAGGAAAGCGACGTCGACGGGGGCATCCGTGGTCAGGAAACAAAGCAGGGTGGCCAGGTCGGGGTGAATCATGCCCGCCCCTTTGATTATCCCACCAATGATAAAACCTCCCGCCTTCACCGCCACCTCCTTGGGCACGGTATCCGTGGTCATGATTGCCCGGGCAAGATCATGGCCCCCTTTTACCGTTAAGACTATCCCGGGTATAGCCTCCCGAATGCGGTCCATCGGCAGGGTGACGCCGATAACGCCGGTGCTGGCCGCCAGGACTTCCTCCGAGTTGACGCCGATGTGCCGGGCGGCCAGTTCCGTCATCTCCAGAGCATCCGCCATGCCCTGTTCGCCAGTGCAAGCATTAGCGCAGCCGCTGTTCATCACTACAGCCGAAGCCCCGGCATTCCGTAACCGTTCCCGGTTAAGCAGCACTGATGCCGCTTTTACTTTATTGGTGGTAAAGACAGCCGCCGCGGCACACTGTACTTTAGAGAACAGTATGCCGAGGTCGAGTCGACGCTTATCGGCATATTTAATACCGGCGCTGGTAGCGCCGGCGAGAAATCCCTGCGGAGAGGTAACCCCGCCCGACGGAACAAAATCCGGTTCTGTTTTCATTCCTACAATATATCATATTTAGCTTCGGCAGGCAATTATATGTTAATTACGCCTGCTTGAAACCACCACGGACGAATGCTAAACTCATACTGTGAAAATCGTGCGTTTTACCCACGGGCAAAGGGCGCAATACGGGATATTACTCGCTGACGGCATCCAGAGTTTGAGTGCCGCACCCTTTGAGAGTATTCAGACCACCAACCAATACCACCGCTCCAGCGATATCAGGCTGTTATCCCCCTGTTTACCCTCCAAAATTATCGCGCTGGGGGTGAACTACCGCAGCCACGGCGAAGAAATGAACCACCGTATCCCCGCCGAACCCCTGATATTTATCAAGCCATCGACCTCGGTCATCGGGACGGAAGAGAAAATCGTTTACCCGGAATCATCGGAGAGGGTAGACTATGAGGGCGAGCTGGGCGTGGTGATAAAGTCGGTAACATGGCGCGTATCTAAAGAAGAAGCCGCCGATTACATCCTGGGATACACCTGCGTCAACGACGTTACCGCCCGCGACCTCCAGGCCAGGGACAAACAGTGGACGCGAGCCAAAGGCTTCGATACTTTTTGCCCCATCGGCCCATGCATTGAGACGGAACTGGACCCTTCTGACCTGGCGCTGGAGACCATCCTCAATGGCCAAGTGAAGCAGCAGACCCGCACCAGCCAGCTCATTTTTCCGGTCGATATTCTGGTAAGCTTTATCTCGCACGTCATGACCCTGCTCCCCGGCGACGTCATCGCCACGGGCACGGCCAGCGGCATCGGCCCGATGCAGCCGGGCGATATCGTAGAGGTAAAGATTGAGGGCATCGGCACGCTGAGGAACTACGTGGTCAGGCCGGAAGTAGATGAAGGATAAGAAGATGTATATGTTCGCGCGTTTTGGCTTTTGCATCATATTGATGGCGTTAGCCCTGGCATCCGCCTCCTGTAATCGTGATGTAAGTGCGCTCAACCAACCGCCATCTGTAAGCGAAGAAGAATCGGTTCCTCGTATTGAAGAAGGTTTTTACGGCGTCGGGCCGGTATTGAACGCGAAATTAGAGCAAATAGCCCTGGCCGACCCTGCGATAAAAACACTCCTCGAAGGTGAAGAGAGCATCTATGTTATCGACGGTCACCAGGTCAATAATCAAAATTATAACCTCAGCGTAGGCGTAAGGATAACAGAGAATATTACCACGGAACAGTTCCGGGAATGGATGGACAGCGGAAGAGAAGACCCGGACTTGATAACAGAATATGTTGGAGTTTTGCAGATCGGCTACAACACGAAATACGATATTGTTTTTGACATGGAGCAGGAAATAGTCAGCGAATTGACCCCGCGAGAGGCCTCATCGGTTGTCATTCCGGAGGTTACCGCGGATGAGAAAGAGAAAGCGCTAAAAATCGCGCTGGCTGACCCGACCCTGAAACAGCTCCTCGAAGGTAAAAAATATCGGATAGCCCCGGATAACAAAATCGGAGTGTGGCATACCGGCGAGACCAAGCTCGGAGTAGCTTTTGAAATTTCATTTGAAATCGTGTATACGATAGATGCTTATCTGCCGAGATATCAACATGAATCAACCCGTGTAACCGGGGAAGTTGAGGGTCTTATCATAGATGTCCTTCTCGAAGAAAACCGGGTAGCCAGTATTGTCCCTATCTCTCCCATTGATAAAAATTAGGAATCAATAAAGGAAAAAACAGCTAATATAGGATAACTAAGGAGAGCCATGGAACTAAAGACAACCTATTTTGAAAAGCCCGGCGGCGCGGAAAATACTGATAAGACCCTGGCACTGGCCAAAGCGCGGGCGAAAGAACTGGGCATCAAGACAATCATCGTTGCTTCAACGGTGGGCGGCACCGCCGTTAAAGCGGTTAATGCTTTAAAAGGATTTAAAATAATCGTGGTGACGCACGTCGCCGGGTTCCGCGAGGCCAACTCCCAGGAGTTCACCGAGGAGAACCGGAAAATCGTGGAAAGCCAGGGCGGCATTATCCTCACCGCCGCCCACGCCTTCGGCGGCATCCACCGCGCCCTGGGCAATACCATGCCCCCCGCCCCTTCCAGCGCCATCGGGGACGTCGTCGCCATGACGCTACGCATGTTCGGACAGGGCATGAAGGTCGCCTGCGAAATCGCCGCCATGGCCGCCGACACCGGACTGGTGCGCACCGACGAAGAAATAATTTCTATCGGCGGAACGGGCCGGGGGTCAGATACGGCTTTAGTTTTACAGCCGGAATGTACCCACCGCTTTTTTAATCTCAGGGTAAAGGAAATAATCTGCAAGCCGCGTCTTTAAAGCAGGAATGTCATGCACCACACTCTGAAGCTATATAGCAGCAACCGGCGGATTGTTCTAAGGTTTTACATGTTCTTTGCCGCGCTGACCCGTGTCCCCCTTCTGGGACGGCTGGTGAGGCGGACGGCCAACGCTTACGGTCGCAGCCTGCACCGCGCTTATCTGCTCACACCCGCGGAAGCGCTGGAGCTGGTCGCCGTCGCCGAAGGGGTAGCCGTAGCCCCGTGTGACTGCCGCCGGGTTTTTCACAACTGCGACCATCCTCTCAATGCCGAGATACTGCTTGGCCCGACGCGCCACCTCGTGCTGGAAGCGATGACGAAAGACACACGCAAAATCACCCGTGAAGAAGCCGGGGAAATCCTGCGCGAGAACCAGAGACGCGGGCTGATTTTTACCATCATCAAGTGCCGCGGGGACTTTTACGCAATATGCAGCTGCTGCTCTTGCTGCTGTGTGCCGCTACGACTCAGCAAACAGTACGGTATCGGCGAGGCACTCGTGAGGCACAAAGACATCGTTAAGGAGTACCGGGAGTTCCAGTCGGGCTATAAAAACGGAGATAACGACTAGCCCAGGAAGCCAGTAAGGGTACTGGAGAACTGCTTGACCTCGTCGCGGTGGACATTATGGCCCCGGTTTTCGAAGACCTTCACCTGGCAATCGGGAATGACCTTCGCCGCCTGATAGGCGTGCTTTACCGGCACGATAGGGTCTTTAGACCCCCACACCAGTAGCGTCGGCACCGTTACCTCGGAAAGCCGGTCTTCCAGTACCATAGACTGCTGTTTGAAAGTCGTGATATTACCGCCGACGGTCATGCTGGCGGGCGAAAGCGGCATAATGAACTCAGCGGGATTCAGCTGTTCAGCCAGCCACTTAATGCTTTTCAAAACCGCGATGGTCAATGCTCCGAGCGACCGCAGTAAAGCCGGAATCGACAGCAGCCTGACCCAGAAAGCGATTTCCCGGCCCAGGCACAGACTGCTCACCAGTACCAGCTTCTTGATTTTGTGGGGCGATTTGAGGGCATAGTCAAGAGCGACGCCGCCCCCCATCGAATGCCCCACGAGGTAGAACCTTTCCAGACCGAGGTTGCTGGCGAAGCTGCCGAGAAACCGCGATAACTCCGGTATATAGTAATCGCCGGCGAGCGGCTGACTGCCGCCATATCCGGGCAGGTCCGGGGCATAGATGGTGTATTTTTCCGAGAGTTCAGTAATGTTTTTCCACCAGGTGCGGGCATCTCCCCCACCGCCGTGAATTACCACCAGCGGTTCGCCCTGGCCGGCCGTATAATAATGGACATTCAGTCCGTCAACTTTTATATTCTTGCCCTGTATATTATTCATATTACACCTTAACTAGCCTTCCCCTAAGAAGGAAATCATCTTTTTATCTTATTTGTCGCTTGATACAATTGTGTCTCATTAGTTGTTTGAAACTATACAAAAAGGTCACAAAGAATACCCTCACTATATATAACGATTGAGGGTATTTTGAGGATACCTCAGTTTCTATCTTAATTGTAACATCCTGCGATCGCGGACGGTCAACGGCACTATCCCTTACTTTGGTGGGATGTTACCATGTATTTTCGTAGGTCTACTATAATTTTACTGGGAGAATATTAAGAATTTGTTAATGGGTTCGCAGCCCAGGAAAAAATAAAAAGAAGAGGGGCCGACGCCCCTCTTCCGGATTGACTTTTTATATTAAATATTTCTACTTTTTAAGCGGTCGCAGGATGGCCCGACAGGGGCCGGCATCGCCGTGGTACATAAGGAGCGGCAGGCAGAGCAGTTCGTATTCTCCCGGGGGCACGTTAGCCAGGGCGCAGTCCTCCAGCACGTAAATGCCGGCGCCGAGCAGCGCCGTGTGCGTCTTGCCGATGTTCTCCGGTCGTTTGTAGGAACCGATGGTGATAAAGTCTATGCCGACCAGTTTAACCCCAACTTTAACGAGGTAATCAGCGGCGCTTTCGTGCAGGTAGCAATAGTCGTCGTTGAACTTTTCGGCTTCGTAGCCTGCCGGCGAGTTACGGGTCTTAAAAAGCACACGCTCGCCCTTCTTGATGTTATGTTTTTTCAGTTCGGCGTCTTTAATGCTTTCCCTGTCCTTGATGGCGATAACACGCGCCGGGCCGATGGTTGCGTCTACCGGCATATCGCTTATTGTGGAGCCGTCGGGGATAAAATGCAGGGGCGAATCGATGTGCGTGCCGGTGTGGGAGATGATTTCCAGCATGGACATGGTGACTTTAGAGCCGAGGTTACGGTCGCTGTAGCGGTATATCTTGGGCGGGACGGGGTCGGTGGGGAAATAGACCATGCCCTGCTTGAGGGGGACGGAGATATCATACCAGCCTCTGGGTAGTTTGACAGCCATGAGAGACCTCCTTCATAAAGCTAATATTGCCTTAAGGATAGATGAAAGCGGGCGGGCGCGTCAAGGACGGTAAAAACGATTTGTTTTTAAAAAATATTTTTGGGATTTTGAACCTGATCCGTTTTATTTTATAGCTAATATCCGTTTTTTGATTTATGTTAAATCAGCTTCCAATGCGGGGATTCGTTTTTAGTTTATGAGCAGGTCGACCAAACATTTAAACCTTGCCATCCAGTATATAATGCAACGAAAAGCGCGATTTAGCAATATGATTTTGTCATTTGAAGAAAATGGAACAGGCTATCCGGCGGCGATGGATTTAGCCCAGGCGGCGATGCGATTTACTCCTTTTTCTTAAACTGGTACTCTCCCGGCATCTGGCCAGTCGGGACGCCAGCAGCGACGGATTTTGCCCAGTTTGCAGCCCTCTCCAGTTCTCCTTCCGCCAGCGGGCCTTTAGTGCTTTTAACGAAAAATCCCTG
>CAZEUJ010000046.1:0-13506 GCA_964514525.1 uncultured Dehalococcoidaceae bacterium
AAGGCTTATTGTTGTTGCCGCACTTGGGGGACTGGACACAGGAGGGGCAGCCGTCATCACAGGGGCACTCGGCGATAACGCGCAGGGTGGCCTGCCAGAGCTCCTCGATCATGTCGTAGCCCTTTTCGGCGATGCCGATGCCGCCGGGGTAGGCATCGTAGATAAAGACCTGGGCGCGACCGGTATCCGGGTGCATCGGGGTGGAAACGCCGCCGATATCATTCCTATCGCACAGGGCAAAGAGGGGCAGGATGCCGATGGCGGCGTGCTCGGTGGCGTGCAAACCTCCGGCAAAGTCCCTGCCCTTCTCCGCGATGCGGGCGATGGCGCGGGGAGGAATACCGAACCACAGCGCCACGGTGGGGAAGGTAATGGTGGGGAGGTCCAGAGGCTCTTCGCCGATGACCTCCTCCGAGAACTGGCGGTACTTCTTAAAGCCGACGACGTCGATAGTGACCTCGACGTCACCGATGCTAACGTCAACGGGGCCGACCTTCTTGGCAGCCCTCACCTTAAGCACATGAAGGTCGTGGATTTCCTTCGTCTCCGTATAGTAGTTGGCGCGGGTGGGGTCGGCGTAGGCGACATGATTCGTTAAATCCAGTTTAGTAATCAGATAAGAATCGCCCTGGTGCAGATAGATAGCGCCGGGGTGCACCTGGAAAAAGGCGACGCTGCTTTCCACCGTCTCCATCAACGAGCCGGTGGACACGTCAACGACGGCGTAGTCCTGCCCGGACGACGAGCGGATGTTAATCTTCTGCGCCGGGTAGGCAACGGATGGGGCCAGATACCACTTATTACGTCTTTCGCGGAGTTGCGACCCCTCAACGAGGGCATCCCTTTCTTTAGCGTAGTCGGCACCGAAAAGCTCCCCGTCGGACGAGTCGAGGGGGCGCTCCCAGGCGGCGCAGAGCAGGTGGTCTTTAAGGATATAAGGATTGCCGGGGTTGACCAGCACATGCTCGAAGCCCCTCCGGAAAAAGTCCGATGGGTGCCGCATAAAATACTGGTCGAGGGGATTATCCCAGGCGACCAGAAAGCTCAAAGACTCCCCCTGTCCCCTACCGCTGCGGCCGGCCTGCTGCCAGGTGGAAGAAATGCTCCCCGGATAGCCATCGAGGATGGTGGCTTCCAGTCCGCCGCTATCGATACCCAGCTCCAAAGCATTGGTCGCCACCACGCCCAGAAGCTGTCCCCCGAAAAGCTCTTTTTCAATGCGGCGGCGGTCCTCCGGCATATAGCCGCCGCGATAAGGCATCACCAGGCGGGAAAGCTCATAGTTTTCCTCACGCAAACGGTCCCGGGTATAGATATAGATAAGCTCGGTAAGGCGGCGGGTACGGGTAAAGGTCAGGGTGCGGGTGCCCTGCAAGACAAGCTCGGTGAACAGGCCGGTGGACTCCCAATGGGCGCTGCGGCGAGCGGTCTTCTTCTCGTCCATAAGGGGCGGGTTCCAGAAAACGAAGTCCTTCCAGCCGCGCGGCGAGCCGTCATTATCAACGACTTCGCAGGGGAGGCCGGTCAGGGCTAAAGCGTGCTCGCCGGGATTGGCGACGGTCGCCGAGCACAGGATAAACTGCGGCTCCGAACCGTAGAGTCGGCATAACCTACGTAGCCGGCGTAAAACGCAAGCAACGTGGGAGCCGAAAACGCCGCGATAGTAGTGGGCTTCATCCACGACCACGTACTTCAAATGGCGCAATAAAGTTGCCCACGACTGGTGCTGGGGCATGATGCCGACGTGCAGCATATCCGGGTTGGTCAGGATGATGCGGCCGTATCTCCTGACATCCGCCCGCTCCGAGCGCGGGGTATCGCCATCGAAAGTGGCGATGGCTTCGGGGGGTAAAAGGGCGGGGGAAAAAAGCTCGTGCAGCTTATGAAGCTGGTCCTGGGCCAGGGCTTTGGTAGGAAAAAGAAATATGGCGCGGGTGGCGGGGTCGGTGAGAACCGCCTGCATAACGGCGATGTTATAGACCAGGGTCTTGCCGCTGGCGCTGGAGGTGGCGATGATGACGTTCCTGCCGGCGCGCACGTGATTGACAGCCCGGGCCTGGTGAGAGTAAAGACGGGAAAAGCCATGAACGTCAAGGCAGTCCTGGAGGGCGGGGGCCAGAGGCTCATCGAGCTTGCCGTACTGGCCGCGGCGGGGGGCAATGTGTTCGATGTGGGCAATCTGATCATTATAGCCGGGGAGGGAGCGGATATGGTTGAGGAAAGCCTGGATTTCCAATTTGACTAAATCCCTCTCTAACTCTCCCTTTACAAAAGGGAGAGGATGATTTTTTAAACGTCGATAATTTCGATGGAGTAATCGAGAAGTTCTATGTCAAAGTGGCTGTTTGAGATAAAGTCGACAACTTTAGACAGGACCTCGTTACTATGCCGTTTGTTATTGCTGATAGTGCAAATACCGATAGTGGCCAGCTGCCAGATATCGTTATCGTCCACTTCGGCGACGGCGACATCGAACTTACTGCGGACGCGACCGATGATGGACTTTATCACCTGCCTTTTCCCTTTTAGAGACATATTTTCCGGGATGCGCAGGCTGACTTTAGCGATGCCGACGTTCATTCATATTAAATCTAACATCAGAGCCAAGGGGTGTCAAACGGGAAAATAGTATTTTTTTACCTCACCCCCTGCCCCCTCTCCAGCCCGGAACATAGTTAAAGCCGGTTTTTATGCTAGCTGGAGAGGGGAAGAATAATTGAGAGGGGCTAGCGCCCCTCTCAGCGGGCTACTCCCTAAAAACAACGGGGCGTTAAAGAGGGGTGAAACCCCTCTTTTTTCTTCCCCTTCCCCTGGCAGGGGAAGGGGATAAAGGGGATAGGGTTATAAACAGGCGCGGAGAATCCAGACCGATTCTGTGAGACTCTCTCCATCAAACAAGAAGCCTTCCCTTTTGAATAACAAAGCCAAATCTTCGAAAATGCCAGGATACTCGTCTTCAAACTCCGCCAAGACATCGGCTCTACCCGTATCACGTAAAGTCTGCTTGATGCGGCTCTCTTCAGCAGTATTCTGAAACATCAAATCAGCAATAACAATACGGCCTTTCGGCTTTAAAAGCTTTGTCATTAGGGGAATTGCCTTCGCCTTTTGCGTCGCGGTCAAATGATGAAAGGCATAAGCAGAGACGATGAGGTCGACATCCGGCAAGGAGCGAGGGGTTTTTAGAAAATCCCCAGCTAATACCCTGATGCCAGGATATTTACGTCGGCAGATTTTTCTCATTTCTGCCGATGGGTCTATACCGATGACCCGCATGCCGCGGGAGAGGAAGCGGGCAGCCAGATTACCCGTGCCGATGCCAATATCAAGCACAGAGGAATAAACGTTTTCTTCCAGCTGGCAATATTCCACGACCCTATCCAAAACACGGTTATAGTCACGGAATATCCAATCCCCGGCGCGGGCAGATTTGACAACGTCCTCATCATAGGATTTCGCCCATTCATTAAATCCCCACCTGTCTCCAGACATCACTAGCCCCTATAACCTTGGTAAAATATTATGTCCTGTATCTGTTGCCGTAGAGAATACCTTATGATAATATACAAATATAAGCGGACGCGTAAAGTCCGCGGAGGTAGCGCCGATGCCCAAGATATACCTAATCGATGTGACCAACCGGGACGGGGTGCAGACAGCCAAACTCGGACTATCCAAGCTGGAAAAGACCCTCATCAACATCTACCTCGATGAAATGGGCGTCTTCCAGAGCGAGTTCGGCTTCCCCACGACGCGGCACGAGACCAACTACCTGCAGGCGAACCTCGAACTGGCCAAGATGGGCGTCCTGAAACAAACACGCCTGGGCGGATGGATAAGGGCTATCATCGAGGACGTGGAAACCACCTTCCAGCTCATACCCAACATTAAACATCTCAACCTGTCTATATCGACCTCCGAGCAGATGATTACCGGAAAGTTCCAGGGTAAAAAGAGCAAAAGCTCGGTAATCAAAGAAATGACCGAGGCGGTTAAAGCCGCCCGCGCTCACGGGGCGGAAACGATCGGCGCCAACGCCGAGGACGCCTCCCGGACAGACATCGGATTCTTGGTGGAGTTCGGGCTGGCGGCTAAAGAAAGCGGCGCCGACAGGTTCCGATATTGCGATACACTCGGCTACGATAACCCCTTCACCATCTACGACGCCGGCAAGAAACTGGCGGAAAAAGTGAGGATGCCCATCGAACTCCACTGTCACGGAGACCTGGGCATGGCGGTCGCCAACTCCATCGCCGGCGCCAAGGGGGTAATCGACGGCGGGCAGGACGCCTACGTCAATACCACCATCAATGGCATCGGGGAAAGGGCCGGCAACGCCGACCTCATTGCCGTAATACTGGCAGCAACGAAATCGAAAAAATTTGCCGAGAAATACGCACTGGGCGTGGAGATAAATCTCAAATGCGCTTCAAAAATAGCCAAATTCACCAGCTACGCTTTCGACGTGCCGATACCGATCAACCAGCCGGGGGTCGGCTCGAATGCCTTCGCCCATGCCTCCGGCATCCACGCCGACGGCGTCCTGAAAGACCCCGGCAACTACGAGCTGTACGGCTATGAGGAACTGGGGAGGGGCGACCCCATCAAAGTAGAGACCGGACGAGAGATCATCACCGGGCAATACAGCGGCATCTCCGGTTTCAGTCACGTCATGGGAAAAATCGATGTTTCCTTCCGTAACAAAAGCCGGGCAGAGGCTAACGAGATACTGGAACTGGTAAGATACGCTAACGTGGAATCGCACAAACCGCTGGTCGAGGACGAGCTGGAATTCATCGCCAGGTACCCGCAGATAGCCAAAAAACTCCTGACGATGACGCCCCTGGAATAACAAAATATTTTCGTCAGTTGTCCCTTAAAGAGGTCCTTTTTGCTTATGGTTGATTATACATGCTCACCCCCTTTGTCCCCCTCTCAAACAAATTACCTTTTACGCTCGATTATTACTGTGTTTGAGAGGGGGGAAGAATTTGAGAGGGGGCTTCGCCCCCTCTCTCATGAACTCCCCTCTTCAGCCAGTTTGAACACTGGTTTAAACAATATCTCAGGCTGGAGAGGGGATAAAGGGGTGAGGTCACGTATAACCAAATGCCAACAGAACGCGTAAATGATATGTTTGCGGTTTGGAAATGACGACGGAACCAGACGAAATAAAGCTGAAAGCCATCGGCACGGTCCGGAGCGAGATCAAGGAGCCCACCCGGGAAAAGCACGAAGATATTGTCTCCGAGATTATTATCGACGAAGACCTGACCGGAGCCCTGGACGATATCGACGAGTTTTCTCATATCATCGTACTCTGGTGGATTCACAAATCACGCCGGCCGGCGCCGATGAAGGTGCACCCCAGGGGAAACCCTAAAAATAAGCTCACGGGGGTCTTTGCCACCCGCTCGCCGGACCGCCCCAACCCGATAGGTAAAAGCACGGTCAGGCTGCTGGAACGCCGGGGCAACGTATTGAAAGTGCAGGGACTTGACGCCATCGACGGGACACCGGTGCTGGATATCAAGCCCTACATTCCCGGCTACGACTCGGTCGATGGGGCTACCGCTCCACCATGGACGATAAAAAAATAAAAAAGATCTTACAAGACATCTACCGGAGACTCCTGGAAAAGTACGGTCAACAGCACTGGTGGCCCGCCCGGGAGCCTTTCGAAGTAATCGTCGGGGCGATATTAACGCAGTCGACCACCTGGACTAACGTCGAAAAAGCCATCGCCAACCTTAAAGCAACCGGAAAGCTAAACCCGGAGGCACTGCGAAAGCTGTCCGAGAGCGACCTCGCCGCGCTCATCCGTCCCTGCGGGTACTATAACGTTAAAGCGCGGAGGCTTAAAGCCTTCGTTGGCTGGCTGGGCAAGGCCTATCACGACAACCTGGACAAGGTTTTTGCCATCGATAGAGAAAACCTGAGAAAGGAGCTTCTAACTATCTACGGCATCGGCGAGGAAACCGCCGACTCCATCATGCTCTACGCCGGCAATAAGCCTGTCTTCGTCAACGACGCCTATACACGGCGTATAATAGACCGGATGGGACTGACTCCCTCAAACCCAAGCTATGCCGGCTATCAAAAGCTTTTCACGGGGAACCTGCGGGCGGACACCAGGCAGTTTAACGAATACCACGCCCTGCTCGTCCGACATGCCAAAGAAGTCTGCCGCAAACAACCGCTCTGCCAGCGCTGCTGCCTTAACCCTGAAGAAACAACCGGACGGGGAGAAGCAGGGGGTCGATACCCCTGCACGCGCGTCACTTCCTGGCTTTGATGGCCCAGATTTCCTTGAGTATGCGGCGCTTGCTATCCAGAGGTACAGGCAGATTCTGCTCCAGCAAGTCTACATGCTCCTCGGGAACGCCGGCCAGGTCGGCCAGCTCCCGCCGGGTCAATAGAAAAGAAATGCGAAGTCGCTTGACCTTTAAACCCGCCAATGAATCGCGGAACAGAATCGAAGTCGCTTTCATAAATGACACCTGCGGTAACAATACATCCCTCAAGCAGAAGGGACAATCAGGTCAATACCCCTTTCAATTGAGTGGCAGCACCCAAATGACTTGCATTAAAGGCAACCGGTCTGATAAGCTTTCAGCCAGAAGACAGGCAGGAAAATAATATGACCCCAGATCTATCGATTCAGTTAGCGCCCAAAAACAGGCACGGCCTGCGCCTGGCCAATCCGGTCATGACAGCCTCCGGCACCTTCGGCTACGGGACGGAATACAGCGAGCTTTTCGATATACAAAAGCTGGGGGCGATCGTCTGCAAAGGCACCACACTTAAGCCGCGGGAGGGAAACCGGCAGCCGCGCCTCGTGGAGACAGCCTCCGGGGTCCTCAACGCTATCGGTCTTCAGAACATCGGCGTGCAGGCACTCATTAAAGAGAAGGCGCCCGTCTGGGCGGGATGGCGGGTCCCGGTAATCGTAAATATTGCCGGAGATACCGTAGAAGAATACGGGAAGCTGGCTAAAGCACTGGACGGAGTTAAAGGTATCAGCGGCATCGAGGTGAATATCAGCTGCCCGAATGTTAAAGCCGGGGGCGCTGCCTTCGGAGTTGACCCGAAATGTGCCGCAGAGGTGACCGCCGCCGCGAGAGCCGTAACTTCTTTGCCTATCATAGTTAAGCTTACCCCGAATACCGGCGATATCTCCGGGGTGGCAAGAGCCGTGGCGGAGGCCGGGGCCGACGCCATATCCCTCATCAACAGCGTCAAGGGCATGGCGATAGACCTTGCCGGAAGGCGACCATCCATCGGCAACATCACGGGCGGGCTTTCCGGTCCGGCGATAAAGCCGATAGCGCTGGCGATGGTCTATGAAGTAGCGAGGGCGGTCGACGTGCCGGTGATAGGGTGCGGGGGCATTGTCAATGCTAACGACGCCCTGGAGTTTATCATGGCCGGGGCGAGCGCCGTGCAGGTGGGCTCGGCAACTTATCAAAATCCCCGGGCTTCCCTCGACGTGCTGGAAGGCATCGAAAGGTTTATGGAGAAAGAGGGGATAAAGAATCTCAGGGAGATAATCGGGGCGGCGAGGAAATAAACAGCAAGACGCTGCGGTGCCCCAAACCACTATGTTACGGATTGAATCTCAAATTTCGTCGATGAAATGAATCACGAAAACATGGCCCTGAAATACTAAAGGTGACATGAATATCCTGGCCTTAATGAGCTTGCCCGTTTTTACATTTTTTAAGGTCACCGGCAGGCTGCTCGCCTCCAGTTTTTCCGAAGCCCTGACGTAAGCCTCGATAACCCTGGGCTGGTCTTTTTCGATAACGTCGGCCAGCGGCGCCTCGTTATCCACCCATTCCCTGACCGATTTATAGCCCAGCAAGGCAGCGAATTTTTTATTGCAGATTTTATGCGTATCGTCCAGGTAAATATAGACCGCCTGGCCGGATTTGCCCAAGATGGGTTTCTGCTCCTTGGCAATGTCTTTTAACAGCGCTTCATGGTGATGTTCGCTCGTCATGATATTTCCTCCCCGTAATATGTTATGTCAATATTATAAGATACACTGCGCGTATTAAATATGATATATGTCTCAACCGTGGCATCGTCTATTATTTTTATGAGCATTGAGCGACCGCAACCGTTATGTTATGATAAAAAAGTCAAGTTAATATTCATTTCATATCTGGGGAGGGGTCGCATAGTGGTCTAGTGCGGGCGCCTGCTAAGCGCTTTCCCTGGGAAACTGGGGACGAGGGTTCGAATCCCTCCCCCTCCGCCATTTGAGCATCCGGTTATTCCCCCTAAGAGAAAAATTTCCCTAAGAGTTGAAAAATATGCCTACTTATCATATCTGGACCATCGGCTGCCAGATGAACAAAGCGGAGTCGGAGCGGCTTTCCGCCCGTTTCGATGAGCTGGGCTATCAGGCGGTGAAAAGCATTGGAGAGGCCGACCTCATCGTACTTAACAGCTGCGTGGTGCGGCAGAGCGCCGAGGAAAGGGTTGTCAACAAGCTGCACGACCTCAGGCACCTGAAAAAAGAAAATCCTGATTTAATGCTGGCGCTGACCGGCTGCATGGTTGATTCCGATACCACGCCTCTAAAGAAACGATTTCCGCATATCGACCGGTTTTTCAAAGCGGGGGACTCACCGCCCTGGCTGGAAAAGACAGACGAGGCATCATTGCCCCGCCGCCCCTCACCTAGCGTTTACGTGACCATCAGCCAGGGGTGCGATAACTTCTGCTCGTACTGCATCGTCCCCTACCGACGGGGTCGGGAGAGGAGCCGGCCCATAGAAGAGATAGTCTGCGAGGCGAGGGAACTGGCGAGGCGGGGGGCTAAAGAGGTCATCCTGCTCGGGCAGAACGTGGACTCTTACGGGCGCGACCTCAAAGGAAAGCCCGACCTGGCCGACCTGCTCACCGAGTTGAACGACATTGAAGGGCTGGCGCGGCTGCGCTTCCTCACCAACCATCCCAAGGACATGAGCCGGCGACTCATCGAGGCCATCGCCGGACTGGAGAAGGTCTGCGAGCAGATAAACCTGCCCGCGCAGTCCGGCAGCGACGAAATCCTCAAAGCCATGAAGCGCGGCTATACGGCAGCGCAATACCGCCGGCTCGTCACGGAGATACGCGAAAAGATACCCGACATCGCCATCAGTACCGATATAATAGTCGGCTTTCCGGGGGAGAGTGAAAAACAATTCCGGCAGACCCTGGACTTGCTCTCCGAGATAAAGTTTGCTACAGTGCATGTAGCCGCCTACTCAACCCGGCCGGGCACGGCGGCCGCCCGGGATTTCGAGGACGATGTACCGCCCGACGAGAAAAAAGCAAGGCTCCTGGAAATCGAGCGGTTCCAGGAGAGAATCCAGACGGAAAGTAACGCCCGTCTGCTGGGGAAGACGGTAGAAATACTGGTGGAGGGCAGGAAAAAGGGCAAATGGTACGGCCGCACCCGCACCGATAAGCTGGTATTTTTCAGCAACAACAGGGACTGCCAGGGACACCTGGTAAATATCAAAATCGAAAAAACCAGTCCGTGGTCGCTGCAAGGCAATATCAAATCAGATAACAACAATCAGGAGGAAAAATGAAAACTGCATTGAAATTCGGATTGATTGGCGGACTGCTCATCGCGGTATTGGTGTTTTTCGGCGGATGCTTGTTCCCGGCCGCCACCTCCACCGCGACGGGCGGTGAAACAGAAACCAGCTGGTTTTCACAATATGGGATGATTGTCATCCTGGTATTAATCTTTGCCGTGTTCTATTTTTTGATGATACGGCCGCAACAAAAGCGCCAGAAGGAACAGCGGGAGATGACGCAGAACCTGCAAAAAGGCGACAGGGTCATCACCGCGGGCGGCATCTACGGCACAATCGACAGCCTCAGCGAGGACAGCGTCATTATCAAAGTGGAAGGGGGCACTACCCTAAGAGTTGCCCGGGGCAGTGTGTCCGTACGCCGGGATGAAATGAGAAAGTGAGCGCTAGCCAACTTACGAAAAAACAAATCGATAGAATTATCGCTCTAGCTCTGGCCGAGGATATCAGCCACGGCGACATCACCAGCGAAGCGTTGATACCTCCCGACCTCTCCGGCAAGGCATCGCTGCTGGTAAAGGAAAAAGGGGTACTGGCCGGCATCGATATAGCCGGGCGCGTTTTCCAGCGCGTCGACCCGCTCCTCGAAGTAGAAGTCCTGATAAAAGACGGAACGGCGATAAAACCGGGAGACATCGCCGGCAACATCAGCGGCAGCGTTATCAGCATCCTCAAAGCGGAACGCACCGCCCTCAACTTCCTCCAGAGACTGAGCGGCATCGCCTCGCTGACCGCTCAATACGTAGCCGAGACCAGCGAGACAGGCGCGAAAATTTATGATACCCGCAAGACTACCCCAGGCCTGCGGGATCTGGAAAAATACGCGGTGAGGACGGGCGGGGGACAAAACCACCGTCTTCACCTTGGCGACGCCGTGTTAATCAAGGACAACCACATCAACGCGCTGCACGCCACAGGCATGAGCATAAAAGATATCGTGACCAAAGCCCGGCGGAACGTCCCGGCGGGCATCACCATCGAGGTGGAGGTCACCAGCACCAGCGAAGCTCAGGAAGCCCTCAAAGCTAGTGCCGATATCATCATGCTAGACAACATGAGCATCGAAGAAACGAACCGGGTGGTGAATATGGCGGCGGGGCGGGTGAAAATCGAAGCCTCCGGCGGAATTACGCTGGCGAACGTCCGTCAGATAGCCATGACGGGCGTCGACATGATATCAATCGGCGCGCTGACCCACTCGTATAAAGCGCTGGACATCAGTCTGGAGCTGGAATCCCAGACTCTAAAGCTGTTGTAAGATTGGCTAAAAACGAGTGACTTTTATCTTTTCAAAATTATCTTTAAAACTTTTTTAGGGTCGCTGACCAGCAGCACAATCAACCATACAATCAAGGCACCCATGATTACCGAGACGCCAAGCATCGAGGCGTCGGTGCTGATTTCAAAAAACTCACCGCCTTCGGTCAAATACGCTATCACGTGGTCAACGAGCCACATAATGGTCGCCCCCCAAAAGATTAGACTCAATAAGCCCAGCTTGTATTTATTATCAGGAGACTTGACATACCAGATAACGGTGGCGATTACCGCCGCCAGTGCAGTGAGGATGAAAAACATTATTCAATACCTCCTCCGATGGGAGTGACTTTCGCGGCGGGCACAGCCCTAGCTTTCACCTCGGCGATAATTACCATTATGCCCCAGATGACGGTTACGGCTACGGCCATCGCCACGCCGACTGTCGCCATCTCATGAAGCATGGGAGCTACGTCCGCTGAATTTCCCATGGCGGTCAAAAAAGGCGGCCAGGGAACGACTTCGCCATGCCACACATGCTCGATAGCCAGCAGTAGCGAGCCGCCCCACAGCATCTTGTTAAGCCAGCTCAGTCTCCTGCTCCACTTGATTCCAGTATGCACCGCCTTTTCAGTATCGGCTTCCTTTTCTTTCTCCCTTTTTTCTGCGACCTTCTGAACGACGGTGGTGATGATAGCTTCTCCCACGGGTACCAGAAAACATGCCATATTTTTCCTCCTAAAAAATTATTTCATTTGTATGCAATTGCAACTATTTGCATTAACAGGTAAAAAATAATAACCACCCCACCACACAACAACACATTATAACGATTCAGGTATAGAATGTCAACAACTTAAAAAGGGCTAAACCTTATCGAATTTTTCGCGGCTATCCACCATAACCGTCACCGGGCCGTCGTTATGGATTTCCACCTGCATATGCTGCTGGAAGCGCCCGGTAGCCACTTTCAGTCCGCTCTCACGGGCCAGCCCGACACAATAATCGAAAAGTTTTTCAGCCTGTGGAGGCGGGGCGGCCTGGTCAAAGCTGGGACGACGCCCTTTCCGGGTATCTGCCAGTAAGGTAAACTGGCTTATGAGAAGAAGCTCGCCGCCGATATCCAGAGCGGAAAGGTTGAATTTATCCTGGGCATCAGTAAAAATGCGTAGATTGACGACTTTCGACATCAAATACTGCGCATCCCTTTCCATGTCTCCCCCGGCCACCCCGATAAAGACCACCAGCCCCTGCCCAATCCGCCCTACTTCCTCACCGGCAACGGTGACCGAGGCCTGGCTGACCCGCTGCAATAAAGCTTTCACTTTGAGCTTTTAGTGGCCTCCGATTTCCCTTTATCCGGCGATGGCTTGGGAGCACTCTCTGAAGGACGATGGTCGGTGACGTAAAAACCGCTACCCTTGAAGATGATCGGCGTGGGATGAAAGACACGCCGGGCAATCTCTTTGCACTGCGGGCATTTTGCCTGGGGCTTGTCTTTAAAGCCCTGCTTTACCTCAAAACGGTGATGGCAACTACCGCACTCATATTCGTAAATAGGCATGGAACAGCACCTCGCGCAAACGCAACCACTATATATAATTTTACACTATAGGTATATATCAGGCAAGCTGGGGAAGTCATGGCAGATTGTGCCGATGCATTGTCCGACAGGGCGTTTCTCTGCTATACTAGACAGGTACGCCCCCATCGTCTAGTGGCCTAGGACATCGGCCTTTCAAGCCGGCAACATGGATTCGAATTCCATTGGGGGCATTCTAATGCCTCTACGGCTTATCTATTCTTCACTTGCTTCCGTTTTACCATAGCTGTTACTTATTCTGCGTTGAGTATTATTCTTACGTTTGAAGTCTCCTTCAACTGCACATTTTGGACGATTGTTATCCCAGCCAATGTTTACCTCAGTAGAGGAGACCGGAGCTTCTCCAGGAAAAGGGAGACGAGCGCGAGACTATGAGATGCAAGAAAATAGCGTAACAGGAGATTGATGTATAAACTTGACAAGGAAAAGTCAATTAGCTAAAGTGTTCATTACCAAGTTGTGATGTGAACGCTGACTATGCGGAAAGAAAGCTATTGATGGAGATTTTAGTACATCAACCAATCAGAGTGGCGGAGCTTGACCGTAAATTTAAGTTTGAGGTAGCCGCTGGTGATGTTATTAATGACGTTACTGCTTGCTTTACCTGCGGAACCTGCACAGCCGCATGTCCCATTCATGAGATATACCCCGAGCATGACCCGAGGAAAATAGTAAGAATGCTCAACCTGGGTATACGAGACAAGGTCTTGGGTAGCCCTTATATCTGGTATTGTTCTGAATGTTTCCTGTGCGAGAAAAATTGCCCGCAGAAAGTCAAATTTTCTGTTATTTGGGATGTCCTGAAACACCTGGCCACCAAGGAAGGATACAGTCTTCCTTTGTCTATCAATGAAAACTTATGTTCAGGTTGCGGTATATGTGTATCATCATGCCCCTTCGAAGCGCTTAAGTTAGAGACAAAGGATAACAAGTATACTGTTCACCTGGTTATTGAGTCGTGCCGCGGCTGCGGCGTATGTAGTGCTGCCTGTCCGGCCGGGGCAATTGCCATGAGTCTTTTTGACAGCAAGCATATCCTGCAAACAATAG
>CAZEUJ010000047.1:0-3590 GCA_964514525.1 uncultured Dehalococcoidaceae bacterium
ATGTTTAATCAGTTTTGGCAAGCGGGAAGTAATAGGTTTGCACAAATCGTCATTTTGTGTCCACGTATAATACATGTTATACATAGATATAACTTCTAGTACTTTGAAGCCCCAATTTCTTCCATCTTGCCGGTCACCACGTAGACCACCCGCTCGCAGATATTGGTGACTCTATCGGCGCTACGCTCCAGGTTATGCGCGACCCATATCAGGCGGGTGGCCCGCGTTATGGTCTTGGGGTCTTCCGCCATGAAAGTAAGCAGCTCGCGAAAAACCTGGTCGTAAAGCTGGTCAATAGCGTCATCCTCGGCGCTGATTTTCTTGGCCGACTCCGCGTCCCGGTTGACAAAAGCGTCCAGGCTGCGGCGCAGCATGTCTATCGTCTGCTCTGCCATGCGGGGAATATCAATCAACGGCTTTAGCGGCGGCTCATTGCCAATCAGGATGGCAATCTTGGCGATTCCCTCCGCGTAGTCGCCGATGCGCTCCACTTCCGATATAATATTAAGCACCGCCAGGATAATACGCAGGTCGCTCGCCATGGGTTGCTGCGTGGCGATAAGTTCCACGCACTTCTCCTCGATTTCAAAACGTTTCTGGTTTACCTTGCGGTCGTCGGCTATTATCTGCTGCGCCAGTTCCATGTCCCGGTTCTTGAGCGCTTCGATAGAACGCGATATGGCTTTACTCACCATACTCCCCATTGCCAGAATATCGTCCTGGATTTCCCTTAATTTCTTGTGAAAAGCCGTCCTCGTTTCCATATCTGCCTCCTCAAAGCTATCCGAAACGCCCGGTAATATAATCTTCGGTGCGCTTGTCTTTAGGGTTGGTGAACAGTTGTGCCGTCGGGCCGTATTCCACGAGCACGCCGGCCCGGTCCGGCTCCATCATCATGAAGGCCGCCGTGTCCGATACTCTGGCAGCCTGCTGCATGTTGTGGGTAACGATGATGATAGTGTAGTCCTCAGCCAGACTGCGCATCAAGTCCTCGATTTTCAACGTAGCTACAGGGTCGAGGGCGCTGCACGGCTCGTCCATCAAAATCACCTCCGGCTCCACCGCCAACACCCGCGCGATGCAAAGTCGCTGCTGCTGGCCGCCGGAAAGTGCCAGCCCAGATTGTCCCAACTTGTCTTTGACCTCGTCCCAGAGCGCTGCCTGGTGCAGGCTTTTCTCTACGATTTCCTCCAGCTCGCCGCGACTTTTGATGCCGTGCCGCTTCGGCCCGTAAGCCACGTTCTCGAATATCGACATCGGGAAGGGGTTTGGCTTTTGAAAGACCATGCCTACTCTCTTTCTGAGCTCGACAACGTCTATTTTAGAATCGTAAATGGCGATACCGTCCAGCTCTACATTTCCCTCCACCCTGACCCCCGGGATAAGGTCATTCATGCGGTTAAAAAGACGCAGCAGCGAGGACTTACCGCAGCCCGACGGCCCGATAATTGCGGTGATGGCGCACGACGGGATATCCAGCGTGACGTTACGCAGGCACTGGAAAGAGCCGTAATAGAGGTTAACGTTCTCCGCTTTGAGCTTGGTGACGCATTTCTCCGCCGGTCTGGCAGAAATATCCGGTACGCTGATATTGATGTTCATCGCTATTTCCTCTGTCTCGTTTTAATCCTGATGGCGGCCGCCAGTATATCGAAGGAAAGCACCACGATAAGCAGCACCAGCGCTACGCCCCACATGGTTCCCTTAGGCATGTTGGGGACGTGCGCGGCGACCGTATAAAGATGGTAAGGCAGCGCCATAAACTGATCTAAAGGCGACTGCGGCAGGGCGGGCAATAAAAATGCTGCGCCCACTACCAGTATCGGAGCGGTCTCTCCGGCGGCGCGGCTTATCGCCAGGACCGCCCCGGTAATGATACCCGGCATAGCCTGGGGCAGAACGATATGCCGGACCGTCTGCCATTTGGTGACGCCGACAGCTAGGCTGCCCTCCCTCAATTCTCTGGGCACAGCCAACAGGGCTTCCCGCGACGTAGTAATAACCATCGCCAGTGCCTGGCACGCCAGAGTAAGGCTGGCGGCCAGCAGGGATAAACCGAAGTGGAACGCCAGCACGAAAACGCTCAGCCCGAAAAGCCCGAAGACGATGCTCGGGACGCCGGCCAAGTTCACGATGGCCAGATTAATAAGCCGGGTCAGCCAGTTGTCCCGGGCGTATTCCGTGAGGTAAATGCCCGCCAGCACCCCGATGGGCAGGGCGAAAGCGAGGGTGCCGAGCATGAGGTAAAATGTGCCGACAATCGCCGGCAGGATACCGCCTTCTCTGCCCGCCTGCGAGGGGAACTGGGCGATAAAGTCCCACGTTAAAGCGCCGCCTCCCTGGACGATAGTATAAATGATAATAAACAGGACGGGCGTCACAGAAACGACCGCCGCCAGTATCAGAAAACTAAAGGCAGTGCGCTGGGATATTTTACGTGTGCTGTATGATGTCATTTGCCAGCTACCTCGCAAATTTCCTTTTCTGCCGCTCCAGCACCCTCTCGGCGATGATGTTCACCCCGAGCGTTAAAATGAACAGGATAAGGCCGACGGCGAACAGGGCTTGGTACTGAACCCCGCCCCTCACCGCGTTGCCGATGCCGGAAGCAATGGCCGAGGTCATCGTAGTCATGGGGTCGGTGGGGGTAGCGGGCACCGCCAGGGCGTTGCCGGCCACCATCAAGACCGTCATCGTCTCGCCTATCGCCCTCCCCACGCCCAGCATCACCGCGGCGGCGATGCCGGAAAGGGCGGAGGGGATGCACACGTGCCAGATGGTTTCCCACTTCGTCGCGCCGAGGGCGTAGGAAGCCTCCTTAAACTCGCGGGGGACGGCATGCAGGGCGTCCTCGGAGACGCTGACGATTATCGGCAGACTCATCAGCGAAAGCATTATCGCCGCGGTGAGTCCGCACAGTCCCGTGGGCAGGTTGAACAGGCTCTGCACGAACGGTGATAAAAGCGCCAGCCCGATAAATCCCATCATCACCGATGGAATCCCCGCCAGTATCTCAATGATAGGCTTTACCATCTCGCTGACTTTTCGCGGGGCAACCTCGGACAGGTAGGCGGCGCAGGCTACCCCGACGGGTACCGCTACGATGGTAGAAATCAGTGTAATCATTAGAGTGGACACGAAGAAAGGCGCGATGCCGAAAACCGGCGGGTCGGCAAGCGGATACCAGCGCGTGCCGAAGAGGAAGTCCCAGGGGTTGGTATTGGAGAAAATGGGGAGTCCCTCTTTAAGCAGGATAAAGATAATTCCCAGCAGGACGATTATCGCCAGCAGTCCCGCCAGGAATATCCAGCCTTCGATGACCCTCTCGCCCAACCGCAGCCGCCGCTTGAGTCCCCGGCGGGAGACACCGGCGGCGGTGGGGGCAATATTCTGCTGCAGCATTGCCTAATTATTGTACTATTTTTAGGGCAGCGGCACGAAACCGGCGACCAGCACCTCTTCCTGCCCTTCAGCGGAGAGACAGTAGTCGATGTAGGCCTGGATAGCGCCGGTGGGAGCGCCGTCAGTATAGTAGAAGAGCGGGCGGGAGATGGGATAGGTGCCGTTCAGGGCGTTGGCCACGCTGGGCT
>CAZEUJ010000047.1:3690-13494 GCA_964514525.1 uncultured Dehalococcoidaceae bacterium
AAGAGCGGGCGGGAGATGGGATAGGTGCCGTTCAGGGCGTTGGCCACGCTGGGCTCGACGGCGGTATCGCTGGCGGTCTTTTTGATGGCTACGGTCTTTACGGAGTTATTGATATAGCCGAGGCCGGAGTAGAAGATAGCGTTGGGGTTGCCAGCGACCTGTGAGACGCCTTCCGCGGTGGAGGGGAGCATCAGCACGTTGCCGCCGTATTGCAGATTTTTATCGGCCGTAGTCATGCCGGCCATCTGCACCACTTCTTCCAGGAAGTAGGCGAAGGTGCCGGAGTTGTTGTCGCGGGAGATGACCACTATCGGCGCATCGTTCCCGCCGAGCTCTTTCCAGTTGGTTATCTGGTTGGTGTAGATGGCGGAAAGCTGGACGAAGGTCAGCTCGTTTACCGGATTGGCCGGATTGACGACGACGGATAGGGCGTCTGTGGCTACCTGTATTTCGTAGGGATGCACGCCTTTCGCTTCGGCCTGTGTTATCTCGGCGTCCTTTATGGCGCGGGATGCCTGGCAGATATCCGTGGTGCCGTCGATGAGGGCAGCGATGCCGGCGCCCGAGCCGGGGCCGCTGACGGCGATACTGACTTCGGAGTTGGCGTTCATGAAGTTTTCCGCCCATACCGAGCTCAGCGGCGTGATGGTGTTGGAGCCGATGATTTTAAACGAGCCGGATAATGCGGGGGTGGTGTTCGTTGGAGTGGTAGTCGGGGTTGAGGTAGGGGTCGCGGTGGTACCGCAGCCGGTAACAAGCAGGGCGGCCGCCAGTGCCAGCGCCAGGGGTAAGAACCATTTTTTAACCGATTTCAACAATTTTTTCTCCTTCTATTGATTTTACTATTTTTTAACCGTGCGTTGCTGCAACTTCTTCGAGATACTGGGCGACGAGGTGC
Source organism: uncultured Dehalococcoidaceae bacterium (assembly GCA_964514525.1). Taxonomy (GTDB): domain Bacteria; phylum Chloroflexota; class Dehalococcoidia; order Dehalococcoidales; family RBG-16-60-22; genus JBFYTX01. The sequence goes on from CAZEUJ010000047.1 coordinate 4,589, forward strand.
TGTCCTGTTAACGCCTCCGGGTGCTCCGCCAGGAGGTGCAGGACGGCTTCGGCGGTCGCGATGTTCGTCGCCAGCGGAACACAGTGCGCATCGCAAATCCTGAGCAGGGCGGAGACGTCCGGCTCGTGGGGATGGGCGGTAAGAGGGTCGCGCAGGAAGATGACCGCGTCCACCTGTTCGTCGGCCACCATCGCGCCGATTTGCTGGTCGCCGCCGAGCGGGCCGCTCTGCATCAGAGTCACCGGCAGTTTGGTCCTGCCCATGACGAGTTGTCCCGTGCTGCGCGTCGCCACCAGGTCGGCCTTGGACAGCTCCTCCTTATGCGCCTTCACGAGCTGCACCATGTCTTCTTTCCTGGCGTCGTGGGCGATGAGAGCCAGAGTGAATTTTTTCATTTTTCACCCCCTTTCAATCTAGGCGAAACGTCCGTGTTCAGTTCTTTAATCAGCTCGGCAACCTTGTTTTTGATATCGTCCCGGATTTTCCTGACCTCGTCCACCGGCTTTCCTTCCGGGTCGTCGATGCCCCAGTCTTCCATCGGGACGATGCCGGCGGGGCAGGTGTCCGCGACGCCGCATCCCATGGAAATAACTCTATCGGCGCCGTCCATCATTTCCAGGGTCAGCATCTTAGGTTTTTTCTGGCCAACGTCCAGCCCGACTTCACGCATTACTTGCGCGACGGTGGGATTTATTTTATCAGTCGGCCTGGTGCCGGCGGAGTAAGCGGCGGCTTTATTCCCCGCTAAGCTGTTGAAAAAGGCTTCCGCCATCTGGCTTCGGCCGGAGTTATGGACACACACGAAGAGCACCTTTTTCTTATCCATCTAACTATAGTTTATTAGGTGGAGTTTAAAAACGGTTTAAGGGAAGGTTAAGGTTTTGTTAAATTTTGGGGAATTATCAGCGGGGGAGGGTAATAGTGAAGACGGAGCCTTTTCCCTCTTCGCTTTGCGCGAGGATTTCACCGCCGTGAGCTTGAATGGTATGCTTGGCGATGGCCAGGCCCAGTCCGCTCCCGCCGCCGGTGCGGGCTTTATCGGCTTTGTAAAAACGCTCGAAGACACGGGGAAGGTCGTCTTTAGAGATGCCAATGCCGGTGTCGGTGACATTGACCGTGATTAATTTATCATCGAAGCTTGTCGAGACGGTAACGCGACCGCCGGGCTTATTGAACTTGATGGCGTTGTGCAACAGGTTGATGATGGTCTGTCTGATTCTATCCTTATCAGCTCGTACCGACGGCAAATCAGGCGATAGTTGCTTGAGTAATTTTACCTGTTGCTTTTCCACCAGCGGACTTAGCTCCGCGACGGCCTCGTCTATTAGTGCGTTAAGATTTACCGACTCCATTTTCAGCTCGGCCTGGCCGGTCTCGATACGGGAGAGCTGGGTCAGCTCGGCCACCATCTGCGTCAGGCGGTCGGCCTCGCTCTGGATACGGGATAGGAAATCCCTGGCGGCCTCTTTATCGTCGATAGCGCCGCTCAATAAAGTCTCCGCCATGGCCTTGATACCGGCTATGGGCGTCCTCAGCTCGTGGGAGATATTGCCCACCAGGTCCCGCCGCATCGTTTGCAGGTTTCTTAGTTCGGTGAGGTCCTGGAGTATAAGTAGCGCCCCATTTAGTCGACCCTGGTTCCGGAGAGGCACCGCGATAGCCCTTAAAAACCGCCGGGTAATCCCGGACTCGAACTGGATGGCCTGTTCTTTGCCGGTGTTAAGGCATTGTTTCAGTATATTATCAATTTCATGATCATGGACGACTTCTATAGCAGGTTTATTAGCCGCGTTTTCTTCTTTAAAACCAAGAAGCCTGCCCGCCGCCCGGTTAGCCAGGACAATATCCCCGCCGGCGTCCGTCATGATAATACCGTCGGCCATATTGGCGAGGATGCCGTCCAGCTTGTTCTTTTCCGCGGACATGGTATCCACCATTGTTTTAAGGTTGGCGGACATTTCATTGAAGGCGTGGGCAAGCTGGCCGATTTCATCTTTTGTTGCCACGGTTATCTTTTGTCCCAGTTGTCCGGTAGATATTCCTTTAGACGCCTTGGTAAGCTGGCGGATTGGCCGCGTTATCGTGCGGGTAATAATCCAGGCTGCCAGCACGGCGAGCACGGTGATGATAACTGTAGCCAGGATTACTGTTCGTGTTATATGGCTTACGGAGCTTTCTACCGTGGCAAGGGGAAGCGCCACCCTGGCTATACCAATCACCCCGCCCTGATTATTAATCGTTACTGCTACATACATCATCTGCTCGTTCAGGGTCGTGCTGAAACGGGTGCTCTCGCCGATGCCGGACGATAATGCGTCCTTCACCTCGGGCCGGGTGGCGTGGTTTTCCATGGCGGCGGGGTCTTCTATCGAGTCGCCCAGGACCGTGCCGTCCGGGGCAATGATAGTTACTCGACTATCTATTTCTTCGCCGAGTCGGTTGGCTAAAGCATCTGGCGAGTCGCCCTGCCCGAGTAAAGACGGGAGGGCTGCTTCCGCGGTAATCCTTGCTTCCTGCTCCAGGTGGAAGCGTAAGTCATCGAGCTGTGAATTCCTGACAGAGCTATTGAGGTAAATCCCCAGCGCCGCCATGCTGGCGATGATAAGGACGATGAACGGTATGGTGATTCGCCACTGAAAACTGCGCAACTAACCCTCCAGTTTGTATCCGGTGCCGCGGACGGTCAACAGGTGTTTCGGATGGGCGGCGTCCGACTCTATCTTTTGTCGCAACCAGCGGATGTGCACATCGACGGTACGCGTATCTCCGGCAAAATCGTAGCCCCAGACCTTCTCCAGGAGCTGTTCCCGACTAAATACCAACCCTTTGTTTCGGGCAAGGAAAGCCAGAAGGTCGAACTCCTTAGGCGATAGCTTCAGTGCCGCCCTGGCTAAAGACGCGCGGTGGCGGGCGGTGTCTATTTCCAGTCCGCCGATTTTTACTACTGCCGGTCCTGTGGCCGATGGCGTTTCGGTCATTTTTGTCCGGCGTAGCATCGCCCTGACGCGGGCCAGAAGCTCCCTCATACTGAACGGCTTGGTCATGTAGTCGTCAGCGCCTATCTCCAGCCCGACTATTTTATCTGTTTCGTCAGCCTTGGCGGTGAGCATGAGGATGGGTACGGTCATCTCTTTACGTAGAATCCGGCACACTTCAAAGCCGTTCAGCTTTGGCAGCATAATATCGAGAATCAAAAGGCTGGGTTTTTCTTTACGGGCAACCGCTAAAGCCTGCTCACCGTCGCTGGCGTTAACTACGGCGTAGCCCTCTTTGCGGAGATTATACTTAACCGTCTCCAACAGATTAACGTCATCTTCTACAATGAGTATTTTATCAGACATGTTGATACTCTCTGCCCTAGTATAAGGCGAAAAACAGAGCACGGCAAATCAGAATTGATATGTTTTATAGAATTCGTGGGCGTTTGTTAATCAGTGAACCGCTAGACATGGGAGAAAGAAATGAGAAAAAATCTTCCATATAAGGAGGCCTTGGTGATCATATTTATCTTGATACTTTCTTGATAAGCCAAGTCGTTTTCTTGACACCTCGTTGACTTTCATTTTACTAGAATATGGTCGATGAATGACCTTGTTTCTCTAGTCCTGCTTGTTTTATTCTTCCTGATAACCTTTGGGTTGGTATTCATCTGCAAGCGTCTGATGAAGTGATAACGTGAATAGCTTATACATTATTTCAGGTATCATTGCTGTCTGTTTGCTGGTATACCTAATTCTGGCGCTTCTGAAACCGGAGTGGTTCAAATGACGTTTTTCGATTGGATCCAGATCGGTCTGTATCTGCTTGTCCTTTTATTGCTAGTTAAGCCGTTGGGAGCATACATGGCTCGTGTCTATCAGGGCGAACGCGTGTTCCTGACGCGCGCCATCGGTCCCGTCGAGCGTTTTATCTATCGTATCGCCAGGATACGTTCCGATGAAGAGATGGATTGGAAGACCTACGCGGTTGTCATGCTGCTCTTCAATTTCGCCGGCTTGCTGCTGGTTTACGCGTTACAGCGCTTTCAGTCCGCCCTCCCGCTTAATCCCCAGGATTTAAATGCCGTCAGGCCGGACCTAGCTTTTAATACGGCGGTCAGCTTCGCCACCAACACTAACTGGCAGAGCTATGCCGGAGAGACCACGATTAGCTACCTCGCCCAGATGGTCGGCCTTGCGGTGCAGAACTTCCTCTCCGCGGCTACCGGCATGGCCATCCTGGTGGCCCTGGTACGCGGCTTTATCCGGCACTCCGCTAAAACAATAGGAAATTTCTGGGTTGATATGACCCGGAGTGTGCTCTATATCCTGTTGCCTCTGGCTATTATCCTAGCGCTGGTTCTGGTTTCGCAGGGCGTGGTGCAGACCTTTAGCGGCTCCCAGGAAGTAGCGCTTGTACAATCGACACGGGATGCCAACGAAGAAGCAATCGATCAACAGGTGATAGCAGTTGGTCCGGCAGCTGCCCAGGTGGCTATCAAGCAGCTGGGAACGAATGGCGGCGGTTTCTTTAGTGTAAACTCGGCTCATCCCTTTGAAAATCCCACCCCCCTCTCCAACTTCCTGGAGATGCTGGCGATTCTTCTCATTCCGGCAGCGCTGTGCTATACCTTCGGCAGAATGGTAGGAGATACGCGTAAAGGTTGGGCGATTCTCGCTGTTATGACCATTATCTTTGTAGCGATGTTGTCTGTATCTGTATGGGCAGAACAGAGCGGTAATTCGGCCCTTTCAGGTCTCAATGTCGACCAGTCCGCCGGCAGCGTGCAGTCCGGGGGCAATATGGAGGGCAAGGAGGTGCGCTTCGGCGCGGCCAACTCGGCCCTGTGGGCAGCGGCCACGACCGGCGCTTCAAACGGTTCCGTAAACGCGATGCATGATTCATTCACGCCTCTGGGTGGGCTGGTGCCGATGTGGCTCATGCAACTTGGAGAAGTGGTTTATGGCGGCGTCGGCTCCGGTTTATACGGTATGTTGGCCTTTGTTATTATCGCGGTGTTCGTGGCCGGACTGATGATAGGTCGCACGCCGGAATACCTGGGTAAGAAAATCGAAGCTTATGAAATGAAAATGGCTTCGCTAATGGTGCTTATCCCGATACTGCTGGTACTATTCGGCACGGCTATTGCCGTGGCCACGCCGGCGGGCAGGGTGGCCGTTTTCAACCCGGGCGCCCACGGTTTCAGCGAGGTGCTGTATGCCTTCTCCTCGACAAGCAATAACAACGGCAGCGCCTTCGCCGGTCTCGGCACGAACACGCCTTTTTATAATATCGCTTTAGGTTTCGCCATGCTCTTCGGCCGTTATTGGCTGGCGATTCCGGCACTGGCCATTGCCGGTTCTCTGGTGCAGAAGAAGAAAGTGCCGGTAACCCCCGGCACGCTGCCGACGCATTCCCCGCTCTTTATCTTCTGGCTGATAGCGGTTGTGATTATCGTGGGAGCGTTGAGTTTCCTCCCTGCTCTATCTCTCGGGCCTATTGTAGAACATCTACTTATAAGGTAACTAAGATGACAGAAGACACGCAACAATCGGGAAAAAAGCCCCAGACAACCGAAGGCGCGGTAATGACGCATCCGAAGAGACAGTCACTTCCGGCAAATCGGTTGTACCGCCGTGCTATTATTGAGGCTTTTTTCAAACTCAATCCGCGCTGGATGATACGCAACCCGGTAATGTTCGTCACTGAAATCGGCAGTGTCCTGACCACTGCGCTATGGCTGCAGGCACTGTTCGGTCACGGAGAGGCGCCGGCAGCTTTTATCGGCGGGATTACCCTATGGTTGTGGCTGTGCGTATTATTTGCCAATTTCTCCGAAGCGCTGGCGGAAGGTCGCGGTAAAGCGCAGGCGGCGGCACTGCGCCGGACGCGTAAAGAAACTCAAGCTAAGCGGCTCACCCAGCCAAAACGTGGGGCTAAATACGAGCTGGTGTCTTCCAACGCGCTACGCCAGAATGATGTCTTCCTGGTCGAGGCCGGTGATATCATCCCTGCCGATGGCGAGGTTATTGAGGGCATCGCCTCGGTGAACGAGAGCGCCGTCACCGGTGAAAGCGCCCCCGTCATCCGCGAATCGGGTGGTGACCGGAGCGCTGTAACCGGAGGAACTCGCGTACTCTCCGACTGGCTCGTAGTGCGCGTGTCCGTTAATCCCGGAGAAGGATTCCTCGATCGCATGATTAATCTTATCGAAGGCGCCAAACGCCAGAAGACTCCCAATGAAATCGCCCTCAACATCCTGCTGGCGGCGTTTACCATCGTCTTTCTCGTCGTCTGCATGACGCTGCTGCCGTTTTCACTATACAGCGTTAATGTGAATCATCAGGGCACGCCGATTGCAATTACGGCGCTGGCGGCGCTGCTGGTCTGCCTCATCCCGACGACTATCGGCGGGCTGCTTCCGGCTATTGGCATCGCCGGGATGGACCGTCTTATCCGGCGTAACGTCATTGCTTTATCGGGACGGGCGGTGGAGGCGGCGGGTGATGTGGATGTTCTGCTGCTGGATAAGACGGGGACTATCACGCTCGGCAACCGGGAGGCAACAGAGTTCATACCCGTCGGTAAAGTAACCGAACGGGAACTCGCCGAAGCGGCGCAGCTGGCTTCGCTGGCAGACGAGACTCCGGAAGGACGAAGCATCGTGGTGCTGGCGAAGGAGAAGTACGGATTGAGAGGAAGCGCCGCTGCCGAAAAACAGCGCGGTATGCGCTTTGTCCCCTTCACCGCGCAGGCGCGTATGAGCGGCGTGGACATGGATGGGTTAATCATCCGCAAGGGCGCGGTAGATGCCATTACGGCTTATATCCGTGAGCAAGGCAAGACCGTACCGCCGGAGCTCAAGACAATCACGGATAATATAGCGCGGGACGGCGGCACTCCCCTGGTGGTGGCGCGTAACGGCGAAACCCTCGGCGTCGTCCACCTCAAAGATATCGTCAAGGGCGGCATTAAAGAGCGCTTTATTAAAATGCGGAAGATGGGCATCAAGACGGTCATGATTACCGGCGATAACCCGCTGACGGCTACGGCTATAGCCGCCGAAGCGGGCGTGGACGACTTCCTGGCGCAGGCCACCCCCGAGGCCAAGCTCAAGTTGATACGCGAGCACCAGGCCGGCGGACGGCTGGTGGCCATGGCCGGCGACGGCACTAACGATGCCCCGGCTCTGGCCCAGGCCGACGTGGCCGTGGCGATGAACACCGGGACGCAGGCGGCCCGGGAAGCCGCCAATATGATCGACCTGGACAGCAATCCCACCAAGCTCATCGAAATCGTGGAGACGGGCAAGCAGCTGCTGATGACGCGGGGGTCTTTAACCACTTTCAGTATCGCCAACGATGTTTCTAAATATTTCGCTATCATCCCGGCGGCATTCGCTTCAACTTATCCCGCCCTGGGGGCATTGAACATCATGCATCTGGCGACGCCGGAAAGCGCCATTCTCTCGGCGGTGATATTTAACGCCTTGATTATCATGGCGCTGGTGCCGCTGGCCCTGCGCGGCGTACCGTACCGTCCGGTAGGGGCAGCCCGGCTACTACGCGACAACCTGCTGGTTTACGGGATCGGTGGACTAATCGCGCCATTTATCGGCATCAAACTAATCGATATGATTTTAGTAGCATTACACCTGATATAAACGGGGGAAAACACTATGCTGAAACAGCTTAAGACCGCCCTGATATTCCTGGGAATATTCACCGTTATCACCGGGATAATCTATCCCTTGTTCGTGACCGGCGTCGCGCAGGCGTTTTTTCACCGTCAGGCGAACGGCAGCCTGATTGAAGAAAACGGAGAGAGCATCGGTTCGGAGCTAATCGGACAGCCGTTCAGCGACCCCAAGTATTTCTGGGGCAGGCTCTCGGCGACGGCGCTGTTCCCTTATAACGCGGCGGCCTCTTCCGGCTCAAACTACGGACCGTCGAATCCGGCGCTCCTTGATGCGGTTCAAGCAAGAATAGATGCATTGAAAGCGGTCGACCCGAATTATAGCGAACCGATTCCTGTGGATTTGGTCACTTTTTCCGCTAGCGGCCTCGACCCGGATATAAGTATCGCCGCCGCCGATTACCAGGTCGCTCGCGTTGCCAGATACCGTGGTCTAAGCGAGGCGCAGGTCGGGGAGCTGGTGAGTGAATTTACCGAAGGCCGCCAGTTCGGCATCCTGGGCGAGCCGCGCGTCAATGTATTAAAACTCAATCTGGCTCTGGATGCCCTGGAATAGACCTGGCAAATAATAAAGTATAGAATTGCTATGGAGTGCTAAAAAGGCATGGCGGAAGAATATACTCGCCCTAATCCCGATGAACTGCTGGCGCAGGTTAAAGCCGAGGAAGAGCAGAAGAAACGCGGCAAGCTGAAAATTTTCCTCGGCTACGCTCCCGGCGTGGGCAAGACTTATACCATGCTCGAAGACGCGCGCCTGAAGAAAAAGGACACGGACGTAGTCGTTGGTATTGTGGAAACTCACGGACGGGTCGAGACAGAGGCACTTCTTCAGGGTCTTGAGGTCATACCGCGCCGCCAGGTGGAATACCGCGGCATCAAACTCACGGAAATGGACCTTGACGCGGTGCTGGCGCGTCATTCGCAGTTGGCAATAGTAGATGAGCTCGCCCACGAGAACGCCCCGGGCTCCCGCCACCCTAAAAGATACCAGGATATCGAGGAACTGCTGGAGGCAGGCATAGATGTATATACCACTCTGAATATCCAGCATATCGAAAGCGGGCGTAACGCGGTAGCCCAGATTACCGGCGTCTGGGTGCGCGAGACCATACCTGATAGTTTTATCGATAGCGCCTCGGAAATTGAGATGGTCGACCTGCCCCCGGACGAATTGTTACAGCGGCTCAAGGAAGGCAAGGTCTACATCCCCGAACAAATAGCCCCGGCGACCG
>CAZEUJ010000048.1:0-13479 GCA_964514525.1 uncultured Dehalococcoidaceae bacterium
CCAAGGTCCTGTCCCGCGCTTTAAGGGACGCCGGCTTTAAAGTCGTCGAGCTGGGCATGCAGGTAACTCCTGAAGAGTTTATCAGCGTTGCTCAGGAGACCAGGGCGGACGCCATCCTGATGAGCTCGCTTTACGGCATGGCCGAGCTTGACCTGAAGGGCTTTAACGATAAACGCCAGGAAGCCGGCCTGAGTAACGTGCTTTTATATATCGGCGGGAATCTGGTTATCGGCCGGTCCGACCCTCAGGAGGTCGAAAAAAAGTTCAAAGCCCTGGGGTTCGATAGGGTCTACCCGCCGGAGACGGATACGGAAGTAGGCATCGCCGACCTTAAAAAAGACCTTAAAGCTAAAGGGAAGATGTAGTTTAATAAAGCCATGGACGATATCCGACTGCTTATTGATTTCGGGAGCACCTTTACCAAGGTCGTCGCCGTCGACCTCGCTAATGTCGAGGTGGTCGCTACTGCCCGCGTGCCCTCCACCGTGGATACTGATATCACTTTAGGGCTTGAGGCAGCTTTAAAACAGATTGCCCGAAAAACTAGTCTCACCGACCTTGAAAAACGTGAAGCCCTGGCCTGTTCCAGCGCCGCCGGCGGTCTGCGTATGGTCTGCGCCGGCTTTGTCACGGAGCTTACCAGCAAAGCCGCCAATCTCGCCGCTTTAGGAGCAGGAGCTAAAGTTGTCGGCAGTTATTCCTATAAATTAACTCAGCAGGAAGTCCGGGAAATTGAGTCGCTCTCCCCCGATATCCTCCTTCTCTCCGGGGGCACGGACGGCGGTGACGAGCAGGTCATCATTCATAACTCCCGGCTGTTCGCCGGCACTGGCCCGGCTATTAAGAATATCATCATCGCGGGGAATAAAACGGCTTATGACGAGATAAGAGCTATCTTTAGAGATAGCCTGAAAAACGTTATCTATACTAAAAATGTTATGCCGGAGATAGGTGTACTGGACGTCGCTCCCTGTAACAAAGAGATTCGCGGGCTCTTTATGAAGAACATCATCGAGGCCAAGGGCATCGCTAAAGCTAGGTCGGTTATTAAAGACGTTATTATGCCCACCCCCTCGGCCGTGCTGGAGGCGGCTAAGCTCATCTCCGGCGGCTTTAGGAACGATCCCGGCTTCGGAGAGCTTATCGTTATCGACCCCGGTGGGGCGACCACGGACGTCCATTCTATTGCTAAAGGCACTCCCGCCCGACCCGATATTCTCATGGTCGGTCTGCCGGAGCCTTACGAGAAGAGGACAGTTGAAGGGGATTTGGGACTGAAATACAATCTAGATCGACTGCTGGAGCTTTCCCGGGGGCGGGAAACGCCGCCTCACTTTGATGCTATCGTAAAGGCTTTTCATGAGGGGAAGCTCCCTCATACACAAGAGGAGTTCACCTGCCACCGGCTTTTATCCCATCTCATGGTGGAGGTGGCTATGGACCGCCACGCCGGCAGGATAGAGGTCATCTATAGCCCCGCCGGAGAAAGGCTCATTCAGCATGGCAAGGACCTGACCGGTGTAAAAACCGTCATCGGTACGGGCGGCCCCATTATATTTTCCCCCCGTCCCCGTGAAATATTGGAAGGCGTTTTGTTCCGTGAAGAAAACGCGTTTATTTTAAAGCCGAAAAATCCCGTATTCTATCTTGATGAACTGTACATTCTCTATGCGGTGGGACTGCTCGCGCAGAACGAGCCGGGTAGGGCGCTGGCTCTTGCCAGGAAGTACCTAAAACAAATATAATCCATCTTGTCATTCCAGCGAAAGCTGGAATCCAGGGGTGAGGAAAAGGCGAACTGTAAACTGACAACTGGACACTCTAAACCAAAGGCTAAATTATGTTAAACCACCTCCGTGCCCTGGATCTCACTGACGATAAGGGGTTCCTCTGCGGCAAAATCCTGGCCGACCTCGGTGTTAACGTTATTAAGGTCGAAAAGCCCGGTGGCGACCCCTCCCGCAATATCGGGGGCTTTTGGGGCGGCGCCCCCGACCCCGAGAAAAGCCTTTACTGGGTCGCCTATAACTCCAATAAGAAGGGTATCACCCTTGATATCGAAAAACCCCGCGGGCGCGAAATATTCAGAAAGTTGGTTAATATCGCCGATTTCGTTATCGAATCGTTTCCGCCCGACTATCTGGATGGGCTCGGGATAGGTTATCGGGATTTAAGCAGGAATAATAAAAAGCTCATCTGGGCATCCATCACACCTTTTGGTACGGAGGAGCCCTACCGTGACTATAAGGACTCGGATATCGTTGTCATGGGCATGAGCGGCACGCTCTACCAGACCGGCGAGACCGATGGCCCTCCGGTGCACATCAGCATGCCTCAGGCCTGCCTGCACGCCGGCGCCGATGCCGCCGTGGGCTGTATGATAGCCTATTATCACCGGGAAATGACCGGAGAAGGCCAGCACGTCGATGTCTCGATGCAGCAGAGCGCCGCCTGGTTCCAGGCTAATGCCGTGCCGACGTATGAGCTCAACGGGAATATTTTGAAACGCGCCGGGTCTTTCCGCGCCGGTATGAGCACTCAGGTGGCGCAGCGGCAGGTGTGGCGCTGTAAAGACGGCTACGTGTTTTTCAACGTCATCGGCGGCCGGACCGGCGCCAAGACCCTGAGTTCGCTGGTGGCATGGATGGATGAGGAAAAGCTGGCTACCGGTTTTCTGCTTAACATGCCGTGGGACGGATTCGATATGTTCACCGTCAATCAGGAAGTGATGGATAAAATCTCGGAGCCGGTGGGTGAGTTTTTCCTGAGACATACCAGAAAAGAGCTTCTTAAGGGCGCCGTGCCGCGGGGGGTATCGATAGGCCCCCTGTCCAGTATGCGCGACCTTCTGGACGATGAGTGCCTTAATGCCCGTAATTACTGGACGCAGATAGAGCACCCGGAGCTGCGCGCGACCATTACCTACCCTAAACAATATATCAGGTCGTCGGTAATGGATTTCTCTACACGCTTCCGCGCTCCTTTAATCGGCGAACATAATGAAGAAGTCTATAAGGAAATAGGACTTTCTAAAAAAGACCTGCAATCTCTTAAAAAGGAGAATATAATTTAGAAATATCATCCTCTCCCTTTCGTAAAGGGAGAGTTAGAGAGGGATTTATTTGGATAACCTTAAACGTGAAGGGGTATTCAGCGGACTTAAAATTCTGGCTTTCGCCTGGGCGGTGGTCGGTCCCCTGACGATGAAGTTTTTCGCTGACCACGGTGCTACCGTCATCCGCATCGAGACAAGCCATCGCCCCTGTACCATGCGTTCGTCGGCCCCCTATAAGGACAATAAGCCGGGTTTGAACCGGGGCGGTTATTTCACATATTACAATGCCAATATCCTGAGTTTTGCCCTGAATATGAACCACCCCCGGGCACATGAAATTGTCCGCAAGCTGGTAGCCTGGAGCGACGTTTTCTTTGAAAACTATACCCCCGGCGTTATCGAAAAATGGGGACTGGACTATGAGAGCCTGAAAAAGATTAAGCCGGATATCATTATGCTGCGCCAGAGTGGCTATGGCTCCTGGGGTCCCTATAAAAACCTGCCGGCTTTTGGCATGGTGCTGGTGCCCATCGCCGGTCTGCCTAATTTTATCGGCTGGCCGGGCAAAGAGCCGCTGCCCGTCGGCGTGTCCGCCTATACGGACTGCATCAGCCCGCGCTTTGCCGCCGCCGCCCTGATCGCCGCCTTGGATTACCGTAACAAGATGGGTAAAGGCCAGCTTTTAGACCTTTCGCAGTTCGAGACCGCCATATCTTTCATCCTGCCCGGTCTGCTGGAATACGAAGCCACCGGTAAAGAGCCGGAAAGAATCGGTAACTCTTGTCCAGATGCCGCCCCGCACGCCGTCTATCCCTGCCAGGGCGATGACCGCTGGTGCACTATCGCCGTATCTACCGACGAAGAATGGCGGAGTCTCTGCCGCGAAATCGGCAGTCCTGGACTTGTAAAAGACCCCCGTTTTAATACACTGGAGAATCGGAAAAAGAATGAAGATGAATTAAATAAACTCATCGGCGATTGGACGGCTAATCGCACCGCCGAGGAAGTTATGTCCCTACTACAAAACGCAGGCGTGCCGGCCGGCGTTGTCTCAAATACGGCGGATTTGTTACATGACCCTCAGCTTGGCAAGCGTAATTTCTTCTGGCCTATGCTCCATGCCGAGATGGGTGAGTTTACCCACCTGGGCCAGAGTTTTCAGCTATCAAAAACTCCCGCCCGGCCCTATTCCCCCGCCCCCCTTCTCGGTGAGCATACCGAGCAGATTTGTACTGAAATGCTTGGCATGACGGATGCTGAGTTCGTTAACCTTATGCAGGAAGGTGTTTTCGAATAAACAGTATAATAATGTCATTCCTGTAAAAATCATCCTCTCCCTTTCGTAAAGGGAGAGTTAGAGAGGGATTTTGTATTGCAGGCAGGTGTGTTTGAATAAATTATAAATGTCATTCCCGCGAAAGCTGGAATCCAGCCCCTCTTCATCGTCATTCCCGCGAAAGCGGGAATCTAGAGGTGGAGCAGGGGTGAGGTGAGATAAATAAATGAGGAGGTAGACCATGCTGAAATTTAAAAAAGCCGGAGAATTTGAAGACGTTATTTACGAGAGGAGCGGCTATGTCGCCCGCATTACTCTAAACAAGCCTGATACCATGAACACCGGCGTCAAGGACGTCACCAAGGCGATGGCCCTGGTGGAGCAGGCCGACGATATCAAAGTCCTTATCTTTAAAGGCGCTGGCCGCGCTCTGGCTACCGGGGCCCCTCTTAACGAGGTCGGCTTCGTCTACGGCTGGAAAGAGCCGAAACACGGTGAGAAAGCCCCCAAGACTCCTATGCGTACCCGACTTCAGTACGACCGCAATATTTTTTACGAGGGTGCTCTGAAAATGCTTAATTTCCCCAAGATTACCATCGTCCAGGCGCACGGTTACCTGCTCGGCGCTTCTATGGATATGTTTTTAGGATGCGACTTCATCGTCGGCGCCGAGGACTGCAAGTTCGGTGAAATCGAGGTGAGGCTGGGCATACCGGGTATGACCATTACTCCTCTGATGATACTTCGCTGCGGTCTGACTAATGCCATGGACCTGTGCCTGACCGGACGCATGATTGACGGCAAGGAAGCCGCTCGCATTGGACTCATTAACCGCGCCGTCCCCGCCGACCAGCTTGAGGACGAGGTCAACCGCTATGCGGAAGGTTTCGCCAAGTTCCCGCGCGACGGCATTATGATGGGCAAGGCGTCCAAGCAGGTCGTTTTCGATATTTTGGGGATTACCGCCGGCATGACCAACTCCTGGCTGATGCATACCATCGGCACGAACATCCATTTCGAGGAAGATGAGTTCAATTTCTTCAAGGCGCGGCGGGACATGGGCGTGCGGGATGCCATCCACGCCCGCAATAAACTTTACGAGCAACTGGATAAATAACAGGTCGGGTAATAGCTATGGACGCTGCGATTTTACTGGCAAAAAACCTGGTTGACTCTAGTTATGATGACCTGCCCCCTGATGTCGTCGAGCACACGAAAAAGCAGGTTCTGGATATCCTGGGGGTGGCGTTGGGGGGCTCCGGCAAAGCCGGCGTCAGGGAGTTGGTGGAAATCGTATCTGACTGGGGAGGTAAAGAGGAGAGCACTATATTCTGTTACGGTAAAAAAGTCCCCGCCCCGAACGCCGCCCAGGTGAACGCCGCGATGGGTCATGCTCTGGATTACGATGATACCGGCGATGGCCCCACCCATCCCTCCGTCGTGGTTGTGCCTGCCGCTTTAGCTATGTCCGAGAGGCAGGGCAAGGTTAGTGGAAAAGAATTCATTACCGCCGTCGCCCTGGGGGTCGATATGATGGGCCGACTCGGCCAGGCGTTCCGGTCGGGTCTCAGGACCGCTACAGTTGCCGGGCATCCTGGCGCCGGCTGGCACCTCACCGCTTTGTATGGCTATCTGGCAGCCGCCGGTGTCGCCGGAAAAATCCTTGGTCTTAGCGAGGAAAAAATGGTCAACGCCCTGGGCATCGCCTATCACCAGTGCGCCGGCAACGGCCAGTGCGTTACCGAGGGTGCTTTGACCAAGCGTATGGGCCCCGGCTTTGCGGCGCGGGGAGGCATCGTCGCCGCTTTGATGGCGGAGAAAGGCATTACCGGAGCAAAAGAGTCCCTGGAAGGAGAGGTAGGGCTTTTTAAGCTTTACCATAAGGGTGAGTACGACCCCACCCCGCTGACGGCTAACCTGGGTAAACATTTTACCAATCTTAATGCCTCCATGAAGCCTTATCCCTGCTGCAAGGGCACCCATGCCTACGTCGATGTCGCTCTGGCGATGGTCGATAAATACCACATCAATCCCCGGAATATTAAAGAAATTACGGTCTATTGCCAGGATGAAGAGTATTTTCTGGTATATCCTCTGGAAAAGCGGAGCCGACCCGCCAATCCTGTCGATTCACAATTCAGTATACCCTGGGCGGTGGCGGCGGTTTTCGTTAGGGGACGCGCCGGTATCGGCGAATTTACGGAAGAAGCTATTAAAAGCCCGGATGTTCTGGATATTGCTGCTAAAGTGCGTGTCAGCGTAGATAAAAACATCGGCGAGAAAAAAGGCTTGATTCCCGCGAAAATCTCGATAACGACCGTAAATGGTGTGAGCTTTATGGAGCAGGCGTATATTCTCTCAGAGGGTCCTGCTAAGCCTTTACCTTTCGCCGACTATGAGAGGAAATTCCGCGACTGCGCTTCTTATGCCGTTAAACCGAGCACTAAAAAGCAGATTGATAAAGTCGTTTCGCTCGTTAGGCATCTTGAGCAGGTCGAGGATGCCCGGGAACTTGTCGAGCCGTTAACCTGAACGTGCACACTGTCATTCCAGCGAAAGCTGGATTCCAGTGGGTGGATAGGGGGTCAAATATGGTTTATCCTCTGGAAGGCATTAAAGTCCTCGATTTCTCTATCGCCGTCGCCGCCCCTTTTGGCGGTGCCATGCTCGCCGATATGGGGGCGGAGGTCATTAAGGTGGAAAGGGTGCAGGGTGAGGCCCAGCGGCTGGGTCTTCCCGCCGGGATGGATGATGTCCTCGATACCGATACCGCCGGCACTCCCGATAAAGCGGACTGGATGGCTTTTAATCGGGGTAAAAAAGACCTCGCCGTCGATATCCGTTCGGAGAAGGGACTGGAAATCGTTTTGAAACTGGCTAAAGACACGGATGTTGTTTTGCAGAGCTTTCGGCCCGGCGTCGCGGATAGACTGGGTATCGGCTATGAAGCTATTTCTAAAATCAACCCAAGGGTCATCTACTGCTCTTTTTCTGGTTACGGCGAGACTGGCCCCGTCGCCCACCGTGCCGGCGGCGATATGTGGAGTCAGGCCATGGCCGGCATCGTTAGCGTTATGGGCTACCCTGGCGGTGCCCCCCAGATGTTGCCCTTCCCAGCCTGCGACCACGTCGGCGGGATGCTGGTGGCTTACGCTGTGATGACGGCCCTTTTCGTGCGTGAGCGGACGGGCGTGGGTCAGGCTTTGACCGTGAACAATCTCGACGCGGCGCTTTATTTGCAGTTCTCCGGTTTCGCCGAGTATTTATCCGGTGGGAGCATGCCTTACAAGTCCGGCCGGAGCTATGGCACCCCGCCCTTCGGCCCCTTCCGCGCTAAAGACGGCGATGTTTTAACTATTTTTGGTACCGGCCCCATGTGGCCCGCCTTCTGTAAGGTCGTTGGCGTTGAGCACCTCGCTTCTGACCCCCGGTTCAGCACTGACGAGGCCCGTTGGGAGAACCGTGAGGAAATCGGGCGGCTTTTGGACGATGCCTTCGGTAAAAAGACCCGGGCGGAATGGGCGCAGATTTTCCGCGATGCCAAGATGCGCTGCGATCCCTGTCTTACCTACGAGGAGCTATGTGCCCATCCCCAGCTAAAAGAAAACGATATGATTTATTCTGCGGACCATCCCACCCGCGGCGCGGTCAGGATGCTGGGTCTGCCGGTAAAGCTTAAGAAGACCCCTGGAAAACCTCAGGGTCCTTCTCCTTTGTTGGGGCAGCACACCGAAGAAATTCTGTTGAAGTTAGGGTATAAGTCCAAAGATATCGCAGCATTGGAAAAACAGGGAGTAATAAAAGTCTGTAGAAAATAGAATTATTTCTAGACCGGGAGTGTGCAGCGAGAGGGGCAAAGCATCTTATTTTTTAGGGGCGTCTAAGAGGGGCGGCAGCCCCTCTTTCTTTTCTCCCCCTCTCCTTCATCCTGCCTCTGAAGGAGAGGGGGACACAGGGGGTGAGGTAATTAAGATTTACCCTCCAGCACTATCCTGGCGTCTACCGCTATCGCTGAATCTTTGTAAACGAAAATTGGATTAATATCAATCTCTTTTATCTCCGGCGTTCGCTCTACAAAGTCGGAGACTTTCATCAAAATATCTTCTAAAGCTGTTATGTCCGCCGGCTCATGCCCCCGGTAGCCCTGGAGCAGGGGATAGCCCTTGATTTCTTTAATCATTTCCGTCGCGTCCCGGCGCTCTATGGGGACGATCCTGAAAGATACGTCCTTTAACACCTCCACGAATATCCCCCCGAGGCCGAACATTATCACCGGGCCGAACTGCGCGTCTTTAAATACCCCGATGATTATCTCTACTCCCGGCCGGGCCATCTTCTGTACGGCCACGCCCTCGATTTTCGCATCGGGGAACTTTTGTTTGGCCGCCGCCATGATTTCTCCATAGGCCTTCTCCACCTCGGCCTTGTTTTTCAGTCCTGTTTTGACTCCCCCTGCGTCGGTCTTATGTACGATGTCCGGCGAGGTTATCTTCAATACCACGGGAAAACCGATATCCGCGCTAATTTCACCAGCTTGTTTCCGACTGGTCGCGAGCCTTGTCTCGATGACGCTTATGCCTGTCTGTTTAAAGACCTGCTTGGCTTCTATTTCCGTCAGGACCGTCCTGCCCTGGTTTTTAGCATTTTCGATGATTTTGTTCATATTACCCCCTGTCGCTAACGGGTGCTATTTGCCCCTGGTGGCTTCGAGGTACCGCCGGTACCAGTTAAGGTGCCGCAGCACTCTGGCCGCCCGCCGTGCGTTCGACTGCACGATGATTTTGGCATTCCGGAAGAACGAGGCAACCTCCGGGTCGATATTAAAGCCGCGCGATTGCCACATGAGGAACACCGGCTTGCCGTATTTTTCGGCTTTCTCGCTTATCGAGCTTATGTTCTTTTGTTCTTTTTCGCGATAGGCTTTGATTTGCTCTTCGTTGAGGCCCATGTATCTGGAGAGTAATGCCCTGTCGGTGATTATCGGCGCAATTAGTAGCGCCACATCGATATTATCGTCTTCCATTACCGCCAGGAGCAGGTCGCTGACGACCGCGAAGTCCGAGCCGCTCGGCCCGGCCATATCGACCGGATTGCGGCGGGGCCAGCGTGCCGGCAGGTGCTTGTCCAGCTTTTGCAGGGTCGATTCTTGAAGCGTCCCTATGGTAAGCCCTTCTCTTTCGCAGGCTTCGGCGGTCAGTGCCCCCGGCCCGCCCCCGATGCTGATGATGCCTATCCTGTCACCCCGCGGTAGAGGTCCGTTGAGCAATGCCAGCACCGTATCGCCGAGCTCTTCGTCGTCATCGACCCGTATCACGCCTGTCTGCTTGAAGGCGGCCGTGTAGACCGTGTCTTCTCCGGCCAGCGCCCCGGTATGAGACCTGACGGCTTTAGCCGATTCTTTGGTGCCACCCACTTTCACGACGATAAAAGGTTTGCGCGCGGTGACTCTTCTCGCCATCTGTAAAAAACGCTTCCCGTCCCGCAGTCCCTCTATATAGGCGGCGACTACTTTCGTGTCGTCGTCTTCCGCGAGATATTCCAGATAGTCCTCCATGCGCAGGTCGACTTCGTTGCCGGTGCTGATGTATCTGCTGAAGGCGACCCCCGACTCCGCCAGACTGCGCACTATTTTAAGGCACATGTTGCCGCTCTGCGATAGGATCGCCACCGGTCCCTTGGACATTTCGGCTATCTGGCCGAAGGTGGATAGCTGCGACCTGGTATCGGCGTGGCCCATGCTGTTCGGCCCGATAAAGCGCAGTCCTCCCTCCCTCGCGATGTTGGTTATCTCGGCTTCCAGTCTTTGGCCTTCCTCGCCCGTCTCCCCGAACCCGGCCGATATGATGACGGCCGCTTTAATTCCTTTCGTCACGCACTCGCGCAAAACCTGCGGGACCAGTTTGGCCGTTACCACTATCACCACCAGGTCGATGGTGTCCTGTATATCCAGCACGCTGGGATAGGCCTTTATCCCGAGGATTTCGCTGGCATTGGGATTGACCGGATATACGCGCCTGTTTTTAGTGTTGAGCAGGCCCTTGATGGCGTTATTTCCCCACGACCCCACCGTATTGGACGCCCCGATAACGGCGACCGAAGCGGGAGAAAACAGGCGTTGCCAGTCGTCCGGTGTCATCCTTATCGTATCGTACAAGTTAGTCTCTCTTGTCTAGGCGCCGCCGTCGATGTCGATGGCTTTGCCTGTGATATAAACGGACTGGTCGGAGACCAGAAAGAAGACTAGGTCGGCAATTTCCTCCGGCTTGCCGGGCCTGCCCAGCGGTATGTGCCCGGGTCCTCCCTTTTTTAATTCCTGCTCGATGGCTTCCGCCAGGCTGATGCCCTGGGCTTTCGCTTTTTTAATAATTTCTTGGTCTCTCAGGTTGGTATCGAAGCCGCCGGGATTGATGATGTTGACGTTTATTTTATATTGTGCGAGCTCGGCGGCCAGTGTTCTGCCCAGCCCGAGGATGCCGTGCTTGGAAGCGCAGTAGCCGCTGCTGCCGGCGTATCCCTGCGTCGCCGCTTTTGACCCGAAGAGGACGATTTTCTTGCCTTCGCCGTCCGGTATCATCGTCCTGGCCACAGCTTTAGAAATAAGGAACGACCCCGTCAGGTTAATATCTATAATTTCTCTCCATTCTTCCTCGGAGAGTTCGGTGATTGGTGTCGTCATGGCGCCGCGTATGCCGCCGCAGTGGACCAGGATATCTATCTTACCGAATTTTTTCATGGCTTTGGCGACCGCTTCGTCCACGTCTTTGCCGCTGCTGACGTCCGCTACTATCGCCAGCCCTTTCCGGCCCAGGGCTTGGACTTCTTTAACGACATCGTCCAACCCGCCCCACCCCTCGTCCCCCGGCCAGATGCTCTTCGGTGCGGCGTATTTATCCAGGACGATTACGTCAGCGCCTTCTTTAGCCAGTCGCCCGGCCACGGCATGTCCCATGCCCCGCTTGCTCCCCGCCCCCGTCACCATCGCCACTTTTCCTTCGAGGCTCTTCATTTTTCCTCCGGTATCATCAATGACTGCCTGCGGTCTGTTGCGGCGGCCATAGCTCCTCGGCGACATCGTTAAGGCCGAGTTCCAGCAGCTTTTTCCGGCTCGGTTTCGTCGTCACTCGGTCCCAGTCCATCGCGCCGAGGTTCCAGTAGACCTGGGCGTCAAGGTCGGCGGTAACTCCCGCCAGCGGTCCTTCTATTTGCGGCGGTTGCCCGATTATCCGCCCGTGCACCTGGCGTTTAACGGGATTTTCTCCTTCCCGCAGGTTAAAAATGTGCCGCATCACTTCGATGCGCGCGCCGCACTTCAGGATTTCTTCCAGCGGGCGTTGCCATCCGGTCACCGCCGTGAGGAATTCTGTAGCGTACTGCGCGCCGTTGACCATGGTGTTGATGTGCAGGCATAGCCCGGCGGCGTTTATCACCAGCCATCCGTAGTTGCTCGGCCCGAAGCCGGCAGTATGACGGCCGGGGGTGGCGTCCATTTTATACCTGGCGGCGGTGGGCATGCCGGCAAACCCGGGGAAGTCGAACCTGGGGTCGTGCAGCCCGAGTTCCTGCCCTCCTATATGCACCGCAAATTCCTCGGCGCCCTTCCCGATTCTCTCCGCGGCTTTTTTTACGCCGTCCGCCAGCACGTGACCAAAACCTTCGCGTCTGGCCAGTTTTTCCGTCATGGCGATCATGGCGCGGTGGTCGCCCCACTTCAGGTCGATACCGTCCGTGTCTTTTTTGGTAATAATGCCGTGCTCGTAGCATTCCATGGCAAAGGCTATAGTCGTGCCGGCTGATATGGTGTCCACCCCGTATGAGTTGCAGATATGGTTCGCCATGGCGATGGCCTCGGCATTGGTGCAAAGGCACATCGCCCCGAAGGCGGCAGCCGTCTCATACTCCGGCCTCTTCGTGCCAGCGGGATATTTGTATTCGCCGACCCCGTCTTTCAGGCGGCCGTGGCAGGCGACAGGGCAGTGCCAGCAGCCGCCGCGACTGACCACGTTGGCATTCAACAGCTCCTTACGTAGACCCGATACATCGGGGAGTTCGACAACTCCCACCCCTCCCCAGTTTTTTACCGGCGTGTCCCCGCTGTGCGCGGAGTTATCTGTATGCGAGCACGTGCCGAAGTTGTGTAGCCCGCTGCGGGCGGGACTTTTATTAATGATGGCAAGATATTCTTTTCTCAGCCTATCGATTTCATCGGCGTGGGCTATGGGCACTTTTCCATCTCCCCTCACCGCCACTGCTTTGAGCTTTTTCGAGCCCATCACCGCCCCCAGACCGGAACGCCCCGCCGCCGAGCCCTTATGCGTAATTATGGCTGAGATGAGGGAAAGCTTTTCCCCCGCCGGGCCGATGGCTATGACCCTGGCATCGCTGCCGACTTCTTCTTTTAAAATATCCTCGGTCTCGAAGGTGTTTTTCCCCCATAGGTGCTGAGCATCGCGTAGCTCCGCCTTTCCATTGTCGATGACCATGCAGACCGGCTTGGGTGAAATGCCGGTGAAAAAGACGCCGTCGTAGCCGGCGAACTTTAAATGAGGCCCGAATTCCGCGCCGCAATTGGCATCCCCCCACCCCCCCGTCAGCGGTGATTTGCCGACGACCGCATAGCGGCAGCCCAGAGGAGTCGGGGTGCCGGTCAGCGGCCCGGTCATGACGCCGAGCGTGTTCTCAGACCCCAGCGGGTCTGCCCCGCCCCTCTGTCGACTGTACAGTATTCTGGCGCCTACGCCGTAGCCTCCGATAAAGTCCCGGTAGAGACTTTCATCGGGTATTTCCTCCTTTATTTGCCCCGTGGCAAGGTTCACGAACAGGAGCTTCCCCAGGTACCCTCCGGCCATCATTTCCTTTCTCCGCTATTTATTGCCGATAAAATATTCGGAATCATTCAAGATGGGTCTGTGAACATATCAAATGGCTGGCGAGCCAGGATTCGAACCTGGGCTAAAGGATCCAAAGTCCTCTGTGCTACCACTACACAACTCGCCAGTGCTGCTCGTAGAATTATATCATTTCATCTTGTCTCAGACAATTCTGAAAAATGACTTTTGTAATTGCCTGATTTTCCGTGCTCACCCCCTTAATCCCCCTCTCTACTGAACTCCCCTCTCCAGCCATAAATCTCTCTATTTATTATCAATGT
>CAZEUJ010000049.1:0-13448 GCA_964514525.1 uncultured Dehalococcoidaceae bacterium
TGGTGCGGCGTATTTGCACCAACTGCCGGGCTCCCTACCAGCTATCGGGAGAAGAGCAGGATATATTTAGCCAGGAATTGAAGCAGGAAGTCGCTACATCGTTTAAAGGCGCGGGGTGTAACCTCTGCGCCAACACCGGCTACCGCGGACGGACCGGCATTTTCGAATTCATGGTCATGAGCGAGGCCATCCGCAAGATGCTGCGCAGTAATGCCGGCGCCGGTGAAATCAGAGCACAAGCCATCGCCGAGGGAATGTCGACCATGAAGCATGACGGGATGCTCAAGGTAAAAGAAGGCATCACATCCATCAGTGAGGTGCTACGCAGCGTATTTTCCATTATTTAACAGGTATCATAAAAACATTTAACGAATATCAGGGGGGCTAATGGCCTACAAATATCAAGCTTATACCAGCGATAAAAAAATCGTCGAGGGCACAATAGAGGTAACCTCGGAAAGCCTGGCGGAGGGCGCCCTCTACCGTGCCGGGTATCAACGTGTCCTCAGCCTCCGGGAAGTGAGCCCGGGGCTGAGCCTGGAAAGACTGCTGCCGAGTCTCTTCGGCGTTAAAACCCAGGAGGTAATCGATTTTTCAACCCAACTGGCCACTTTAGTAGAGTCGGGCATCAGCCTGGTTACCGCACTGGAATTGCTCAAGGGGCAGAGCAAGAAAAAGGCGTTCATCAGGATAATCGCCAGCATGGTCGAGGAAATCCGCGGAGGCAGTTCTCTTTCCCAGGCACTCAGCATTTATCCCAAAGTGTTTCCCAAAACATATTGCCAGATGATAAAAGCCAGCGAGCAGGCCGGCCACCTGGAAGCCGGGCTGAAACAAGCCGGAAGCTACCTGGAAAAACAGTTAACCGCAAATCAGAAAATCAAGCGCGCCATGGTTTATCCTGCTTTTATCCTGCTCATGGCCATCGGGGTATCTATCCTGCTTATCACGGTAGCCCTACCGCCGCTGACCAACCTCTTTAAGTCACTCGGAGCCGAGCTGCCCTGGATGACGAAGCTGCTTATCGATGTTGCCGGATTCTTCCTCGACCGTGGACTCTACGTGCTGGGCGGTTTATTAATACTCGTACTTTTAGCTATCGTTCTTTCACGGGTGCCGTCTGTCAAAGTCGCCAGAGACCGATCATTGCTGAAAATACCGGTCATCGGGGTTATTAGCATCGAGCGCAACATGCAATTTTTTTGCCAGACGACGGCGATGCTGCTGCAAGCCGGCCTGCGCCTGCCCGTGATCATGGACCTTATCATTGAAAGCAAGACAAACCACGTTATCCGCCAGGCATTCATCCACGTGCGGGATAAACTCATGCAAGGTGAAGGGCTCTCGCAACCAATGGGAGAAAATAAACTTTTCCCCCCACTTCTTGTAGAGATGGCGGTCGTCGGGGAGAAGACGGGCGCTCTGGACAGCACGCTGGCCACGCTGGCAGATTTCTACGAAAAGAAGGTCAGCCGCAGGATCGATATCCTTATCTCCATGATAGAACCGGTACTCACGGTCATCGTGGGACTGGTGGTAATTTTTATCGCCCTTTCCATGATAACGCCGATTTATTCAATATTAAGGTCGATGCATTAAGAAAAAATCATGGCACTAAAAAACAAAATGAAACGGTTAAAATACCGGGCATGTCACCAGAAGGGTCTGGGGCTGGTGGAAACACTGATGGCGGTGGCTGTCCTGGGGACAGCGGTGGTTGCCTTCGTCACCGCCCTTTCGGCGGGGTCAATCGCTGTGGGCGAACACGATGGAGAAGCCATCGCGCAGGGGCTGGCGCAGAGTCAGTTGGAATACACCAAGAGCTACGTCTATGACCCAGGCGCTGCCACCTATCCGCTGGTGGCCGCGCCGGAAGGCTACAGCATATCCGTCGGCGTCAGCGATGTGCCCAACACCGATTCCGACATACAGAAAATAACCGTCATCATCAACCGTGATGGCGAGGAAGTGATACAGGTCGAAGACTACAAGGTGAACCGATGAACGGACAAAAAGGCATGACCATTGCCGAACTGATCGTGGCTATCGCCGCGAGCGGTATTATCATCGTATTTCTGGGCACGGCCATATACCAGATAATCACCGTCTCCGGCTATGGCAATGACCGACTCACCGCTACCCACGAACTGGAGAACATCGCCCACTGGTTCAATATCGACGGGCAGGGAGCAAAAGCCGCTACGGGAGGGTCGGTGCTGGCACTCACCATGGCGGATAACTCCTCGATTACCTACGGTCTATCCGGAACGGAGATGATCCGCACCGCCAGCGGCTACCCGATGACGCTGGCGCGCAATATCTCCGATGCCTATTTTTCTATTGAAAACCGCGTCGTCACGATGTCTTTGACGGCTTCCCCACCGGGGCGATACGGCGTTAGCGAAAACGGGACATACCAAGTCTATCTGAGGCCGGCGGAGACAGGATGATGAACAGCCAGAATGGTCAAGCCCTCCCCCTGGCGATACTCGCCCTGACGATAGGCTCGCTGGTAGTGGCACCGTTTCTGGGGCTGGCCGGCAGCGACCTCATCGGCTCAAGAGTCTATGGCGAGGCAATCTCCCAACAGAGCGCCTGCGATGCCGGAGTGGAGCACGCTATCTGGAGTCTTATTAGAGGAGGCCTGGCCGAACAGTTCACCCAGCCTGGAGATGAAGTGACATACCAGCTGGATGAACAACTTAACGGCGTGGCTACCAGTATCACCGTAACGGCCAATGCCACCGGCGGGGGCAGCTTCGCCGGGGATATTATCGAACCGCCTATCGATACCCTGGAATTCGACAAATCCAACGGGTACGAGCCGTCTATTATCAACATATCCGGTGATATATATGCCATAGCTTACCGCGGTACAAATAACGACGGATTTCTCAAGACTATTTCAATTAACGCCGATGGCGAAATCGGGAATTCGACAATAGACACGCTGGAATTCGATACCGCTAATGGCTATGAACCACGCATAATACTCATATCAGCAAATGTCTATGGTATCGCCTACCGCGGCACGAGCAATGATGGCTTCCTGAAGACGGTATCCATCGCCGCTAATGGCGATATCGGCAATGCGGTAATCGATACGCTGGAATTTGACAACGCTAATGGCTATGAGCCGTCCATTATTAGCGTATCAGGAAATGTCTATGTTATTGCCTACCGCGGCGCTAGTAATGACGGCTTCCTGAAAACGGTATCTATAGCCACTAACGGAGATATCAGTAACTCGGTAATCGATACGCTGGAATATGACACCGCTAACGGCTATGAACCATCCATCATTAACGTATCAGGAAATTCCTACGCTATAGCCTACCGCGGCGCCAGTAATGGCGGCTTCCTGAAAACGGTATCCATCGCCGCCAACGGCGATATCGGCAACTCGGTAATCGATACGCTGGAATTTGATAATGCCAATGGTTACGAGCCATCCATGATTAACATATCGGGTAATATTTATACCATAGTTTACCGCGGCACAAACACCGCGGGCTATCTCAAAACGGTTACGATTGCCGCCGACGGCGATATCGGAAATGGGGTAATCGATAGTTTTTCGTTCGATAATTACAGCTACGAACCTCGAATCATCAACGTATCGAACGACATATATGCCATAGCCTATCGCGGTCCGGGTAACCGGGGCGACCTGAAAACGATATCGATTTCCGCTAGCGGGGATATCGCCGGCTCCGTTACCGACACTATGCAATTCGATGCTTCAAGCAGTTACAAACCGGTCATCATCAATGCGTCGGTAAATATTTACGCTATAGCTTACCGCGGTCCTGGCAGCGACGGCTTTGTGAAGACCGTGGAAATAGCCACGTCCGGAGGTTCAGCCGCCTACGAAATCATGGCTACCGCCGGCGATAGGACTATCCGCGCATTCGTCACCACCGATAACACCACCGCCAACATTATCTCGTGGCTGATTGAATGAAGAAGGAGGCTATGAGACGGATTTTGATTCGGTAGCTCTGAGTAATGCTTTTCTGACCTGCATTACCCTGGTCAACCTGGCAATACTGGGTTTACTCTATAAATTTCTCCGAATAAAGTATTTTAAAGAGAGGCTAATCTGAAAACTCAAAAATGGCTTATCACCATACTGGTGCTGGTACTAATCGTGGTCTATTACCTCATGGTAACGGACTACTTTAAACAGCGCCGGGAGATTAAAGCGCTAGCGCCACGGACGGACGAGGCGGCACAGATACTGGCGCAGATACCTCAGTTCCCCGCCGACCTGGACCAGCGGCTTATTGAAGCGCAGAGCAGCTTTACCGAGGCACAAAAATCTTTCCCCGATATCTTGAATACGACCGGGATAATCAATACCATCCTCAGACTCGCCGACGATGTGGGAATTAAAGCGATACCGCTGATAACACAGCCATGGACGATAGAGAACATCAGCAACCATGATTATTCGGTATTCCGACTGAGTGTTACCGCCACCGGAGACTTTACAAATCTGGGCGACTTTATCAACCGTCTGGAAACCGGCGAACCGCCGACACTCATCATCGAATCCCTGATAGTCGACCGGCTGACCGATATATCCGTAGAAAATGCCACGACACCGTTTGAAGCCAGGCTGGAAATAGCCGTCTATGCCCGGTCTCCCGCAACGGCCGAGACAGAAAAGGTCGAATAAAATGTACGTAACCCTGAGCATCAGCAGCCAAAGCATCAAAGTCCTTTCAATGAAGGGAAGGCAGGTTAAGAACTGGGGTAACCTGATGCTGGCGAGCGGCATGGTCCGGGACGGCCTGATTCTCCAACCGCAGGCCGTCGGTGAGGCTATCGCCTCACTATTCAAATCAACCAAAATACCCAGAGAAAGGGTTATCACCAGCCTGGGCGGACTATCCTTCACCTATCGTTTTCTCAACATGCCTCGGATGAAACCGGACCTCCTCGATGAGGCTATCCGGCGCGCCGCTAAACAAGAAATATCTCTGCCTCTCGATGAGCTTTATCTTTCCTGGCAGCTCCTGCCCGGCCAGGGAGAGGAACAGACATACTTCGTCCTGGGCGTGCCAAGGAATTATGTGGACGCTCTGGTCGAGACACTTAAAATCGCCGGCATCGAACCTTATCTCATGGACTTAAAGCCGCTGGCGCTGGCCAGGGCCGCCAGCCGGAGAGACGCCATCGTCGTCAACATAGAACCCGACTGTTTCGACATTATCTTCATTGCCGATGGCATCCCCGCGGTGATACACACCATAAGCCCCAGGAGCGAAGGAGCCACCCTTGAAGATAACATTAAACGACTGGCCGATGAATTGACTAAAACGGCGACTTTTTACCAGAGTCGCCATCCGGAGAGCAAGTTGAATCCGGCAATACCTCTATTGCTGACCGGCGACCTAGCGTTACAAACACCGGCTAGCGGTCTTTTACAGTCCGAGACAGAATACCCTGTAGAGTCACTGGTCGCTCCGGTAGATTCCCCGCCGGAACTGCCCGTTGCCTCATATACCGCCAATATTGGGCTGGCCCTCAAGAAGATTCCGCCTCAAGCAGTCGCCGGAGGCGAAACCAATCGTTTCCACGATATTAATATCAATATTTTCTCCGATAAATACCGGAAAACCCGACCAAAACCTTTACCTACCGGATACATATTATTACGGGCATTTCTGGCGATGGCTATTGTCCTCGTTTTCCCGCTATACCAGTCCCTGGACAAGCTTAAAGCGGAAAATGTCCGACAGCAAACCGAGTTCAGCGAAATCAGCCGGGAGCTTAATCTGGCCAGACTCATCAGCGAAGAAAACGCTCAGACCGATAATGCCATCCAGCAAATAACAGCCAATACTGAAGCATTGAAAGCGGCCAACCAGAGTCTTTTGGAGAACCGTGGCATCTTTACTAGCGATTTACAGACGGTTACCGAGGCCCTGCCGCCGGCTACCTATCTTACGTCGATAGAAATTGATAATAATCTGATCACCGTGCACGGCGAAACCGATAGCGTTTTCTCGGTGGTAGATTACGCCGTTGCCCTGGAGCTAACAGGGGCATTCCTTGATGTACGCATCAACGAACTGGATGAAACCAATTCAATCATACCTGGAGATAACGCGACCGCAGACCAATTTACCACTCTCAATAAAATTACATTTGAGATTATTATAAACAAATAGACTGGACAGAAAGATGATACAGGACGGCTCGCCTTCAAGCACTGCTTCTGGGGACTGATAATGGTCATTATTGCCATAAAGCATACAATTCACCTATTTTGGACACTTGACGAAATCGCTACGATTCGTTAATATTAGAGCGGTGACAATAATTTAGATATGGTTATCAGCGTCAATAAAACGGAAAAAGAGAGTCGAAAATCGGGCATCGACATTATCGGCGATGTTCCCTGGGGTGCTCGCATCTGCCTGTTCTACCGGAATGTGGACGAATTGATTGATATCCTCGTGCCCTATTTCAAAGCGGGATTGAAAAACAATGAGTGTTGCCTGTGGATTGCCTCCGAACCCCTTAATAAGGAGGCCGCGGAAAGGGCTTTGAGAAAGTCCGTATTTAATATGGACAAATATCTCGAAAAGGGACAGCTTGAGATTATTCCTTATTCGGAATGGTACTTTAAAGACGGCTCGCTGGCCATGCCAAGAATGGCCGATTCCTGGTTGATGAAACTAAACCTGGCTATCTCCCACGGTTATGACGGCTTGAGATGCACATTTGACATGAACTGGCTAGATAAAAAATACTGGCCGCCGATCATTGAATTGGGCAGATTAGATAAGGATAGCGCCAATAAAAACCTTACCATCTGTAGCATTTCATTAGACAAATGCGGAGCACCGGAAATTATCGACGCGGTCAGCGCCCACCAGTTCGCGCTTATCAACCGCGGCGGTAAATGGGATTCTATAGAGAGATACGAACGTAATAAGATGGAACTTGCCCTAGACAAGCGCGTGAAAGAGTTAAGATGCCTCTATGACATTGCCAGTATTACCGGAACGCCGGATACCACGGTGCAAGAAAAGTTTTACGAGATAGTCAATATCATCCCCAAAGCTTTCCAACACCCTGACATTGCTTTTGCCCGGATCACCCTGAATGGCGAAAATTTCAAGACGGCGAACTATCATAAGACGGAACAAAAAATCACCGCGGATATTATCGTACTGGGGTCAAAAGTAGGAACGGTGGAGATCGGTTACACCAAATCGCCACCGGTTACGGAAGATGGGGTGTTTTCCAAAGAAGAGAGATTGCTGCTGGACGCCGTCGCCGAGCGCCTGGGGGCAATCGCCGAACACGGGCAGGCGGAGGAGAATATCATCATCGAACGCAACCTGGGGATGCTACTCAGCGCGACGAACTCTCTACAAAAAGCCTTCAAATATTGCCTGGAAGCAGCAATTACCGTTTCCGAAATGGACTGCGGCGGTATATATTCGGTCGATAAAAAAACCGGGGAGCTAAACCTGGTACAACATCAGGGGCTATCTCTGGAGTTCATCAAGGCCGCATCGCATTATAGCGCCGATGCACCTAATGCTCGTCTTGTCATGGCAGGGAAACCGATATACATGAAATTTCAGGAACTGGGCCTCCCCGTAAATGACCCGTTACACGGGGAAGGGTTGCAGGCACTCGGCTTCGTCCCTGTAAAATACGAGGGGGAGGTCATCGCCTGTATTAACGTGGCCTCACACACGCGCGACTCTATCCCGCCGCTGGGCAGGGACTGTCTGGAGACCATCGGCGCCCAGGTAGGTAGTATCATCGCGCGCATCTCTATCGAAGACGCCTTAAGACAATCGGAGGAGAAATTTTCCAAAGCCTTCCGTACCATTCCGGACGGCATAACCATTGCCACCCTGAAAGACGGCAGGTTTATCGAAGTAAACGACGCCGCCAGACGTATTATCGGCTATACCCGTGAAGAAATGCTCGGCAAGAGTACGCTGGAGCTAAATTTCTGGCCGAATCCAGAAGAGCGGAATAAGCTATTCCAGCTGCTCAGAGAAAAAGGGAAGGTTAGAAACGAGGAAATCGTCTTACGTATCAAATCGGGCGAGCTGCGCAACGTACTGATTTCAGCCGAGATTATCGATTTTACCGGTGAACCATGTTTCATTGCGGTGACGACCGACATTACCGAACAAAAACAATCTCAAGAACTGCTCCAGAGTATTTATCAGAGCTCGTCCCTGGGCATTTATATCGTGCAGGATGAGAGGTTACAGTATGCCAATCCTCAATTACAGAAGATAACCGGCTTTAGCAAGACAGAATTACTCGGCAGGGAGTTACTCAGTATCGTCGCCATCGAGGATATCGATGTAGTCAAGTCAAGCATGGTATTTACTTTACAGGAAGCCAGCCCTTATCCCTGCGAATACCGTATCCTGAATAAAATCGGGCAGATTAAATGGGTCATGCAGACGGTTTCTCCCATCCACTATGAGGGCAGAGAAGCTATCCTCGGAAGCCTGATGGACATTACCGAGCGTAAATATCTTGAAAGAAAAGTCATTGAATACGAAGAATTGAGTAAAATGAAGAGCGACCTCCTGGCCACGGTTTCCCACGAACTGCGCACCCCGCTAGCAACGATAAAAGGCTACTCCACTATGATACTCGACTATTTCTCCAAACTTTCTACCGATGAAACCAAGGAATATCTCAAATCTATCGACAACTCAACCGACCGGCTGACGAAGCTGGTCGACAACCTGCTGGATACGTCGCGCCTGGAGGCAGGACTCCTCAATCTGGAAAAGACACCAGTCAGCCTTACGCAACTTATCCAGAAGGTAGCCGCAGAAGCTAATATCCGGGATGATCAGCACCATGTTTTGGCCAGTGACAGCAAGAGATTACCCAAAGCAAACATCGACGCCAAGCGTATCCGCCAGGTCCTGGATAACCTTATCGACAACGCCATCAAGTATTCTCCGCCGGGCACGGATATAGAGATATCAGCGGAACAAACAGGCAGCGAACTGCTCATCAGTGTTACCGACCATGGACCCGGCATACCTGCGGAGGAATTGACCAATATCTTCGACCGGATGTACCGCATCGAACAAAGAGTGTACTCAGGCGTTAACGGCATGGGGCTGGGCCTATACATCTGCCAGAGGCTGGTGTCAGCGCACGGCGGGAGAATCTGGGCAGAGAGTGTCATGGGCAAGGGTAGTACCATTAAGTTTACCCTCCCGATAAGCAAAATAAAGGCTCCTAAACGGGCGACGGTGAAAGCTGGTGCTAAATGATAAATATTATGGGAACTCATTTCTTTCTACAAAAAGAGAGGTGCCGGGATGTCTTCAAAGAAAAGTGTAGTGCTGGTAGTTGAT
Organism: uncultured Dehalococcoidaceae bacterium; assembly: GCA_964514525.1. Lineage (GTDB taxonomy): Bacteria > Chloroflexota > Dehalococcoidia > Dehalococcoidales > RBG-16-60-22 > JBFYTX01. The sequence continues at coordinate 9,372 of CAZEUJ010000049.1, forward strand.
GACGATATCCGTATGTTGCGGATGATGAAGCGCATGCTGGAACTGGAGAACTTCCAGGTTATCATCGCCAATAGTGGGGATATGGCCCTAAAATCATTCGAGAAGGAGACGCCGAACCTGGTACTCCTGGATATTATGATGCCGGACATGGACGGATATACCGTATGTCAGCGGATCCGAGAATTCTCTCAGGTCCCGATAATCATGGTGACCGCGAAAGGCGACGATAAAGAGAAAGTGGAGGGACTAAATATCGGCGCCGACGACTATGTCACCAAACCATTCTCCGCGAGTGAGTTAGCCGCGCGCGTACGCGCGATACTGCGCCGCGTCGGGACCAAAGAGCGGCCCCAGGATGTTATTTTTCGTTACAAGGACCTCCTGGTAGATTTCGCATCACGCCGGGTCATGGTCAATAATTCGGAACTGAAACTTACCTCCACGGAATACAAATTGCTATCCTACATCTCCCTAAATGCCGGGCGCGTCGTTACCCCCGACCAGCTGCTGGACAAGGTCTGGGGCGAAGAATACATGGGCGCCCCCCATCTCCTCCAGGTCAATATCGCCCGGCTCAGGAAAAAACTGGGAGATGATGCCAAGAGGCCGACTTATATCCTTACCAGACCGGGGATAGGCTACATCATGTCCAAGCCCCTGGAATCATAGCTAAATATCACAAATAATCACGGATTAAGCCTGCCTTTCTCTGAGAATCACATCTATTTACGACCATTTTGATTGAAAATACCTCTTTTTTTATCCTCATCGACAGCTAACCGTGATTATTTTGCGACAATCCAAATATTTTTTGTGACATATTTGTAAGCTGTATTCGGTATTGTGATAATGAGACCCAAAAATGATACTAGTCTGGAACGACGCAAAATCATTCAACCGTCACCTGGAAAATATGAGACGATTCCGGCAATCGCACGGGGCGAATGCGAAGTACGATTGGAATCTGATCAGGAATATGCCGATACCAGATGATGTCCGACCTCCGATCAACGAAGGAGGCGTTAACCGGCATTTAGATTCAAGCGGCTGGATGACCGTTATTCCCATGTGGAAAATTTCACTCCCCAACGGTATACAAAATTGAAAGGCGATATTCGTGTTATATCAGGACGAGAGTAAACCCCTGTTATATCAGAATGAGAACCAGCCACCAAATATGATGGAACGACAGCGTATCATGCTGGTGGATAAAGACCAGGATATGTTGAGTTTTTTAAACAACACGCTGGAGAACGAGGGTTTTGATACTATCATCGTGGCGGATATCGACGCTGCGACGAATATGCTTGACAGCGTAAATCCTGACCTGGTTATTCTGGACACCGCCTATCCGGAGAAAGATAGTCTTGCGATGCTTGACCAGATACGCAAGCATTCCAAGGTCCCTATCATTATGCTCAGTACGGAATATGAAGCGGAAACGATGCAGGAGGCGTTGTCCCACGGAGCCGATGATTATATCCGTATCCCCTTCGGTATCAGGCCGTTCATAGCCCGTATCCGGGCCAAGCTAAGACGCACTCACCAAATTAACCCTCTCTAGTTTTACCGACCTAGTCTTTATTACTCTCGAATAGCGAACTATTGTTTATAGTCCTATTGGTATTTCGTCGTCACTTGTTAACCTCACCCCTTATCACCCTCTTAAACAGGGCAATGACCTCACCCTCTTTGTCCCCCTCTCAAACTGTTTTATTTTATGAGCACGTTTTTGGTGATGTTTGAGAGGGGGAAAGAATTTGAGAGGGGGCTGCGCCCCCTCTCTCTTTTACTCCCCTCTCCAGCCCGTAAGAAGTCAGGTTTTTAATGATAATTCAGGCTGGAGAGGGGCAGGGGTGAGGTTACAACCTTTTACAAAATACATATACACTTGTCATTATGACTTGATTTTTTATTCCGCATATTGTATATTGGTATCACAACAGAATATCAGTACCGGGGCGCCCGAGCGTGAGCGAGGGCCTAACTGGAAGGCAAGTCGGTGAGAACCCGACGCGGCCGCGCCGCTGTGATGGATCCTTCCCGGGAAGAATCCTGAGCCAGAACGCCAGCCCCGAATAGCCTACAGTACTTCGCGGGGAAGTGGTAGGACTTTTTATTGAGTCGTTATCACCCCTTGGCTAGAAAAAAGCGAGGGGTGATTTTTTTAGAAAGAAAGGATGTAAAATGAAAAAACTTGGTCTAATCTGTCTGGCTGCCATACTGTTTTCAGGTCTTCTTGTTTCCTGCGCATCGGAACCGGAAACAACGACGCCGGCACCTGCCATCATCACCGACCAGCTGGGAAGAACCGTCACGCTTAAGACCACCGACCCCCAGAGAATCGTCTCCCTAGCACCGGCTAATACCGAAATCCTTTTCGCACTCGGCCTCGGTGAGCGCATCGTCGGCGTTACCGATTACAGCGATTACCCGCCGGAGGCAGCGTTAATACCCAATATCGGCCGTTACGACACGCCCAATATCGAACAGATTTTAGCAGTAAATCCCGACCTGATACTGGCCGATTCCATACACAAGGCTGAAATCATACCTCAACTTGAAAGCCACGGGCTAACGGTGGTAACACTGGCCCCGGCTAACTTCGACCAGATATTCGCCAGCATCCGGATGGTTGGAGAGATTACCGGCACCGAAGATAAGGCCGATGAGCTCCTGAATGATATGCGCGAGCGCGTCGCCGCTATCACCGATAAAACGAAAGACCTGAGTGAAAGCGAACGCGTATCGGTTTTTTATCTCGTTTGGCACGACCCCCTGATGACCTCGGGCGGGGATACCCTCATTAACGAGATGATTGAAATGTCCGGCGGCAAGAACCTCTTCGAGGAGGTCTCCGGCGCAGCGATCGTGGAGTTGGAGGAGCTCATCGCCAGGAACCCACAGGTGATAATTGCGGGGGTCGGTATGGGTATCGACGTGGAAATAACCATGCAGTTTTTCGAGACGGAACCCAGGCTAAATGACACGGACGCCATAAAGAACGGCAGGGTATACGGAATCCATCTCGATATCTCCGGCCGCACCGGTCCCCGCATCGTCGAAGGCCTAGAGGCATTTGCCCGAAGCATCCACCCGGAGCTATTTGAGTAAGCCGCATGAGGATTTGTTAATGTCGTCTGTTCATACCGCCATAGAATCGGCCGGCACATATCCTTCAGGAAGGCGTACCCGCCTTTACAGCATCCTGGGGCTGCTGGCTTTATTGCTGGTGGTCATCGCCATGGCCACCAGCATCGGCAGCGTGAACATACCGTTTTCAACGACATTCAACATCCTGGCAGATAGTTTGCCTTTCGTGGATATTACCCAGACCTGGCAGAGCTCCATCGCCACCATCGTATTGGATATACGCCTGCCTCGTGTCATCCTCGCCGGACTGGTCGGCGCCGCTCTGGCCATCGCCGGGGCAACCTACCAGGGGCTCTTCCGCAATCCCCTCGCCGACCCCTACCTTATCGGAGTTGCCCAGGGGGCTTCGCTGGGGGCCGTCATCGGCTTCCTGCTACCCGTCACCTGGAATATTGCCGGGTTCGGTCTGATCCCACTGCTCGCTTTCATCGGGGCGCTGCTGAGCACGGCTACAGTGTACCTGCTGGCGCGGGTGGGCAAGACCCTACCCGTGACCACGCTGATCCTCGCGGGGGTGGCGCTCAGCGCCCTGCTGGGGTCAATCGTTTCTTATCTCATCATCTCCAGCGGCGATAAAATGCACGGCATCATTTTCTGGCTGATGGGCAGCTTCTCGTTGAGCCAGTGGTCGGAAATTAGAATCGTCCTGCCTTACGTGGCCGCAGGAACGGCGGTCATTATCGTTTTCGCCCGGATGCTCAACGTTATGCAGCTCGACGAGGAGCAGGCGCAGCAGCTGGGGGTCAACGTGGAGAGGCTCAAGTTAATCCTGCTCGCGGCGGCTACCCTGATTACCGCCGCCAGCGTTTCCTTCGTGGGGACAATCGGCTTCGTGGGCATCATTATCCCCCACGCCGTCCGGCTGATATGGGGCGCCGACCACCGTTTTCTACTGCCTCTGGCGGTGCTGACCGGGGCTATTTT
>CAZEUJ010000050.1:0-13209 GCA_964514525.1 uncultured Dehalococcoidaceae bacterium
AAGAGGGATTTTATCCTCCCTCTTTACTCCTCCTTCGCCGTGATATAGTTGGAGGCTTCCGAGGCCTGGTTGGGGTCGAAGTGGGCTTTTATCTTCCTTAAAAGCTTGTGGTAGTTCATGGCGTGCGGCCCGTACATGTCGTGCAGGGCGTCGGACCAAACATGGTGCGGCACCCCGAATCGCCCTTCGATGGCTGTTTTATTTGCCTCGCGGCTGAGCATCCCCTGCACCTTCTGGATATGGTCGGGGCCGGCCGGATTGTAGCGTATGAGAATTTCCCCGTGGCCGGTGTGGCCGTGCTCGATCGACTGTATAAACGGGTGAATGAAGTCGTCCATGATCAGCCCCTCGTCGATGAGCTTCTGCTTGAGGCTAGAGGTATGCAGTATATAGCGGGTCATTAGAGGGAAAACATCCGACCCGCCCACCGTGCCGCCGCCCCACCCCGTCGCGCGGGAGGTCTCCCTGATGGAGCCGGTAATCCTGATGAAACGCCAGAGAAAGCCCGCGCCCATGACCGGGTCCTCGACATCTTTAAGAGATAGCGCCCCCGTCTCGGCCATAATTAACTCCAGCGTCCGCTTCTTGTAGTCGAAGTCCCTCGCCGAGTTCCCAACGATTATCAGGAGGAACCCCACCCCCTGGACCTGACTGGCGAATTTTTTAAGATAGTCGAGGTCTTCCTGGTTGTCCGTGGCGATATTGGAAGCCATCATGGCGGCGTTGAAGCCCATCAGCGTATAACCGATTTCCGCCTCTCCGATACGCCGCACCGCCTCGAACGTGGCCTCGATGTCTTTAAAAGAGAGGTAGCGTATCATCATGTTGGGCGGCATCTCCGGGTGGCGGTACTGCGGGCAGACGCCCTCCACCGGGAAGCTGGCGGGCCCCGCCCAGTGATAAATTTTCACCGCCCCCGCCGTGAACACCCCCAGCCCGGCCAGCGGCGTTGTATTTCCCCTGATGATGCCACGTAAAGATGGCCCCGGCCCGTCCCCGCTGAACCACTCCCCCACCGACCCCAGCGAGCCCAGCTTGACGATTTCCCCGTCGCCGGTCACCCACTCCACCGCCAGTAAATTTCTTTCCGTATAGCTGCCGCTCTGGCTCATGTGCCCCAGCCCGACGTGCGACGCCAGCGGCATAATGGAGCAGTTGGCGCCGGCGCCGCACTGGTTGCAGGTGAGCCCGCGCTTCATCAGCTCCGCCTGTAGCTGCGCCCCGATGACGTAAGGCTCGACGGCGGCGTACATGCTCTTTTCATTGATTTCCAGGATGCGGTTCATCCGCCGCAGGTCGAGTTTTATGCAGCCCGGCTTGACGGGGTCGCAGTAGAGCCAGCCCGTACTCGATGCTTTATACTGCACCTTGTGTTTATTGCAGAGCCTGACGATCGCCTGTACCTCGGCGGTGCTGGCGGGAAGCGTTACCGCCTCGAACCTGGGCATATAGGTGACCTTTTCCGGCATCGTCTTTTTGCGGATAGGGAAAGAATACGACTCCGTGACGACGGGGTCTTCGGAAACGTTTTCCGGCCCCAGTATGCCCTCCAAAGCTTTATAAAAATCTCTTGCCAGAGCCATTTCTTCCGCCCTCCTTTAAATCGATTTCTCTAACAGCTCGATGACGTCGTAAACTTTCAGGCCGCTGCCCCTCGCTTTAGTCGCTTCATTGAAGTTCTTAATGCACCAGGGGCATGTGGTAGCTATACCCTCTGCCCCGGTGGCCTCCGCCTCTTTAACTCTTTCCGCGGCCGTCCACAGGGAGTATTCCGGGTTGGAATCGCTCACGCCGCCCCCCGCCCCGCAGCACCAGGTGTATTCCTTTATCCTCCCCATCTCCACCAGCTTCAGCCCCGGTATGCTCTTGAGGACGTCCCGCGGCGGCTCGTAAACGCCGTAGGTGCCCCGCCGGAACTCCTTATGCGGTTCGAAGATCCGTATATGCCCCGGCACCTCGACGCCTTTCCAGTGTATCCAGGGCTCTCCCAGCCGGCCGAGGTGGCACGGGTCATGGTAGGTCACCGTTATGTCAACTCTTTTCTTCGGCTTAAGTTTACCGTCTTTAATCAACCGGGCGAGATACTCCGTGATATGCAGTACTTCGAGCTTACCTTTGAGGCCGAATTTATCATAAAGCACCTTGAAGGCGTGGTAGCCGTCGGCGCAGCCGGTCACCAGCGTTTTGGCTCCCGATTTCTTTATCATCGCCATGTTCTTTTTTGCCTGGGCGATGAAGTCCTGCCGGTAGCCCATCTGGTAGGCCTTCCCCCCGCAGCAGGTCTCGTTCTCCCCGGCGATGCCGAACTCTACTCCCGCTTTCTGCAACAGTTTTACCGTGGCTTGCGCCAGCTTCCACATCTCTTTATTAAAGCTGGTCTGGCAGCCGACGTGATAAATAACATCGACTTTTTCTTTAGTACAATCCTTCAAATTCAGTCCCGCCGCCCATTCGCCGCGTTTAGCTTTCGCCCCCGGCACCATCGTGCCCTGCTTCCGCAGGCTGGTGATGACCTTATCGAGGGCGGGGTTGGTATGCCCTTCGGCGACCGCTTTGATGCGGGTCTCGTAAATCGGCTCCATGACCTCCATGTCCATGGCGTACTTGCAGGAGACGTCGCAGGCGCCGCACATCTGGCAGTTATACATCACCTCCATGAACTTGGGGGAGAAATCGATTCTCTTTTCGAGCAGCGCCACCCCGTTGACCATCCTCCCGCCGCCCGAATAGGTGTGGAAGTTATACCGCGATATGCTCGGGCAGACATTGACCGGCTGGTAGCCCGCCACCTTTTCCAGGGGCATGAACTTGCAGGCGGAGCACCGGCGGCACGTCTCCATCTCGTTCCTTAAATCTTCCAGTGCCATCTTGTTTCCTCCTGGTTTTTTAGTTAAAAACACAGCTTGCCGGGATTCATAATATCTTCGGGGTCGAGTATCGTTTTGACCTTTTTCAAGGCGGCCACGGTGGCGGCGTCTCTATTCATAACTATCGCGGTGCTTTCGCCGTAAGGTCTTGAGAAGAAAGCCCCTCTGTCCATGAGCTTTCTCACGGCGCTGACGGATAGAGCCCGCACCGTTTCCGCCTCGACCCGGTTGAATAGTTGATAGAACAGGTTGAACTCGACGTGATAATTGACGCCCTGGACGATGGGCTGGACGTAGACGCCCATATTGGCGGTCGTGAAGCGTGATTCGTTGACGACGGCGTACATGGTGTCGATGAGTTCTTGTACTTTCTGGAAATTGGTTATAAAGAAGATATCCTGACACGACCAGCCCGCCGGCGCCTTCCAGTACAGTCCCCGTGACGGCCCCTGCACTGTTTTAAGCACCTCGAAGGCGGAGACCCCGCCCAGCGACTGTACTGGCTCCAGGCCGATTCTCTGGGCGAGTTCTTTAATATCCAGGACCTGCCCCTTTACCCGGTCCTCTGGTAGATAGTCGTAACCGGCGACGTTATAAAAGAGTATCCAGGGCGGCAGGGAGCCCTTCATCTTGTAGTATTCATCCGGCTTCCCCTTCGCCATGATGGTGGCCAGGTCGGTGCTGTTCAAAACGAAACATTCGTTGACCAGGCGGAGTCTCATCAGCCAGTGGACTATCTCCATGATTTTTCCCAGGTCCGCCGAGCCGACGAGGAAAGGCTCTTCCAGTTTCGGGAGTATTTCACAGCGTGCCGAGGCCCAGGTGACTATCCCCATCGTCCCCTGCGAGCCCTGGATAATCCGGTACCAGGAAGCCGAGGACGGCCCGGCCGCCTCCTTCTGTGCCCCGCCGACTCCCCACTGCTCTTCCAGCGTCCCCGGCCCGGCGGCGGCCCCCGTGCGGAACAATGCCCCGCTCCCCAGTACCACTTCTACATCGCAAAGCGGGTCGGCGATATCCCAGTGGTATTTGGGCATGACCACCGGCTCCCTCTCCAGCATGCTCCCCACGACCGACTTGCTCCGGCGGGGCAGGAGAGGTATGTTGAGTCGCATCCCTTCTTTAGCCACGGCCGGGATGAGCTGACCGAACGTTACCCCCGGCTCGAACATGGCTACCCGATTATAGCGGTCGACCCGGATAATCTTTTTCATGCCGGATAAGTCGACGATAACGGCTCCCCCAACGCCGGGAACGGTGTCGCCGCGGAAGTGCGGCTGGCCGGAGCTTACCGGCACGAGCGGCGTCCCGGTCTCCCTGGCCAGGCCGACCAGCTTCTCCACGTCATCGGCGTTTTTCGGCTTTACTACGTATTCCGGCTTTATCGGTTTGACAAAGCTCAGGTCGCGGGAGTATTTTTCCAGTATAGCCGGGTCGGCATTGACATTATCCGCGCCGACTATTTTCGTTAGCTGCTTTCGGTTGATCATATTTGCCTCCCTTAACACGTTAAGATATTATAGAGAATTGGACGGCGGGTTTCCAGTTCACCGGATATTATTGCACCGCTTAACATAACGATAAAAACAATTCAAAGCTATCCAGCGATGAATTATTTTGTTAAAACAATTATTAGCTATAAATCTCCAAGGAGGCATATATGGAACTCGGTCTAAAAGGTAAAGTAGCCCTGGTCACCGGCGCCGGCAGCCAGATCGGCTTCGGCAAGGCGATAGCTCTACAGCTGGCTAAAGAAGGCTGCGATGTTGCCGTCAACGACCTCGACCTCGAAGGCGCCGAAAAAACTGCCGCCGCGGTGGAAAAGCTCGGCCGCAGGTCCCTGGCCGTTAAAGCTGATGTCACCAGTACTTCTGAATGGGATACCATGCTCCAGAACGTATTAGCAAAATTCGGTAGGATAGACATCCTGGTGAACAACGCCGGCGGCTGCACCCCGCCCCGCCCCTTCCTCCAGATGACCGATAAGGACTGGGACTTCGATATCAACGTCAACCTCAGGAGCACCCGCAACGGCACGGCCGCCGTCTTGCCGCTGATGATCAAGCAAAAGAGCGGCAAGATAGTGAACATTACCTCCGGCGCCGGCATCAACGGCGGGATGTTCACCGCCGGCTACGCCGCCGCCAAGGCGGGCGTTATCGCCTTCAGCATGGGGGTCGCCAAGGAAGCCGCCCCGGAAGGGATAAACATAAACTGTGTTTCTCCCGGCCCGGCCAATACCGGCTTTGCTAAGAATGCACCTCCCGGCATGCTGGAGAATTTCCCCAAGAACCTGCCCATAAGGCGTCTGACCACCACGCAGGACGTCGCCAATGCGGTAACTTTCCTGGCTTCGGACGCCGCCAGCGATATCGTCGGTCAGGTGCTGGTGGTGTCAGGAGGCGTCGCACCTTAATGAAATCTGAGAATATGGTATCAGACCAGAAATCGGCGTTAGCCACGGTCAAAAAAGTCCTGATTCAATAGTTAACTGGAACCCAGTCTTTGTTGACGCAGTCGTGCGGCATGCCGCGGCGCGGCTATCCAGAAGCTGATGCCGGCCAGGGCGATGGCGATGATGCTGATGATGAAGGCGGTGTTATAACTGCCCGAGACATCGTAGATATAGCCGCCCAGCCACGGCCCGATGGCGCCGCCGAAACCGACCCCCGTAAGCAATAAGGCCGATATCGCGCCGATGTTTTTCCCGTGGAAGATATCCGCGGCGCCCACGATGATGGTGGGAGAAAACATCCCCGTGGCGAAGCCGGAGCAGACGGCATAAATATATAACAACCACGGCTGAGACGTGCCATGGACAGACATTAAAGCGAAGAGACCGCCCATATGGAGGACCACCGCTATCAGCGCCGTCTTTTCCCGCCCGATTATATCAGAAATAAAAGCGCCCACCTGTCCCACGATAGATACAATCCCGAACAGCGCGAAAACCGATGCCGCCACCAGGCTGCTGTAGCCGGCATCCTCGGCGAATTTTATCTGGTGCGCTATCACCAGGTAGTTGCCGATGCCCCAGTAGCAGAAATCGGAAAATACCAGCAGCCAGAGCTGGTAAGTCTTAAAGGCGCTTTTTAACGTCCAGTCCGGTCCCGCCGTAACCTTTGGTACTACTTCACCTGTTTGTAACTCGTCCGAACCATAAGCTTTCATCTTCTTATCTTCCGGACGGACGTAATAGAAGATGAGATAAAGCGGCAGTAATATTACTATCACCAGGCCGCCCATTACGAGGAACGAATACTCCCAGCCCCAGTGCGTGTTCACCCACTCGATGAGCATAACGTAGACGAAGCTCAGACCGCCCCCTATCTGGCCCAGCCCTATCGCCAGACCCCGTCTTTTGTCGAACCAGTTGATGATGGCGGCATTCAGGACGGGCGAACCGCAGAAGGCGGAACCGATAGGCGCCAGCACGCCGAAAAGTATGTAAAAATGCCATAGCTCGCGGCCGAAGTAACATCCCGCCGTAGCCAGCGCCAGCACGGATATGCCGATAACCACCACCACCCTCGGCTTCCAGCGGTCGACCAGGCTGCCGGCCACCGGCGCGGTCAGTCCGTACACAAAAATATTTAAAGAAAGCATAATAGCGGTGCTGCCGCGGAACCAGTGGAAAGTATCGAGGATATGGGGGAAAAAGGCGGAAAATGAAGTCCTGATGCCGTAGACCAGCATCATGGCGATAATCATAACGCCGAGTATATACCAGCCGTAAAAAACACGGGGTTGCCGAATCATTGGCGTGTCTTTCTTCTGTGGGATATTATTACAATACCATAACCGGCAATTAAAATACGAATGGACACTAGTCCCGCGGCTTGACACCGGTACGAGCTCGTGATATGATTGCCCCGAAAATCAAAGCGAAAAGTGGGGTGTTGATGTTAGCTCAAGTCAGAGAAACCGTACCTAGCGCTGTCACACCCCGGCAGGCTTAAAACCAGACTTTTCTAACACCGGTTTAAGTAATCTGGCCGTTCCTCCGGGAGCGGCTTTTTGCTTAGAAATCCTGGAAACAAATATAGTCCCTGATACCAACCGCGGGTGTGACAGCGCCGCGGTTTTTTATTTCTATTCACAAATCTGGTTAGATAAGGAATATTTGTGTGGACGAAAAATACTCGAAAGCTAATCGTAAAGATAAAACAGGGCAATTCACCTGCCGGCATTGCGGGCAAACCGTAAACGAGGATGCCCCGGGGACAGCGCACCGCAACCATTGCCCCCGGTGCCTGCGGAGCGTACACTTAGACAAACAGGCGGGCGACCGCGCTGCTTCCTGCGGCGGCGTCATGGAGCCGATCGCTATTTCCGTCCGGCGGGGAAAGGAGTGGGTAATCATCCACCGTTGCGTCACTTGCGGTGCTTTGAAAGAAAATAGAATCGCCGGGGACGATAACGAGATGGCGCTGCTATCGCTGGCGGTACGGCCGGTAGCCCTGCCGCCCTTTCCCCTCGATGGGCTGCTCGATAAATGATTGTTAAGATAAAAAGGAGGAATACCATGAGTATCACTAAAAAAAGAATGAAAGAACTGCTTAAAAACGCCCGCTTCCCGCGGTCGGCTAAATACGACCCGGAATGGGTACTGAAGGGGTGGATGGGACCCAACGTCCTCTGGCTGGCCGAATGGCTCTGTGAAAAGATGGACCTCAAGCCCGGCATGCGCGTGCTGGACATGGGCTGCGGCAAGGCTTTAAGCTCCGTCTTCCTGGCTAAAGAGTTCGGGGTGCAGGTCTGGGCTAACGACCTCTGGATAAGCGCCACGGAAAACTGGCAGCGTATTAAAGAGGCCGGATTGGAAAAGCAAATCTATCCCATACACGCCGAAGCGCACGCTCTGCCCTATGCCGAGGGCTTCTTCGACGCTATCGTTAGCCTGGATTCGTATCAATACTACGGCACGGACGACCTTTACCTGACCTCATTCCACAAGTTCCTCCAGCCGGGAGGGCAAATCGGTATCGTTGTGCCGGGACTGGCGCGGGAGATAGAAGGGCCCGTTCCGGAACACCTCATCAAGCCGCGTAAAGACGGCGGCACCTTCTGGGTTGATGAGTGCTGGTGCTTCCATACTGCCGCATGGTGGCGGCGCCACTGGGAGAAACTGAGCGTCGTTAAGGACGTAACGGCGGACCTGCTGCCGGACGGTATAAAAGACTGGCTGCGGTACGAGAAAGCCTGCCGCGAAGCCGGGACTCTTATATTCCCATCGGAAGAAGAAACGCTGGAAGCCGACGCCGGGCGGTATCTGGCGCTGGTACGCGTGACCGGGCGAAAAAAGTAAATACGGGAGGCAAACTTAATAATATGTTAATATTTTTAGACTATGTTATATATGGTTTAGTGACTTTTTACTGCCGATAAAATTTATCGGGATCAGAGTGGCATGAAAAAACCCGGACTCATCGAGGTTAGCGTTAAAGCTCTATCGGGCCTGCTGACATTGATATCCGTCGTCGGTCTGGCGGGATGCGCCGGGCAGGCGGCCGGGCAGGCGGTAAATAACAACTCCGCTCCTTTTTATCCCGACCGCGTAGTTACCGTGCGCTTCGTCATGACCGACGAAAACTGGACTTACCTCCAGGAAAACGCCCGTGAAGAGTCTTACGTTAAAGCCGATATGTGGTACGACGGCGAACTCGTGCCGGATATCGCTCTCCGACCCAAGGGAAATTCGTCGCTTTCTACCACCATCAGTAGCGGCTCTATTAAATTCGGACTGAAAGCCGACCTCAATTTCTTCAACGCGGAGCGCAGTCTGGACGGCGTAAAAAAGCTGAACTTCAATAACGGCTTCAGCGACCCCACATTCATGCGAGAGATATTGAGCTACGAAATATTTCAGCAAATGGGGATTCCAACGCCGCGCGCGTCTTTCGTCGATGTCTATGTCAATGAAGTTCATCTCGGACTCTACACCATGGTGGAGCAAATCGACCAGACCTTCCTGGCACGGTACTTCTCCGATACCTCCGGCAATCTCTATAAGCCGGAAATGCCGGCGGCGTATTTAAACTGGACCGCGGCAGACATCACCGCGTCAACCTCCAGCACCGATGATACGCCGGAAGTAAACCTGGGAGGCGGCAATCTAAACGAGATATTAGCAGCCCTCGGACGGGATACCGAGGCCGGAGAAGAGCCGGAAGCCTTGCCGGAGACCCCGGGCTTCCCGGGAGGATTCGGTTTGCGCCATCAGCCGACAGATAACGCGACACAAAGGTTCGGGCTGCCGGATATAGGAAATGTATCGCCATGGAACCAGCCGCGAAGCGAAACCACGTCGGATAACTTCACCCGCCGGGACCCGGCGTTGCCGGACGGAGGAATGGCGCCGCTCGCGGGAATGGCTTTCGGCTCCGGGGGCGACTATTTAGAGCAAATGGGGCTGAAGACGAACGAGAACAAACCGGAGCACGCCGCGCTCCTCCGCTTTCTTGACGTCCTCAACAACGAGCCCGACGAGACGTTCGTCGAGGAAATCGTAAAAGTGCTGGATGTAGACCAGGTGCTACGTTTCCTGGCGGTGTCCGCGGTGCTGGTGCACCTTGACAACTATATCGGCATAGGCCACAACTACTATCTCTATGAAATCGGTGGCAAATTTACCATTATACCCTGGGACCTGAACATGTCCTTCGGCAACTTCAACTCCGGTCTCGACCGCAGCGGCATCATCAACTTTATGATTGACGAACCCACGGCGGGGGCGGTCGCCGATAGGCCGCTTGTTGCCCGTCTGCTGTCGGTTCCCGAATACCTCGAAACCTATCACGCGTACATCAGCGAAATAATAAATGGGCCCTTCTCCAGCGAAGTAATGAACGCGCGTATCGACGAACTTGCCGACATGATTCGTCCCTACGTTTCCGCCGATACCATGAAATCTTTCACCACCGCCGCCTTCGAATCGTTCATCGGCGAAGGTGCCGCAACCGCCAGCGACCCCAGAATTAATGCCATGGGACTCAACATAGGCTTAAAAGCCTTCGTCACGGAGCGTATTGAGTCCGTTAAAAAACAGCTTGCCGGAGAGCTTGCCAGCACTAATAGCGGCAATGGCAACGGGGGCAGCTTTTCTTTCGGCGGCTTTTAAATATGGCGATTGTACTAATTCTCTTTTTATGATAATCTGAGATAAAATAATCATTCACACATGACGTAATTCCATTAATTCACACACGGTTTTGTTGCTTTTGTTGTATAATTCAACTATGTGGCAAAATACTAAAGTTATTATTGCTGCATCTCTCGTGGTTATCTTTATTGCTACGAGCTTTTCCGGGTGCGCCGTCAACCCGGCCAGCGGCACCGGCGACCCTGAAGTCAATCCATTCGATACCACCCGTGTCGCCAAGGTACGCATTGTCATGAAAGAGACGGACTGGGAATCTCTAACGACCAATGCCTACGCGAAGGATTATTACCTCGCCGATTTCTGGTTCGATAATGAGCTGGTGCCGGATGTTGGCATCAGGACGAAGGGCAATGCCTCGCTTATGGAGACGGTTAACTGGGACAGCCCTCGCTTTCCGCTGGCGATTGATTTTAATCTGTTTAACCGGGCGCGCACTTTCCACGGCATGAAAAAGGTGCATTTCAACAACGGCTGGAGCGACCCCACTCTTATCCGGGACGTAATATCCTACGAAATATTCGCCAAGATGGGTGTTCCCTCCCCCCGCGCCTCAATAGTCGACCTCTGGGTAAATGATATGCACCTGGGGGTTTACACGATGGCGGAGGCGGTCGATCAGTCTCTGCTCCAGCGGTATTTCAGCGATGTTAATGGCAACCTGTATAAACCTGAGGTAGCGGCGGCGCGCCTGGATTGGACGGAAAAAAACGCTTATAAAGGCTTTTCTATGTTCGGCATGGCTCAGCCCCAGCCGCCGGAACAGGACCCTGTTTTAGACCTTAATATCGGCGGAGGACCGCTTCTGGACATCCTGAAAGCCCTGGAGGCGGAAGATTCCATCCCGGCTTTTAAATCCGCCGATGAATCGGCAGGTGCCGTTCTTTCGCCGGCCGTTATGCCTCGCAACTACCTCGAGGCCACGGGGCTGAAGACCAATCAGAATAGCCCGAACTACTCCGGCCTGTTTAAACTCCTCGACGTCCTCAATAACGAGCCCGACGAGACTTTCCCGCAGGAAATCGAGAAGGTGCTGGATGTAGATGAAACATTACGCTTTTTGGCCGCATCTGCCGTTATCGTGCATCTGGACAACTATATCGGCATCGGGCACAACACCTATTTCTATGAGGTCGACGGCAAATTTTCCGTCATCCCCTGGGACCTGAATATGACTTTCGGCACGTTCAACGGAGGCATCCGCAAGGACGGCATCATCAACTATTACATCGATGAACCGACCGCCGGCCCGATGAGTAGATTCCCCCTCGCCGACCGGCTGCTTTCTTACGAGCCTTACCTGGAAATTTACCGCGGCTACATCCAGGAGTTACTGGATGGCCCGTTTTCCCTCGATGTTGTCCTGCCGCGCGTCGACCAGCTTGCGGAGATGATACGCCCCTATGTCAAAGCGGATACCGAGATGTTCTACTCCTATGAGGACTGGGAGCGCTGCCTCACCGAGGACCTGAGGCCGCCGGATGTCTTCGAAGGCTGGCAGGCGGGTGGGCCTTCGCCGGCGCTGCCGTTCTTTCTTAGCTCCCAGGAAACCACCGCCCTGCGCAAAAATTTCGGCGTGAACAGCCTGTACGAGCTCTTGGGCCGTAAATTTACACCCGGCGAACTCGATACTCTCAAGGAATGCCTTTCTGATAAAAACTACCACCTATTCCTGCAAAATTTATACGGACCGCTTGAAGCCCCGCAGCCCCCGCGCCAGCCCGGCTACGGGCCCAACTCCCTCGGTCTAAAGACCGTTATCGCCGCCCGATGGGAGTCCGTGCGGCAGCAGCTTAGCGGAGAAAGACCGGCCAGCCAAGGCAACGGTAGCGGCAACGGTGCCAGCATGTGGTTGGCGGATATTTTTGCACCCCGCTAGATGATGAATAAAGCCGGAGGGATTTTGAAATAAAAATTACCAAAATCTTAAGCAAACTGGCGGGACCGGCCCCGGCGACGCCGGGGCAAAGGTTCGAACGAAAATTTTATATTATACCCAGAAATATCGGCTTTGCTTACGCTTTACTCAGGCAGGCCTGCCGACCGGACCGGGAATTCCCTAAAGACCGCGTTCACAGCCTTTATTTCGATAACGTTGACCTCGACCAGTACGAGAGGTCGGCTTCCGGCGACTTCAGGAAGGACAAGGTGCGCATCCGCTGGTACGCTGAAAATCATACGGGAGAAATACCGGTCTTTATCGAGCTTAAAACGAGGCAGGGCTTTGCCAGCAGCAAGCAGCGCCGCAGGCTCCTCGTGCCCGCCTCTCAACTGGAACCGGCACAATTGGTCAAAGCGATAGTCAGTAAAACAACCCTTTCAGAAACACTGGCGGGGTTCGGTCATTTCCCGGAGAAGCCCCTGCAGCCCATCATCCTGATAACCTACCAGCGTTACCGTTTCAACGAAATCCTTACCGGCGTGCGTGTCTCTTTCGACTACGATATTCGCGCCTCCATCGTGAACACGTCGCTGGGCATCCATGAGGGAGAAATACGCCTGACGGGAGGCGTTATCGAGGTCAAGGGCCCCACCCTGGAGCTGCCGCTTACCCTCCGTCGTATGAAAGTGATGGATGTGGACTGGAGTCGCTTTTCCAAGTACGGCAGCTGCCTGGACGCGTTCTTCACCCAGCCGGGCAGCGTGGCCCGTTCTTCGCCTGCGGGCAGATTAGTTGAGTATTAGCGTAAGGAGGATATTGCATGTGGAATGAAATCTGGACTTATATCAAAGGGCTGGAATCCCCGATGGGACTCCCCCAGATCGTCGTCGGCCTGGGATTTTCGCTGCTGGCTTCGATCGTCGTTTATCTTTTGTACCAGATGTTCTACGGGTCGAGGCATATCGGGGCGGGGGTGCACCGCACGTTCATCATCGGCGGTCCTGCCATCACGGCGCTGTTCCTGGGCATCCAGGTCTCCATACCGCTGTCGCTGGGCCTGCTGGGGGCGCTTTCCTTCGTGCGGTTCAGGACCCCGGTCAAAGACCCGGCGGAAATAGGCTTCCTCCTTTTACTCATTGCTTCGTCCATCGGCGCCGCCACCAATAACTTCCTGGCGACCGGTATTCTCCTCTTGATTGTGATTATCGTCCTGGTCATCAACTGGCTGCTCCGCAACCGCGTTTCTGTGTTCGGGCGGGGCCACCTGATGATTTCCGTCGACCAGCCTTCTTACGCCGGAC
>CAZEUJ010000051.1:0-13057 GCA_964514525.1 uncultured Dehalococcoidaceae bacterium
GCGCAAAGTGACCTCGATGCATTGCGGACTGATAAATCTGCCGTCGATGCTCAACTCGAAGATGCTCAGGCTGAGATTACCGATCTGGAGAGGCAGATAACCAGCCTCAAAGCGCAATATGAGCTTACCGGCGCCACGCCCGCCGAGACCGCCGAGAAAATCGTTAAGTACTACCATGATACCCACGTCTATAGCAGCTACGACCTGTTCGTCTGCTCGGATATGGCGGCAGAAGTCTGGAACATGCTCAAAGCCGCCGGTATCTCATCTATTATCGCCGTGGGCAACAAGGATAACGCCATCAGTGATATCCTCCAGTCCAACCATGCTTGGGTGCTCGCTGAAACAGCCCCCGGGCAGTACCTGGCATTAGAGACCACCGGAGGCTATACGGTTACCTCCAGCGAAAACACCCTGTACTATCGCGGCTGGTCCTTCGATAGCCCCGCCGACCTCAAGAGTTATAACGGCCTCATCCAGGAATATAATACCAGGGTCGGTTTCAGGAATCTGCTTAACGACGAGGTCAATGAAGCTATGACACTCTATAATAATTCGTCCAACCAGGCCGAGGCCGATAAATGGTTTGACCTTTATAACAAGCTTCTCGAGCTGCGGACCGACCAGGAGGCTATTCTGGATTACCTGATGGTTCAGATTAACAGTCTGGCTTCGGTGATACAATAAAACCTTTGAGGAGTTGAGAGTGCGTATTTCAAAGCTGTTCGGTAAGACTTTAAGAGAGGTACCTGCCGAGGCGGATACGGTCAGTCACCGGCTGCTGGTGAGGGCGGGAATGATTAACCAGCTCGCCGCTGGTATTTACTCCTACCTGCCGCTCGGCTGGCGGGCGTTGAGAAAGATTGAGGAAATCATCCGCGACGAGATGGATAAGGCTGGCGGACAGGAAGTGCACCTTCCGATACTCCAGCCCAATGAGTTGTGGCAGATTTCCGGTCGCGACCAGACTATGAGCGACGTGCTCTTTCATTTGTATGACCGCCGCGAGCGTAAGCTGACATTAGGCCCCACCCATGAGGAGGTCATTACCTCGCTGGCTGCCCGTTATGTCCGGAGCTACCGCGATCTGCCTCTGCTGCTCTATCAGATCCAGACCAAATTCCGCGACGAGCCCCGACCCCGCGGCGGGCTTATCCGGGTCCGTGAGTTCCACATGAAAGACCTTTACAGCTTTGATATCGACGAAGCGGGATTGGACGAAAGCTATAAGAGAATGGTCAAAGCCTACGAGAATATTTTCCGCCGCTGCGGCCTGCCCGTTATGCTCGTGGAAGCGGATAGCGGCGCTATCGGCGGCAAGGACTCCCGCGAGTTTATGGCTATGGCGGAAAACGGCGAGGACGAAATTATCTATTGCGCAGCCTGCCATTACGCCGCCAACGCCGAGAAAGCCGTAAGCGTCAAAGAAAAAATCGATAAAGGCAAGCCCCTGCCCGTAGCGGAGGTGGCCACGCCCGGCATGGGCACTATCGAGGAGGTGGCTGGATTTCTCAACGTGCCGGCCAGCCATACTCTGAAAACTGTTTTTTATGTCGCCGATGACGCGCTGGTTTTTGCCGTCATCCGCGGCGACCTTGCTGTTAATGAAATTAAGCTCAAGAATCAGCTCCATGCTACCGACCTCCGTATGGCTACTGAAGCCGAGGTTATCGCCGCCGGGCTCGTAGCCGGTGCCGCCTCGCCGGTCGGCCAGAAGGGCATTAAAGTCATCGCCGATGATTCGGTAACATCGGGCACGAATTTTGTGGCCGGCGGCAATAAGCCGGATGTCCACCTGAAAAACGTTAATTACCCCCGAGATTTCAAGGCGGATATCGTGGTGGATATCGCCGCCGCTCGCGCCGGAGACAGGTGCCTGAAATGCGGCGGTAGGCTGGCATCCGTCCGCGGCATCGAGGTCGGGCACATCTTTAAGCTGGGGACGATGTACAGCGTCAAGTTTGAAGCCTCTTTTCTCGATGAAAAAGGCGGGTCTCGCCCTATCGTCATGGGCTGCTACGGGCTGGGGCTAAGCCGTCTGCTGGCGGCGGTCATCGAGCATAACCATGATGATAAGGGCATCATCTGGCCGGTGTCTATCGCGCCTTATCATGTCTATCTCTGCGCCCTGTACCGGGAAGGCTCTAAAGTGGCCGAGGTTGCCGAAACGCTTTATCACGACCTCCGGGAGGCCGGGTTTGAGGTGCTTTTCGACGACAGGGAAGAGTCCCCCGGCGTTAAGTTCAATGACGCCGATTTGCTCGGCATACCCTTCCGGGTGACGGTTAGCCCGCGCACTTTAGAGAAAAACGGCGTCGAGTTCAAGCTGCGCGCGAAAAAAGAGTCGGAGATAGTGCCGCTTGGGGAGATATTCGGAAAACTTAAAGAACAAATTACGTGTTAATTTGTTTAAAGGGTGTTTAAGAGGGGTGAAAGCCCCTCTTCTCTTTTTCCCCCCTCTCAAACAGGCTTTGTCACGTTGTGTATAATATGATGAGTTTGAGAGGCGGACAAAGGGGGTGAGTATAGATGCTTATTTTTTATTGCCAGTTTAAAGTCTATTTAATATAATACTACCAATGTCTCCTATCATCTCTGTTAAGAATCTGCGCAAGACTTATGGTGAGATTGTCGCCGTTGATGATATTTCCTTTGAAATTGAAGAAGGGGAAATATACGGTTTCCTCGGTCCCAACGGCGCCGGCAAAACCACGACGGTAGAATGCCTTCAGGCTTTGAGGCATCCCGATTCCGGCGATATCAGGGTGCTTGGCCTCGATCCTCTACGTGAGGCGCAGGCGGTAAGGCAGCGTATCGGTTGCCAGCTGCAGGAATCGGCCCTGCCGGACCGCATAAGAGTCTGGGAAGCTTTAGACCTGTTTGCTTCGGTTTCGCCCAACGCGCTGGACTGGCGTATTCTCCTGGAACAATGGGGGCTGACGGAAAAGCGTAAGGCCAGCTTTCACAGTCTCTCCGGTGGCCAGAGGCAACGTCTCTTTATCGCCCTGGCCTTGGTAAATAATCCTAAAGTGGTTTTTCTTGATGAAATGACCACCGGCCTCGACCCCGCTGCCCGCCGCGTCGCCTGGGACTTAATCCGGTCGATACGCGATAAGGGAGCCACCGTCGTCCTGGTGACCCACTTTATGGACGAAGCGGAAAACCTCTGCCACCGTGTTGCCGTCATCGACCATGGTAAAATCGTCGCCTCCGATACTCCGCAGGGGCTCATCAGCCGATATGCTAGCGAGGTCCGCGTTATTTTCACCTCGGCAAATACCGACCTCCCCTGGCTGGAGAACATCCCCGGCGTAAAAAAGGTAACGGCTAAAGGTCAGAGGATAGAAGTGGAAGGCAGCGGTCCTATCCTGGCTCTAACCGCGGCGGCCCTCGTTGAGCACGGCATTGTCCCCGCCGACCTCCGTATTGAGCAGCCCTCTCTTGAGGACGTCTTTTTAAAATTGACGGGTCATTCCGCGGGAGAATAAACGGTACAATATGCGTTCATTGTTCAGATTAACCTGGGTGGAAATAAAGCTCTTTATCCGCGAGCCTATTACCGTGGTCTTTACACTTGCTCTGCCCGTTATCTTTCTGTTTGTCATGGGTGGGGTCTTCGGCAATATACCTAGCCCGGAAGTCTACCGGGGCGTTGGCCCCATGGACTACTATATGCCGTCCTACTATGGTCTGATAATGATGGCCATCGGCACCGTGGCACTGCCGGTGCACCTGGCTGGCTACCGCGAGCGCGGCGTCCTGCGGCGTTTCCGGGCTTCTTCTTTCTCCGTGTGGTCGGTGCTGGGTTCGCAGCTACTGGTTAGCTTTATCATTGCTATCGTCGGTAGTATTCTGGTGACGATTCTGGGCAAGGTATCCTATAGCCCTCATTGGCCGGAGTATCCCGGGCTTTTACTGGCGGCATTCGTGCTGGGTGCGGTGTGCTTTACCTCTTTCGGATTTTTCCTCGGGGCGGTGCTTCCCTCCACGAGGTCAGCCCAGGGCGTGGGGATGCTGCTCTTTTTTATCATGATGATACTTGGCGGCGCCGGGCCTCCGCCGGAAGTGATGTCGGAGGCGATGCAGTTTATCGGGGAGATCACGCCGCTGCATTGGGTGATATATACGCTGCAGGACCCGTGGCTCGGCTTCGGCTGGCACGAGAACGCTTCTCTGATTACCGCTGGGATTACCGTAGTATCTGCAGGACTGGCCGCGCGTTTCTTCCGCTGGGAATAGCTATTCCGGCTTTCTCGCGCTTACTTTGATACTTTTTACCGTACCGGCGAATTCCGTGGCTTCCTCAGTCGTAATATCTAGACTTTTTACTACCGCCTGCGCTTCGGGACTGCTGATAATATCTTTGATATCGAAAACAGATTCCCCGACTACCTTGACATCTTTAAAACCTGCCGTTTTTATGGCTTGCAGGTAATCGGACTCTAACGATGCCCCGGCCACGCAGCCCACGTATGCCTCGATGGAGTTTTTAATATTTTCGGGGAGTTCTTTTTCGAGGACGATATCGGAAACCATGAGTCGACCGCCCAGTTTGAGCGCGCGGAAGGCTTCTCTAAAGACCCTCTTTTTATCCGGTGCCAGATTGATGACGCAGTTGGAAATAATGACGTCGACGGAACCATCGGCGACGGGCAGGTTTTCTATCTCGCCGAGTCGGAACTCCACGTTAGCGTAGCCGCCTTTGCGAGCGTTTTCCCTGGCTTTTTCGAGCATCTCCGGCGTCATGTCCACGCCGATGACCCGGCCGCTTTTGCCGATATTATTGGCCGTCAGGAAACAATCGAATCCCGCCCCCGAGCCCAGGTCGAGCACCGTCTCGCCTTCTTTCAGGGAGGCCATGGCGACCGGATTGCCGCAACCGAGTCCCAGGTTCGCGCCTTCGGGGACGTTATCGATGTCCGCTTCCGTATAACCGATGTTCCGGCTGATATCGCTGGCGTTTTGCGTGCTTTTGCAGCACGAGGAAGCTGTTTTACTATCGCAGCAGGATTTCTCCTGTTCGGCAATCCGTGCGTATCGCTGTCTTACCGTCTTTTTTACTTCCGTTTCTTTCACGTTATTCTCCTTTATTTATGAAATATCTCTGTCATTAACGGCCCGAGCATGCCCTTGACCATCCCGGAAAACGACTCGGCTTTCATCAGGGTCAGGCAGCTTACCTCCCCGCCTTTTCCCCAGCTTATCACCGCCAGTTTATCGCCGGCGTGGATACCGGCTTTATCCCTGGCTTCTTTGGGCAGCACCATCTGGCCGCGTTCATCGATGTTGACCAGAGCTTCGACCTTGCAGCAGCCTGCCATTTCTTCCGGCGAACAGCATTTTTCTTTTTCTTTTGCCTTAGCCATTTTACCTCCCCATTAATACTGTAAAATCAGCATAATCAGAATATACTGATATTATAGACGAATGGAAATAGTTTGTCAAGAGTCTTTTTCAACCTCACCCCCTGTGTCCCCCTCTCCTTGAAAGGAGAGGGGGAGGAAAAAGAAAAGAGGGGCTGGTGCCCCTCTTATACGCCCCGGAAATGAGGATTAGGGGAAGCTCGAAGGGGTGCCAACCCCTTCGATAATATTCCCCCTTCCCTTCATAAATACCTAAGGGAAGGGGGTAGGGGGATAGGTAACCTCTGATATTTCACGCCCGCAGCGTCGCGCCTAATTCTTTCGCCAGGCGGGCCAGCACCTGCTCCTGCACCTTATTGACTTCTTCGTCGGTCAAAGTATGTTCGGGCGATTGATAGACGAGGCGGTAGGCCAATGATTTTTTACCGGCGGCCACCTGTTTCCCGGAATACACGTCGAAAAGGACTACCTCGTTTATCAGCGAAAAACTTTTAATGATATCCAGTATCTTCTGGTTGGTGATATCGGCGTCGACCACCAGCGCGATGTCCCTGACGGTGCTGGGGAAGCGCGGTATAGCCTGGAACAACTTATGGCTGCCGGCGTGGGGCGCCAGTGCTGTTACGTTTATTTCAAATAGTCCGACCGTCCCGTCAATCTCAAAGGCGTCCGCTACTTTAGGGTGAAGTTCGCCGATGACGCCTATTTTCATCGTCCGGCGGTCTTTTTTGATGATTATCGCCGCCTGTCTGGCTGGATGCAGGCTTTCGTCGCTGCCCGGTTCGAAGCTAACTGATATGTCCAGATCTTTGAATAGCCCTTCTATCGCCCCTTTGACATCGGAAAAATCTAACGCTCCGTTACCGCCCAGCCATGACCTCTCCACCCGACTGCCGTTCATGATGCCGCACAGTATATCGGGCTCTTCGGGCAGGTCGTTTTTCCGCGGCAGGTATACCTTGCCCAGTTCGAAGAGCCGGATGCCGCCGTCTTCGTGCCGCCGGTTGGATGCCAGGGCGACCAGTAAATTGGCGCGCAGGCTGGTTCGCAGACATTCCTGGTCGGCCGTGAGCGGTTTCAAGATAGCCAGAGGCTCTGTTTCCGCGGGTCGGGCATTGGGCGAAAGGTTTTTAAGCATATCCCGGCTGGTGAGGCTGTAGGTGACTATTTCCTGGAAGCTGTAGCCGGTAAGGTTCTGCCTTATTTTTTTCCGCAGACTGAGGATGGGCTCGGGGTTCTGGCGGGGTATCGGGTCGGCGAGCATGGTGGTGGGGATTCTATCGTAGCCAATGACCCTGGCAACCTCTTCGATGAGGTCGACATCCAGTCGGATATCGCTGCGCCAGTAAGGAGTAACAGCTATAACTTTCCCCCTGTCGACTTGGCATTCGATACCGAGGGCCGTCAGGGCATTTATGATGTTTTCACGGCCGACCCCCATACCCAGGATGCGTTTGACTTTCTCGGACGTGAGGACGATTGGCTGGCTCTCTTTTTTACCGGGGTAAACATCGATAATACCCAGGGCCGCTTTACCGCCGCCCAGCTCCGCGATGAGCAGTGTGGCGTGTCTCAGGGCAGGTATCGTCAGTCCGGCACTAATGCCGCGCTCGAATCGCATCGAGGCTTCGCTTGTCAGGCCGAGGTAGCGGCTGGTATAGTGAATGCTGGCCGGGTTAAAACTGGCGGCTTCCAGCAGGATGGACGTGGTGCTTTCGGTGACCTCGCTGTTAAGGCCGCCCATGACCCCGGCGATGGCTACGGTCCTCTCGCCGTCGGCGATGGTCAGCATGTTGCCGGTGAGCTTACGTTCCGTCCCGTCGAGGGTATAAAAGTTCTCGCCCTCTTTGGCCCGCCGCACGATTATTTTCTTGTTTTTTAGTCTATCGTAATCGAAAGAATGCAAGGGCTGCCCGTATTCCAGCATGACATAGTTGGTGATATCGACTATGTTATTTATCGGTCGTTGCCCGGCGGCGACGAGCCGCTCCTGAAGCCAGGCCGGCGATTCGGCAACCTTTATGCCCGTAATCAGGCTGGCGCAGTACCTCGGGCACAGGTCGGCATCGATTATTTCTATCGTTATTTGCCGGTCTATCGGTTCGCTGGTTTCTTCATATTTGATTTCCGGGATGTGCATTTTCTGGCCGGTCAGGGCGGCGACCTCCCTGGCGATGCCCACCACCGAAAGGCAGTCCGGCCGGTTGGCGGTCACGTCGATGTCCAGCACTGTATTGCCCAGGTAGTCGGCCAGCGCCGTCCCGATTTTTGCCCCCGCCCCCAGGACCATGATGCCCTCGTGACTGTCTGATATACCCAGTTCTTTCTCCGAGCAGACCATGCCCCGGGAAACGACCCCGCGGATTTTGGCGGGTTTCAGTTCTTCGACTTGCCCGTTATAGGGATTGACCAGGCGCGCGCCGACCCGCGCGAAGGCTATCTTATTGCCCATTTTCAGGTTGGGGGCGCCGCAGACCACGGTCTCCTGTTCCCCGCCCAGGTCTACCGTCGTCAGGTGGAGGCGGTCGGCGTTGGGGTGGGGGGTTACCGCCGTTATCTGTCCGATGACGATGTTATCCCAGGCACCGCCGGTCCTTCCCCTGGGAAGGATTATCTCCGCCACCTCGAAGCCGGCCAGCGTCAGTTTTTGCGCCAGATCGGCCGGAGGCAGGGTAACGTCCGTATAGTCCTTGAGCCAGTTTAACGGTACTTTCATTTTAATATCCTAAAATTGTCTCAAGAATCTTAAATCGCTGTAATAGTAAAATCTTACGTTGTCGACGCCGTAGCGCAGCATGTGCGGCCTTTCGACGCCCACGCCGAAAGCAAAGCTGGTATACTCCTCCGGGTCGATGCCGGCGCGCCGCAGGACATCGGGATGGGTCATGCCCGCCCCCAGTATCTCTATCCAGCCGCTGCCCTTGCAGAGACTGCACCCCCCGCCATGACAGACTATGCATTCGATGGCCATTTCCACCCCGGGCTCGACGAACGGGAAGTAATCGACGCGGAAGCGTACTTTTCTATCCGGACCGAAGAAGCGCCGGGAGAACTCGTACAGCGTTCCCTTGAGGTCGGCCATGGTAATCCCCCTGTCCACGGCAATACCGTCAATCTGATAGAATACCGGAATATGGGTGGCATCGGTTGCCTCGTAACGGTGGCACCTGCCCGGTTCGATAGCCCTTATCGGCGGCTTGTTTTTCTCCAGGGTCCGGGCGGTGACCGCTGTGGTGTGGGTGCGCAGGAGCTGTTTCCCCTTTTCCCCCGCCGGGGTATTGAGCCAGAACGATGACATGTCATCGCGCGCCGGGTGTTCCGCTGGTATATTCAACGCCTCGAAGTTATAGTAGTCCCATTCGACGTCCGGTCCTTCCATTACCTGGAAACCCATGGAGCCGAATATCTCGCACATCTCGTCGATTGTTTGTGTAATGGGGTGTATTCTTCCCGCCGGGTAAGGCCGCCCCGGCAAGCTGATATCAACGGATTCTTTTTGCGCCTCCGATATTATCTGAACTTCACGCAGTATTCGGGCTTTCTCCTCGCCGCTGCTTTCCAGGAGGTTTTTCAACTGGTTGGCGGCCGCTCCCGCCGCCTTTCTCTCTTCGATAGACAAGGTCGCCAGCCCGCGCAGGATTTGCGTCAGCGGACTTTTTTTGCCCAGGTAGCGGACGCGCCAGGACTCCAGGTCTTTGACGTTATTAATCCCTTTTAATTCCTGGAGTGCCTTTTGCTTTAACTCTTCGATCTGGTCGGACATATCTTCGTCTTTTTGCCCCTCTTAAGAAAGTTCCCCTTCCGTCGCTGGTGGGAAGGGGAACTTGAAAAAGACCTTCAAAAACCGTAGCGCATCAGTCCTGAGCCTTCCCTACAGCCTGCGTGAGCAGGCTGCTAAAGTTTTCCGGCTCCCGGACGGCCATATCGGCCAGCATTTTCCTGTTTATGGCGATGCCAGATTTTTTCAATCCGTTCATGAATTGACTATAAGTAATCCCGTTAGCGCGGCAGGCGGCGTTAACGCGCAGAATCCAGAGTCGGCGCATATCGCCTTTCCGCTCGCGCCGGTGGAAATAGGCATAGGACAGCGAGTGTATCATGGACTCGGTGGCGCGCCTGATGAGCCGGTGCTTGGTGCCCCGGTGCCCCCTGGTCAGGGCCAGGACTTTTTTATGTCGGGCGTGCGATGTAACTCCCCTTTTAACTCTAGGCAACTGACAGCTCCTTCTATTTGGTCCCGTAGGGTATCAATCTGGATATGCGCTTGCGATCTTTGGGACTCAGTTCTATCATCTCGTCGAACTGCCTTCGTACCCGCTTGGCTTTATTGACGCGCAGGTGGCTTTTCGGTCCCTTGACCCGCATGATTTTTCCGGTGCCGGTGATATGGAAACGACTCTTGGCACCTTTATGTGTTTTAAGCTTTGGCATTCTCGGTTTCCTTTACAACTACTTTAACTTTAGGCCGGGCACTGTTAGGTGCCAGGATGATATCCATCCTTCTCCCCTCCATCAGCGGCTGCCTCTCCGGGTAGGCGACTTCGCCGAGCGTTTCCGCCATCCGCTGTAATACTTTCCAGCCCAGGTCCGGGTGCGTTATCTCGCGCCCCCGGAACATCAAGGTTACTTTAACTTTATTGCCGCCCGTCAAAAGTTTTTTGGCTGTCTTGGCTTTGGCTTCGAAATCGTGGATGCCTATCTTGGGTCGCAGGCGGATTTCCCTGGTGGCCGTGACCTTCTGGCTCTTCCTAGCCTGCTGCTCTTTCTTCTGTTGCTCGTACTTGAATTTCCCGTAATCGAGAAGGCGGCATACCGGCGGCACCGATGTAGGCGCGACCTCGACGAGGTCCAGTCCATGCTTTCTTGCCATTTCCCGTGCCTGTAGCACGGGCATAATACCGAGCTGCTCCCCCTTTTCCCCGACCAGGCGGATTTCTTTGGCCGTTATTCGCTCGTTAATACGAAGTTGCTTAATTATAGTGCTTCCTTACCTCCTCCGCTCACAGGCGTCCTACGAATAAAAACTATATCATATTCCGATAGTGAAATCAACTCCCCTGATTGGTTCGGCAGGTCGGACTGTCCGTTGCGGTGGTTGAACATGGGCACGATGGACTATTTATTGGTGAAGACTCCCTTGATGACTTTACTGTAACGCTGGTAGAGATACGCGCTGGCCAGCAGCAGCAGCCCCAGTCCCACGAAAGCGCCGATGCGGTAGCTCGTCTCCAGATGGAAAACGTCGTAGACGAACACCTTGATGATGGGTACCACCAGCAGCGCCAGCGAGCCGATACGCACGTAGCGCCATTTCCTCCAGATACCGATAATCAGTCCGATGACCGCATATATCGCCCAGACGGCGGTCAGCGAAAGGTTCTGGGCGTTTTCCAGGCCTTGCCGGCCGGCCGGGTCGGCCGTTCTCAGTGAATTGGTAAATGATTGCCAGACCTCATAGCTGATTATCCATATGGAAAGGAAGCTAACGGCAATCAGGAGAAGCGGGGCGGCCAGCCGCCATTCACGCGTAATGCTGGCGCGGCGCCGCCAGAGGGTAAATATTGTCAAATAAGTAGCGGCTATGCCGATAATAAAGGCTAGAAAGCGCGCGTTAAGCACCGGTTTGAAATTGGTTATATCCACACTGGTATCGAAGATTAACAACCGCCAGAACATGGCCATAAAAACGGCGTAGGCGCAGTAACGTAGGAGGGGTATTTTCAGGACGAAAGAGAGCCAGACGAAGGCGGCCATTTCCAACGCCCAGGCTATCGTCGTCGGGGCGTGGTCGCCGAACTGTACGGGTATGGCTACCGTGAGGAGAATTATGGCGATAGCCAGGGAGAAAGCGCTGAGCCTCCCGCTTTCCGGGGTTCGTTTATAGGCGAGGTAGGCCAGCAGGCCGTAGAAAATCACCAGCAGCAGCACGAAGCCGCCCAGCCACGACCGGTAATCATCCCACATTATCCGCAGGCTGATGCCGACGTAGGCGGCGGCCGTGACTGACATAAGAATATAATCGAAGACCTCAGGGACACGGCGCCGGACGATATTAAAAAGGTATGTCGTCCCGGCGAAGCTGAGGAAAATAAGGGTAATGCCGGTTTCGGCTACGGTGGTACTCACCCGGTTATCGAACTGGGCGTACCAGGCACCGTAGGTCAGCAGCGAGCAGGCCAGCGCCAGCATGGTGAACCAGTGCCAGTTGCGGAAGGTGGATAGCAGCAGGACCCCGATATCCACCACGACCAGATAGGCTAATAGCTGGATGGCCTGCCCCCGGGTACGTTCGCCTAACCCGCCGCCGAAAGCCCCCAGGATATAGGGCGCGAAGAAAGCCCCTAGGATGCCTATAATGGCCAGGGCCATGGAGTTGTAGCGTAGGGCTAAAATCGTCGAGAGGACGCTGGTTATTAAAAGTAGGGCGACCGCCACGTACACATTTACAAGGTGGTAGGTGGCGAAGGAGGCGAAAATAGATAGGTAAAGGACGGCGATGCCGCCGCCGCTGAGGACCTGTGTCATGATCGGGTAGCGTTTGCGCCAGTGGAATCCCAGCCAGAGCATTACCAGGCCAGCTACAGTACCCAATATCACCCGTGCCTGGGGGCCGAGCCAGTTATTATCGAAGGCGTATTTCAGAAAGAACCCTATACCGATGATAATGGCTAGGACGCCTATTCTGGCCAGCCAACTGCCGCCCAATATTTGTTCCCATTCGCGTGGTTTGGCGGGGCGTTTTTCCGCGACCCGTCCCGGTATTTCAGCGGCTCGACCCGGTATCTCTTCGGGTGGGGGTATCATTTCTGCCGGGGTGGGTGCAACCCCCGGAACGGGTTTGATGATTTCAGGTTCAATCTGTTCGGGAGTGGCGGTCGGAGGTGGCGTTGGCGCTCTGCCCCGCCGTGATTCCAGCGCGGCCAGCCGCGAATTTATCCGTTTTACCATTTCCCATAGTTGACGTACCTCGTCTTCAATGCCCGGCACGCCTTCCAGCGCGACCAGGCGATAGGTAATACGGGATATCATTTCGTGTAGCTGGCGTATCTCGTCTTCTATAGATTGAGATTTTGTTGGTGTAGCTCTGGATTCCTCGGTTAATGGAGAACCGCAGTAAATGCAGAAACGTGCTTCCGCCGGATTGACTCTGCCGCATCGACTGCACTGTGGGGACGTCATTAACTACCCCGCCTTTCCTCCCTGGCATACCGTAGTTCAGGTAGACATAAATACTTAGCCATATTCTACCATCAAACAGGATTTTGTCAAGCGGTTTATGGAACTCTGAGGCGGGTAACTGTTTGAATTTATGCCCTGTCGTTGATTTCCGCGATGAGTGTCTCGATAAAACTCGCCAGGGGCTGGACGGGCAATTGCTCGCCGCTGCGGCGCCGCACGGACACCGAGTTGTCCGCCGCCTCTTTGTCCCCGATGACTAGCATGTAGGGTATTTTTTCCAGCTGCGCCTGCCGGATTTTCAGGTTCATCCTCTCGGAGCGTTCATCCACGTCGACTCTTATACCGCGGTTTTTAAGCTCGGTTGCTATTTTTTTCGCGTGCTCGATGTGCCTGTCGGCCACCGGTATTATCTTTACCTGAACCGGTGCCAGCCATGTCGGAAATGCCCCGGCGTAGTGCTCGATGAGAAGCCCGAAGAACCGCTCCCAGGAGCCGAGCAGGGCGCGGTGTATCAT
>CAZEUJ010000052.1:0-12876 GCA_964514525.1 uncultured Dehalococcoidaceae bacterium
AACCAATGAATCTGCTTTTCCGGTTCTAATCTCTATTGACCCAACAAAATAATATTTTGTGTGAACACAATAGTGAATCTTATACTAGAACTGCCCTCTTTCAAAGCGGCAAAAGGGAGGCTGTATATCTAGAGCCGGCCTCCCTTTTGCCAGGTTTTAGTTACCTATCCAGAACACCATTGATTATTCGTGCGTGTAGATGCCGTGAATCGGGTAGGTACCCAACAGGACGACTTTCCCGTTCTGGACCTGGTCGACACGCATTTCGCTGGCACCCTCGACATCGCTGGGACCAAAGGTCAGCGGCGGTGTCAGGTCACCGGTGCTGAGGTTCTTAATCTGATAGAAGCCGTATTCGAGGACATCAATCGGTGTTAGCTGGTCTGCCGGCTTTTCCAGTATGGCTAATCGTAGCGCTTCGGTCTGAATCATCGCTTCGACGATACCTGCCAAGTACATGATATGAGTTACCTGCTTATCGGCGTATTCAGACTGCAAGAAGTCATAGAAAGCGATGCCCGCCAGCTCCTTATGGTCCAGGGGAGGGTAGCTGCCGGCAACGATGACGCCGTCACCCAGCGTCCCCATAGCCGGGGCGAAGACTGCCAGGTGGCTGGGGGCAGAAAAACCGAAGGTTATCTTGTAGTCCAAATGCGGGCCCATACCAAGCCTGACCGCTTCCTTGATGGTAGGTTGCGAGCCGGGATTGATCATCCAGCCCAGAGCTAAGTCGACATTGTTATCCTTCAGCCAGGACAACTGGGTGGTCGGCGGTGTGGAAGGCACCATGGGGACAAATTGCTTGCCGACAAACTCGTAACCTATACCCGTCAGGTAAGCCTCCATTTCGGGGATATCGATCGACCTTCCCGATGCGCTGTCTGCCGTGAGAAAGGCAACCCTCGGTTTATCGGGGCCTTCCCAGTTCTCCAGGAACCAATCGGCAATAGCGCCCAATTCATCGGTATACAACGGATAATTGGTAAAGATGGTCTTCGGCGGAGAGAGAAGATAGGGACCAGCCGCCATGCTGGTAGCACCGATACGGTCCTCGTTCAGCCGATCCATCAGCGCCATAGCGGTTTGTGAGGCTGAAATCCGGAACGTAAGCATTCCTTTATCTTTTAACTCATCGTAGATAGATAAAGCTTTCTCAGGGCTCAGCTCATCATCCCGCCAGAGCACTTCCAGATTAACATTATCGGGGAATTTCTCGGTCCGCCATGGCGCCATCATCTTGGTATCATTTACATATTTGACGTAATCTTGATAACCGGCCAAAACTGCCGCCGTGTCTTCGGCATAGGCGCCGGTAAGTGAGAAGGTGCCCCCTATATAGAGTGTGATCGGTTTAGCAGTGGTCGCGGTGGGGGTGGGGGTGGTTTCCTTGGAAGTACAGGCTGTCAGCACCAGCAATACTGCCAGCATTACCACCAGTGAAACATTTAAAAAGATTTTTAACTTAGTCATATATATCCTCCTTGTTAATTTATGGACTGACCCGGTTAATCTAGTGAATAATTCCTCTAACTCATCCACCTCCTTTCGTCTGGCAATGAGATATTAAATCTAAAAAGGCCAACGTCTGTAATATGACTTGATTAACTCCCAACGATGCACCAACCCGCGAGGTTCAAAGATAAGAAACACAATGATGACCAACCCGCGCATGATAAGACCGAGCGAAGCTGCTGCCTGGGCAGCAATGGCGGGAAAAATAGCGGCCAATGTCGGGCCAAAAACGGTCACTATCTCATCCAAAACTTTGAGTGATACGGTGCCAAGGATGGCCCCGGTGATGCTGCCCATACCACCCACGATACACATGCCTAGATACCACACGGAATTCAAGAAGGGGAAGTTATCAGCGCTGATGAAGCCATAATAGTGAGCCAACAGCGAGCCAGCCACTCCGGCGAAAACACAGCCGATAAAGAAGGCCGTCAACTTATAAACCCACAGGTTAACGCCCATAACCTCGGCGGCGAGGTCGTTATCCCTGATAGCAACAAAAGCCCGACCTGCCTTGGTTCTGACGATGTTTTTAGCCAGGTAAACCGCAATACAGGCGACAATCATTACCAGATAGAAGTAGCTAACCTTGGATTTTATAACAAAACCGCCTATTTCCGGTCGGGGTACGGCCAGCCCATCAGCCCCGCCGGTAATATTGTGAAACTGGAGAATGAGCCAGATGATAATAAAATGGGCCGCTACCGTAGCCATAATCAGGTAAAAGCCCTTTATCTTCAACGATGGCAACCCGAAAATGATGCCGACCGCTCCGGCACCCAGGCCAGCGCAGGGCAGGGCCGCCCAGAACGACCAGCCGAGTTTAGCGGTTAGTATGGCGGATATATAACCTCCCACCGCCATGAAACCGGCGTGCCCGAGGGAGATCTGCCCACAGTACCCGGTTAAAATATTCAGCCCGAGAACGCTAATAACGGTGATACCCATGATAGTCGCAACAGTCAGAATTCTATTACTGGAGTATAAAGGTATGGTGAAAAGCAGGACGAAAAAGGCCAGTAAAAGTAGCCATTGTGTACGGGTGCGGAAGATGGCCATATCCTGCGCATAGCTTTGCTGGAAAACCCCGCTGGGTAAACTCATTGATTAAATCCTTTCAATCCTGGCCAGGCCGAAAAGACCATGAGGTCTGAAAATAAGTACAATAATTATCACAATGAAGGGAAAAACATTGGCCAATCCGCCACCGGATGGGAGCAACGGATCCAGATAACCAGCGGCGATATTCTCCAGTATACCCAGGATGATTCCGGCGATAATCGCCCCGCCGATAGAATCAATTCCTCCCAACAGCACCACCGCGAAGGCTTTCATGCCAGCCTGGGTAAGTGCTCCCGAAACACCGGATACCCCACCGAGCAGAATACCACTGATAACACCGATGACGCAGGCAATGGCCCAGGAAACAGCATAAATCATGGTTACCCTGATCCCGGCACTCTGGACTACCTGTTCGTCCTCGGCAGTGGCTCTCATGGCTAGTCCAGCCTTGGTGTAGCGGAAGATTACCATTAATATCAACACGACGATTATCGAAACTATGATACCGATTAATGTTTCCGGCGGTACAGAAAGCTCACCCACTTTAAGGTTCAGCGTCGGCAATACGCCGTGGTATGCCTTGTATTCGCCGCCCCAGACGAGAGTGGCAATACCATCGAGTACTGTCCCCAGGGCGATGGTCATCATGATAATGGCCAGTACCGACTGCCCCACCAGGGGACGAAGTGTGAGACGCTCTATCAGCAAACCCATGATGGTGGCCACGGCTATAGCCGCAATGAGGGCAGCCCAGACCGGCAGGTGGAAGGTGACCAGGAAAGTATAACCCAAGTAACCGCCAATCATCACGAAATGTCCTTGGGCGATATTAAACGCCTTCGAGCTTTTAAGTATGATAACAAAACCGATGGCGATCAAGGCATAGACCATTCCCAGACCGAAGCCGGTTACCACTAATTGCAGCAAGAAAGTCATCACTCAGCCCCCCTGACGGATTTGATGTTGATGGTAGTCCTAATTATCCCAGTCCTTCCGTCTCTGTATTTTATCTGACCTTCTATCGGTACTTCGGTTTTACCGCTGTAAATGGCCTCTATAAGGCTACCGTAGCGCTCTTCCAGGAACCGCCTTCTCAATTTCCGGTTTTGAGTCAACTCACCCTCATCAGGGTCAAACTCTTTATACAGATTGACATATTTCCTTATCCTGCAGGCGGGAGGCAGGTCTTTATTTATTTTGGCTATTTCCTGCCCGACAAGTTCGTAAACTTCCGGCTTCTGGGAAAGATCAGTCAGAGTGGTATAGGTCACCTTCCGCCGGTCGGCCCAATGACCGATATTTTCATGATTTATGATTATTACCACCGATAGATACTCCCTACCCAGGCCGGCCAGCACCCAGGCATCTTTAATGTAAGGACTGAATTTGAGCCGACTTTCGATATTTTGCGGCGCCATTTTATCCCCGCAGGTGAGTTCGATAATGTCCTTGAGACGATCCACAAATACCAGATGTTTATCCTCGGTAAAATATCCGCTATCACCGCTATGGAACCATCCGTCCTTGAGAACCCCTGCGGTGGTCGTGGGGTCGTTATAATAACCCAGGAAAATGCCCGGCTGCCGACTGATAATTTCTCCGGCCTCAGTAATTTTAACCTCGACTCCCGTGTTAAGCGTGCCTACTGTATCAGGCAGGATATCATCGTTGCTGGCTCCGGTTAACGCTCCTCCCTCGGCCGACCCATAAAGGCTTTTCAGGGGTACTTTTATAGCATGAAAGAACCTGATAACGTCCGGGCTAATCGTGGACCCGGCCGTATAACAAATCCTGGCGCTGATAAGCCCGAGGCTGTCCCTGACAGGTCTGAATAGACACAAGTTCCCCAACACATCGAGCAGGCGCCAGAGTAGCCCGGGGTTTTGCTTTTTGAATTTATAATTTACCATTCGGTAACCAACCGGCATGAACAGGCGGTAAGTGAGTTTCTCCAGAAAATCGGCACCCTGTATCCGGGCTTGGACCCCGCTGGCCTGCCACTCCCAGAGGCGGGGACTGTAAAATATCATTGTCGGTCCTATCTCGCGAATGTCCTGCTGCTGCGTATCCGCTTCTTCAGGGAAGTTCATGATACTGCCCGAGAGCAGGTGGCAACCTAAACCGAACCACTGTTCGAATATCCAGGCCGGTGGCAGATACGAGACCATATTGTCCGTTTCATACCACGGATCCAGGTCCAGGTAATACTCGGATCCGTACCGTATTGTCCTGAAAGAGTGCATGGCCCCCATGGGAACCTCGCAGGTAGTCCCCGACGTGTAGATAAGAGAACATATGTCATCGGCATTCCCAGTGGCTATCTTTTCCTCAAATAGCCCGGGGTGGTTGTTTTCATAATCACGCCCGAGCTCCAGTACCTGCCGGTACCCGATGAGCATGGGGTCCCGGTAATGGGAAAGACCTTTATAACGCCAGTAGATTATTGTCTTTAACAACGGCAACTCATTCTTTATCCGGAAGAGTTTATCGACCTGCTCCTGGTCCTCGACAAAGGCAAAGGTAGATTCGGAATTGGTTAGTATGTGTTTTATCTCTGACTCCGTCAAATCGGAGTATAGCCCCACGCTTATTCCGTGAATAGACTGGGCTGCTAGTTCGGCGAAATACCACTCCGGTGCGCTGTCACCCACGATAAGCATTTTATCTCCAGCCTTAAAACCGAGTGAAAGCAAACCAAGGGCAAGGTTTTTTACACTGAAATAGTAATCCTTCCAGGTGTAAGACTGCCAGATGCCAAAGTGTTTCTGGCGCATGGCTTTGTGCCGGTCGCCGTATTTTTCGTAGTTGTACCTGAGTACCTTGGGCCAGGTATCGCTTTTGCTGGAGTTTGCTTGACTGATTTCAGTAATCATGGGGGAAACCTTTACATTCAGGAAAGCCATCTCTTCCTTCGCCGGTAATGTTTGACATCGCGGAAGCTCCTTCGAGATCCTATCGCCGATAGTCCCATATAAAATTCTTTGACATCTTCGTTGTCTTTAAGCTTCTCAGCGAGACCATCGAGGACTATCCGGCCGTTTTCCATCACGTAACCATAGTCAGCGATACCCAAGGCCGCGTTGACGTTTTGCTCTACCAGCAACATCGACACTTTTTGTTCTCTATTTATCTTCTGGATAATTTCAAATATCTCCCGCGCCACCAGCGGTGCCAATCCCAGTGAGGGTTCGTCCAGAAGCATGAGCCTGGGATTTGCCATTAGTGCTCGACCAATCACCAGCATTTGTTGTTCGCCTCCCGATAAATACCCGCTCGTCCGCCGGCGTAAGTCTTTTAGTTTAGGGAAATAGCTGAAAACCATCTCCAGATCATGCTTGACCGCAGCCCGTTGTTTGCGTAAATAAGCGCCGACATATAAATTTTCCTCTACGCTGAGATGTTCTAATACTCTGCGCCCTTCCATAACCTGGGATACGCCGATAGCTGCGATATCCTCCGGCCCGCACCGGTCAATCCTCTTGCCATCAAGCATAATATTACCGCCGGTGATTTCGCCTTCTTCCGTCCTCAATAATCCAGAAATTGACTTGAGGGTGGTCGTCTTGCCGCCGCCATTAGCGCCAATGAGAGCCACGATTTTACCGTCACTCACTTCCAGCGATACGCCGTGTAAAACCTGAACCACTTTCATATAAGCAACTTCAATATTGTTCACCTGAAGCATATTTCTATCCGTGCGAATTAATAAAATTTCCTAGTTAGGTCTTTAGTTCCTCACCCAGATAAGCTTTAATTACCTCCGGGTTGGACTTGATTTCTGCCGGACTGCCCTCGGCTATTTTATGACCGAAGTCGAGAACGACAATTCTATCAGCAATATCCATCACCACGCCCATGTCATGTTCGACGAGGATGATGCTCTTGATGCCGTTTTTTAGGACTGGCGTATCCGGGTAGGTATCTCCCTGGCCTTCATATACATCGATTATGAAGCGGGCGATGTCTTCCTTTTCCTCAAGGTTCATGCCAGCCATAGGTTCATCCAGAAGCAGCACTTGTGGTTCCAGCGCTAACGCCCGCCCCAACTCGACTCTCTTGCGCATACCATAGGGTAATACGCCGACCACCTTTTTCCTGATAGATTGGATTTCCAGAAAATCTATAATTTCTTCGACAACTCTGCGATGCTTAATTTCCTCCCGATGCGACCAGCCGAAATAGATAGCACCGGTGATAAAAGTTTGTTTCATGAGCGCGTGACGCGCCGCCATGATATTGTCCTGTGTACTCAGACCGGTATAAAGCTCGATATTCTGGAAGGTCCTAGCGATGCCGATCTTGGCCAGTTTATCTGGACGCATGCGGATAATTCTCTTTCCATCGAAATAAATTTCACCCTTCTGCGGTTTATAGAAGCCGTTGATACAGTTGAGGAGTGCCGTCTTACCGGCACCGTTGGGGCCGATAATTGCTAGTATTTCGTTTTCCCTGATATCTAGATTGACGTCAGTGAGGGCTCGCACACCGCCGAAGCTTAGTGATAGGCTTTCTATATGTAACCTAACTTTCTTTTCGGCCTTGGCTGCAGCAGAATCGACTGTTCGATCCATTATTGTCTTCCAACCTACATACAATGGTGAAATGTATAATTGATAATTTGGATATTAATCATTTATACACAATGGAGAAGCAAGGAATAACAAAATATAATGCGGGCAATTCTTGGATTTGTCAACCTTCTTTCAGCGTGGGTAATCGCCTTTTATTCTAACCATATGAAGGGGTATGGCTCTCATCGATACCGGAAAACTGTGGTGAATATAAATTTGAACACCAGAACCCAACCGAAGTATGACACAAGATGACGATGAAACAAATACCCCGATGGGGGTATTTTTTGACATTTGAATAAAAAAGTGATATATATTCGCATATGGTTAGCCTGACCGGTAAAGATTATAACGATATCTTAAATCTGGTTTATAACGCCAATCGCTGCGAAGACATGGATGGCCTTATTAGCATTATTTGCCCTTCCATGATGCAGATGTTCCGTACGGAATGCTTCACTTTTCAGTTCATTAAGGGATATCCCCGGCATGTTCAAATAGTAGAATCGAGGTCGTTTAAAGGGGACGGTCTAAATCCTGTTGAGGATAGATATCATCCCTCATTATATAAAGATGGGTATTATCAGTATTCTCCCCTACTCAAAGAAGCTATTTCTTCCTCGGATAATGTCTTCAAAATCGGTGACTCTATTTCTTTAAAAGATTGGGAAAGTTCAAACTTTTATAATGAGTTTATATCGCCTCAACATTTATTCTGGGAGATGTTCCTGCCGTTACGCCACAAACATAACCTCGAAGGTATGATTACTCTATGGCGTTCTAGGAAACAGGTGGGTTATGGGACTGATGACGTATCTAAAGCCGGGATACTTGCACGCCATCTGATGCTCGTTATCCACAATGTTAAAACGATTTCCACTATTAACGACTGGAAGAAACAGCTTCCATATAGCAATGAGTACAATAATGACGGTCTTCTTTTATTGGACCATAAGCTGAAACCTGTCTATTCCAACGCGAAGTCACGGGAAATTTGCCTGTATTTATTCAATAGAACCCTGCATGATTCCTTCGACTTTGAAAAATATGATTTCCCCATTCCATCCTGTATTATCAAAGATTGCTACAATCTGCTTAACCTTCTGAAAGCCGAGGAAAGGTTAATCCTGTGGCCGAAAGAAAGGATAATATTTGCTGAAAATGGTAAACAGTACCGAATAGAATGTTCGCTGATTTGGAAGACCTCTCAGATAATTACTGTTCCCCACTTTATGATCACCCTATCTGATTTGACCTCTGAAAAGAGGCTGGAAGCAATCCTGCAGGCAAGATTCCACCTCAGCCGGAGAGAGGTGGATATCGTTTACCATATTATGGCAGATATGTCTTATGGCGAAATAGCGGAGAAACTTTATATTAGTAAACAAACAGTACATACCCATGTTAAAAATATATACCGCAAGTTGGGAGTCAAGAACAGAATCGAATTGTTCAGGTGCGTTCAGTCACCATCCTGGATCATATAATTGTACGAAAATCGTGATTGGCTGGCTTAATATTAAGTTACTCCCATCGTGCTATCATAGTTTTGGAATTTTAAATGGGAATCTGTTTCGTATTTCGAATTTCGCATTTCGTGCTTCGTATTCCTTCCTAGAGCAGTCCCCTTAATCCCAGAT
Organism: uncultured Dehalococcoidaceae bacterium; assembly: GCA_964514525.1. Taxonomy (GTDB): domain Bacteria; phylum Chloroflexota; class Dehalococcoidia; order Dehalococcoidales; family RBG-16-60-22; genus JBFYTX01. The sequence goes on from CAZEUJ010000052.1 coordinate 8,786, forward strand.
CGAGGACATCCCTTAGGCCATCGCCCACCATATTGAAAATGAAGACCACCGGCATGATAGCTAGGACGGAGAGGTGACAAGACCAGAATGGGGATTTCAACTCTGCTCGACCTCCCCATCCACGAATCACATTTAGCCTTCTCTTAGGCTGCATAATACGTTAAATTATGCCCTAAAAAAAGTAAGTTCAGAAACCTCGGTCTAGAATTATCATTGGAATAATTAGGGCATGCCAGAACAGGCTAACTCTTTACTTTAGGAATCGCGGAGCCCTGGGCACAGCTTCACTTAGCGGTGGCTTTACCGGCATGATTTCGGGAGCATCGGGAATGACCGGCAAGACTGTACCCTTGCTTAATGGGCAAAGAGTTATGTCTTGAATTTGACTGCCGAGTGCCCGTCTCTCTTCTAATAGGGTTGGAATACTACGGTAGGATGGAGATGAAGCCTCCCCCGTCTCCACCAGAAACAGAGACGAGCCATTAAGAGGCTCGGTTGAGATACGGGTTTGAAAGGTGGGTTCGGTTTTATAGCGCTAATTAACTTAGTATGCCTATCTTCCCCGTAAAACGTCTCCAATGTGTTCAGTTTGTTATTGAAAATGTTACCATTTCTCCGTAGAATAGAGGCGAATATGTGGTCTCTCCAAATAACATCAGGGAGAATATATGGAAAGAGTCTTTAATGACATAGTGTATCCCAACCCCACTTCTCCCGGAGTTAACCTCGAAAAAAATGTATACGCGACTATGTGTGACGGCGTGAAAATAGCACTCGATATCTATAAACCAGCCGATGAAAAAGGACCATGGCCGGTGATATTCGCCTATTCTCCTTTCCCTAAAGAGCGTATTTTCGAAAGTGCCAAGCCCGGTTTTTATTGCTCATATGGTTATGTGTGCGTGCAGGCTAGCGAGCGTGGCAGTGGTTTTAACCAGGGTAAATTCACTCTACACGGCGTGCAGGCTGCGCAGGACGGCTATGATCTAGTGGAATGGATTGCCGGGCAGCCATGGTGTAATGGAAATGTGGGTATGATGGGAGCTTCCGGTTACGGCGTTATGCAGTGGCTGACCGCGCCCCTAAATCCGCCCCACCTTAAAGCGTTGGTAGTGCTGGCTACCACGGACAATTACCGGGGTTTGTGTTACCCAGGAGGCGTGTTGCGTAAACCCTTCGTCCTTAACCTGGTTTCAGGCTTGACGCAAGGAGCACTCTGGCCTGGTCCCATCCCCGGCAAAGAAATACCCATGAATATCATTGCGGAAATCCTGGCGCATACGGAAGACGGACCTTTCTGGTGGGAACATGGAGGCGGCTGGAAGCAGATAAGCGAGATAAAAGCTCCGGTGCTGAATATCGTAAACGCGCCTAATCGCTTACATACTATCTATCATTTAAGGTCGTATGCGGATATCAAGTCCCCGAAGAAACTTATCGTAACCCCGTGGACTAACGAGAACTACCAGCCCTGGATATTCGAAACAACGGCGTTCAATACACATATATTACGATGGCTGGACTACTGGCTGAAAGGCGTCGATACCGGCATCATGAATGAACCGGAGGTAGCTATCTTCGATAACGGTACCGGAACCTGGCGGTATGAAAACGAGTACCCGTTAAAGCGTACTGTGTGGACGAAATTCTATCTACATGATGAAGTAATCAGCCAGACACTACCCTTAGCAAATGAGCAACCTGATTCCTACGAAAATATCAGTCTGAATTCTGCCATGTTGGCTTCTTACGGCATTGCTATACCAGTATCTGCCAGGACAAATTATGTCACATATCTTTCATCACCTCTGGAGGAGGATATCAAGGTGTGGGGGCCGGTTAACTTCATACTATATGCCTCGACTACTGAAGAGGTCACCAGCGACTGGTCTTTCTTTATAAAAATGGGAGAGATGGTACCTGAAGGAACACCTCTTAATCCCGTTACCGGCCAACCGGAAGTAAAGCCCGAGGTCAACGACCGATTTACACCAGAGAATGTTCAGATATGGAGCTGGGGTTCACTCAAGGCCAAGTTTCGGGAGATTGACGAGGGACTATCTCGACCGGGCTCGCCGTGGAACCCGTTCCGAAATCCCCAACGGCTAAAGCCTCGCACTATCTACGAGTTTCAGATTGAACTTCAACCGGTCTTTAAAACTTTTAAAAAAGGATGTCGTATCTGGCTAAAAATCGCCAGTGACGATGCCCTCTATGCCACGCTGGATAGCGCGTCAAGGTATGTGGAGACACCAATATCACCGGTAAACAGCCGGATTTCCACCTACCATGATGCTAAACATCCATCGCATATCCTGTTGCCCGTTATTCCTGACGCGCCTGAAATCACGCGAGTAAAGTCACCGCTATGTGACGCCGTACCGGGCGCACCGCGTTTTACGGAATTTAGGAAATACTAAAAGATAATATGTCTAGGGCGGTTTCACGAGTACTATCGTTTATATACCACTTGAAAACTCTATAATTTTTATTAAGGAAGGGTTGATAGGAAAATGAGTGATTATGAGAAAAGATTAAAGAGATTGGAAGATACTCAGGAAATCAAGGATCTACATAGAGAATATGTTTATTGGGTTAATAACTGTGAATGGGATAAAGTAATTGATTGTTTCACAGAAGATTGTTCCGTCAATATCGGGAGTTGGGGTTTACGCAGGGGTAAAGGTTCGCTGCCAAAGCTATTTAAAGAAGATATCGCTCATAATAACAAAGGCAAAGGCAGGGATGGTCATTTTGCTATTATGCCCGTAATTACTGTTGACGGTGACAGGGCCAAAGGCCATTGTTTAATGTATATTATGATATCAGACGCAGAAACCGGAAAGGCCCTAAGGTGGGCAATCGGAAGACACGACACAGAATATGCCAGGGTCGATGGAAACTGGAAGATTCATACTATTATTTGGACTAGTCCCTGGCCGGCGAATTCTTAATAGTCTTTTTCAGGCGGAGTTCCCGGCTTTGTTGTTTTTACTACATCTCTACAATATAATCAGGTACGGACTTCTAGTAATTAACAACATCAACCGCAAACTTCTGATTCTATTCTTGTAATTATGTAAAAAGAAAGTTCTTAAAGGTGAAAATGGGCAAGAAATGTCTGATTGCATATTCTTCAATTACAGGCCATACAGAAAAAGTGGCGCTTAAATTCAAAGAGACATTTGAAAAGCGAGGCTGGCAATGTGATATTTTCAAAGTACGTAAAAACGCTGAAGATATTCTCCGACCTCCTTTTGATGTCCGTTCATATGATTTCGTATGCGCCGGCTCCGGACTTAGGGCGCATCTACCTTATAATGAAATACTAAACATGCTAAGAGGATTGAGAACGGGGATGGATCCTCGCATACCTTTACGGTTCAGGGATGAAACGATTCCTTACATCACCGAACCGATACCAGAAATTCCTCCTCATAGAAGCGCCAAGATCGATCATAGAAAAATAGTTCTGGGTCCGGATTCCCCTAGAGCGGTGGTTTTTATCACCTACGCAGGATATGAATTCGGACCCAAAGAAGCATTGCCCGCGTTCCAATTGCTAGCACTTGAACTGGAGCATATCGGTTTTCAATTTGTTGGCCATTTTTGCTGCCCGGGTAAATATGTTGATGACCCGATGCCTCGGACTTTCCACGGAGATATCCGGGACAGGCCCAATGAAAAAGATTTACTCAAAGCGCAGATGTTTATCGAAGAAAAGCTTGATGAAATAGCTGACCGGCCGAAATAAACATGCTGTTGGAAAGGAATATTTTAGCTATCGCGTATTGGGCGTAAACCTAACGGATTCTCTGTAAATGTTTTTAACCAATTCTGAAGCTATGCATCAATTATCATTGATGCCGATGATTGTTTGGTAGTAACAAACAAGTATACTGTTGAGTCACAATCGCTTGTTTTGTACAGTGTCGGAGCCATTGCTCATCTCAGAATGAGTTCCGGCCCCTGTGGTAAAACCTAAATCCACAAACAGAAGCAGTGGCTTGAATCTGATCAGGACAAAATTATTGCAAGTTTATCCCGTCCGGTTTTACCGGGGGCTCAGGAGTGCAATATTGGCGAAAGAT
>CAZEUJ010000053.1:0-12804 GCA_964514525.1 uncultured Dehalococcoidaceae bacterium
CCGAGGAGAATGCGGATATCGTTATCTTTAATCAGGACGGCACCGCCTGGCACGAGTGCGGCGTTGCTTGCGCCTTTTCCGGCGGCTGGGGCTGGATGCAGCTTTTCGGTAAGATGGTTGCCGCGGCCCGCGGTATTGATGCCTATTCGGATGCACAGCTAGAGAAAGTGGGCGGGCGCCTGTTCAACCTGGAGCGGGCTTTCAACGTCCGCGAGGGATTCGGCCGCAGGCAGGACACCCTGCCCAAACGTATCCTCACCGAACCCCTTCATACCCGCGAAGCCAAGGGCGAGGGGCAGGTTGTCAGCCACCAGGATGAATTTTTAGATAAATACTACTCGTTGCGCGGCTGGACGAAGGATGGCGTCCCTACCAATAAGAAATTGAAGGAATTGGGACTGGACTTTGCCGTGAAGGAAGCGACCGGAAAAAGAAAGTGAACTATGAACAGCGAGCTCGAAGCCGTTAAAGACGCGCTGCCCTATCTGATACCGCTGTTTGTCCTGGAGATAGCGCTGCTGGTCATCGCCGTTATCGACATTGACCGGCGGCAATATGTCACCGGCAATAACAGACTAATCTGGGTGCTGGTCGTCGTCCTTATCAGTATTATCGGCCCCATTATCTATTTTGTTTTCGGACGTAAAAAGAAGGTTGTCGATAAGGAACAAAACTGAGCCGTTTATAGATAGCAACTCACTTTCCCCTTTTCCATTACGTTCGTTTATCGTTTATAATGCAGCGTAACGTCTACGCTGCGCGGTGTTTTAGAAGATGTCGTTTTTAGAAAAAATCAAGGCTCTTCCCGGGAAAATAAAAGCCGTCGACTCTCTAAAAAATCAAGCCTTCCGCATGTTTTTCCTGAGCAGGCTGTTTAACGCCCTCGGCATGAATATCCGGCAGTTCAGCATGGCGCTATTGATGTACCGCCTTACGGGTTCCCCCACACTGCTTGGCATCCTGATATTGGGGCGGGCGGTACCGCTGCTGCTCGTCAGCCCGCTGGCCGGCGCCCTGGCGGACAGGTTCCAGAAAAAGACTCTCATTCAGTATGCCAGCGTCGCCGACGTCTTTATAGCGACGGGCATAGGCCTGAGCCTGACGACGGGCTATCTTTCCGCCGATAATCCGGGTTCATGGTGGTTCCTGGTAGCGATGGCTTTTTTCGACGGCATCAGCACGGTTTTTAAAGGCCCGGCCACGGACGCGATGATTATCGAAGTCGTCGGGGAGAAGTTAGTCACGAATGCCATCGCCCTTAACCTGGCGGGACAAAACACCCTCCGTCTTATCGGGCCTGTCGTCGCGGGCGTGGCGATAGACGCTTACGGCTTCGAGCCCGTTTACTATGGCATGGCGGTTGTCTACGCTTTTTCCTTGTTTTTTATGGTTTTCGTGCCTTATACCAGCCACCGCGTCCATACCGATTCTAATATCCTGAATGATATCTGGGATGTTATGGGATACGTGAAAAAGGAGCGTAATATACTTTTTGTGCTCGTGGCGGTATTGTGCATGGTGTTTTTTTCGATGCCTTACCAGCAGCTGTTGCCCATCTTTACCGAGGACATCCTGAAGGTGGGAGCGACGGGACTCGGATTGCTGCAGCTTGTGACAGGCGCGGGTTCCATCGGAGGCGCCATATTACTGGCATCATTGCCAAACAATAAAAAGCGGGGGCTGATGATGTTGGTGAGCGGTGTTATCCTGGGGCTTTCACTGGTGTTCTTCTCCTTCTCTACGGTCTGGGTTGTTTCGCTGGCGCTGATGGTCGGCGTGGGTATCGGCCAGGCGGGCCGTATGACGCTGCCGGTGGCATTATTGCAGACCTATACCAGACCGGAATACCGCGCCCGTGTCATGAGCTTTTACGGCGTTGAGTTCGGACTTTCCAGCTTCGGGGCGTTTTTTGCCGCTATTCTTGTGGATACCATGGGGATACAGTGGTCGGTGGGGGGAATGGCGATAGTGCTGGCGGTGTTGAGCGTGGCGGCTTTATTGTTTATGCCGAGGTTGCGGAAGTTGGATTAATTTACGGTCGTTTTGATATCATCGCCTTATATCTAGTTGTTGCATTAAAACTCCAGTTTTGATATTGTTTTTTATGAACAGGAAAGGAGAATTATGGCGAGCAAGTACGGTAAATACATCACCACGGAGTTGAAGAGGGGCATCGTCATGCCCGGCTATAAAGGCCCCCAGCAGATCGCCCAGGGATACCGGGATGGCTACCGTCTGGGATTGGAACATGTTATCTGGATGGATAACGAAGTCCTGCCGGGCGCTTTCTACGGCGAGTATACCTGGCAATGGCCCGCCACGATGAAAGACCAGCGCCAGATGCCGAGAATGCCAATGCCCGGATTAGTTACGCCCGAGCTGGTCAAGAGTGGAAAAGTCCCCGGCATTACCCCCCACGCCCACCCCTTCGTCGAGATTTTCAGCTATATGGGCACCAACACGGACGACCCCTCCGACCTCGGAGGAGAGATTGAGTTCTGGCTGGAGGATGAAAAATTCGTCCTCACCAGGAGCTTTATGATATACATCCCGGCCAATATGACGCATTGCCCGTTGGTCTTCCGCCGCATGGACGCCCCGATGTTTCACCTGACCCTCGGTTCGGGCGATAAATACGTTTAGTTTAAAAATCATATCCGTATATATTTTTAGAAAGAGGTAATTGTAATGCACCAGGGTAAAAACGCCAAATACGTTGTAGATACACCTAAAAAAAATGCCAAATATCCCCCTTACCGCGTTAAGAACGACCCCAGGATCGTTAAGCCAGTCGTACAGGTCGATGCCGATACCGTCCCCGGCGCTGAATTCTATGCCGAGGCCAAGTGGATACTGCCCGACTCTAAGAAAGAAATAATACTTTGTGAGTCGCACACTCATAATTTCAACGAGGTACTCGGCTTTTTCGGCTTTAATTACGATAATATTCAAGACCTCGGCGCGGAAATCGAAATTACTATCGATAATGAAAAAAACATAGTAGACCGGAGTTTTTCCGCCTGCATACCGGCCGGTGTCCAGCACGGCCCGGTCATCATCCGGAATATCAAACGGCCTATTTTCCATGTCTCTTCCGGAAAAGCCAGCCACTATACATAAAATACGTTAAGTCGGGATAGGAAGACTATTAAATGTCTACGTCTGATAGAGCGCACGGTCACCTGCATGAGACCGTCGGTATTACCGGTCGGTTGAGTGAAAAGGGCTATCGTTTGACTCCCCAGCGCCTGATGATTCTCGCGGCGATTGAGACAAGCCGCGACCATATCTCCGCCGAGGAAATTTACGCCGAGGTGATAGCCAAATATCCCCATGTTAATATCTCCACGGTCTATCGCACCCTGGAGTTGTTGAAAAAATTGGACATGGTCTATGAGATTGACCTCGGCGAGGGATGCATCAGGTATCATGCCGAGGAGAGCGGCCACCATCATCACCTGGTCTGCCAGGATTGCGGTCGGGTGATTGATATTAAGGAAGCGTCCCTCTCTTCGCTGCGCGATATCCTGCTGCGCGACTACGGTTTTAGGGCAGAGTTGAAGCATGTGGGTATCTTCGGCCTCTGCGAGAATTGCCGTAAAAAGTCAGGGTAAAAAGTCACACGTGGGTCCTCCGTTTAATTCGCTGCTTTTATAGACACCGCCGACCCTTAAAGTCTATAATCTCAATTAGTTATGAATTCTAAAGAGAGACCGGGTGTTCTTATTACGCGCGAGGAGATAGCGTCCATTGTTGCGCGGTTGGCTGCGCAGATTTCCCGCGACTACCAGAGGAAAAATCCCCTTCTCATCGGCATCCTCAAGGGCTCTTTTGTTTTCATGGCCGACCTCGTCCGCCGGTTGGATTTCCCTTTGGAGCTGGATTTTATACGCCTGTCAAGCTACGGCCGCGGCACCCGGACCTCCGGCAACGTCAGAGTATTGCAGGGATTGCGTTCTATTGTGCAGGATCGCCACGTGCTGGTGGTCGAGGACATCGTTGATACCGGTATCACCGTGGCTTTTCTCCTGGACTATTTAAAGAAGAAAAGGCCGGCCTCGCTGGCGCTCTGCGCCCTGCTGGATAAAACGTTCCGGCGGCGCGTGCCCGTATCGATTGACTATCTGGGAGTTACCGTGCCGGACAAGTTTATCGTCGGTTACGGCATCGACTTCGATGAGAAGTACCGCAATCTGCCGGATATCTGTGTTCTGGAGGAATAGCGGTGATTGACAAAGAGACGTTAAAATTGCAATTCGAGGCGTACCTTGAAGAGGCCGGAAAAGCGGCGTTCTCCGGCTGGGATTTCTCTTTCATCTATAAGTCCGGTAGGATGGCAGAGGCGCCGTTGCCGTGGAACTATTACACCGTCGTTCTTCCCAGATTGTTAAAAGCCGGTACTCTGCTGGACATGGGGACGGGAGGAGGTGAAGTCCTTTCCGGCTTTAAATCCCTCCCGCCCGTTACTTATGCTACTGAGCAATACCATCCTAATGTTGCGGTAGCCAGGGCGAGGCTTGAACCTCTGGGAGTGGAAGTTATCGAAATCGAGGAAGAAAAAGAGCCCCCTTTCAACTCGAAGTTACCGTTTAGTGACGGATTTTTCGACCTTATGATCAATCGTCACGAAGCGTATTATCCCCCGGAGTGTTTTAGGATTTTAAAGCCGGGCGGGTGCTTTATCACCCAGCAGGTGGGGAGCCTGACCAACGTTACGATGGTGCAGTTCTTTCTGGGTAAAACCATTCCGGTATCCAACTGGAATTTAAAGTCCGCCACGGATGAGTTGAAAGCGGCGGGATTCAAAATAATACGGCAGCAGGAGGATGTCCAGTTTTACCGGTTTTATGATATCGGCGCTATCGTCTATTTACTTAAAACAATACCCTGGACTCTCGGTAATTTTACCCCGGAAGGATTTTCGATAGATAAATACAGGGACAGTCTGTGGGAGCTTCATGTCAGGATAAGCGAGGATGGTTTCTATGATTCGCCCCGGCACAGATTTTTGATTGTGGCACAAAAGAGTTGAAATGATCAAGACGTTACTTCTCTTCGATATCGACGGCACTATTCTAAAGGCGGATGATGCTACCCGTCAGGCTATCAATAAAACGTTTGGTGAAATCTTCGGGATTGAGGACCCGCAGCAAAACGTGCCTTTTGCCGGCCGCACCGACCTCGGTATCTTTAAAGACGTCGCTCTGGAGTTACTGGGACGGCCGCTGCGGAGCGAAGAGCTTGAGCAGGTGGTTGCGGGGTATTTGAAAATGCTGCCCCATGAATTGGATTGCTGCACCTTCTGCCTGATGCCGGGCGTCGTGCCGCTTTTGTCTTTTCTTGCTTCGAGGAAAGAAATTGTACTTGGATTGGAAACGGGCAATCTGGAACCTGCCGCTTATATGAAGCTGAAACGGGGCGGCATCGCCGACTATTTTTCTCTCGGCGGCTTTGGCTCCGATAGCGAAACGAGGGCGGATATTATCCGACTCGGCATCGAAAGGGCGCGCCGCCTCAATCATGTGACCATACCGGATGAACGTATTTTCGTTATCGGTGATTCTCCTCACGATATTTCTGCCGGTAGAAGCCTCGGTGTGAAGACTGTCGCCGTCGGTACCGGTTCCGCGGCAACCGAGAGGCTCTTTGCCGAATCGCCTTCGTGTTATCTGAAAGACCTGAGCGATATTCCGGCATTTATAAAATCTATAGGGTTGTGATGCATTATGCCGCCGGTGAGTGGACTTAAAAAACTTATCTCCGTGGCCAGAGGCGATTCCCCCGCCGACCTGCTTTTGACTGATGCCCGCGTCGTTAACACCTTTAACGGCGAGGTGGAAAACACCAATGTCGCTATTTATGGTGGCCGGGTCGCGGGCCTGGGATACTATCGGAAAGCCCGTGAAACTATCGATTTGGACGGTAAATATCTGGCTCCCGGCCTGATCGATGGCCACACTCACCTGGAAAGCTCCATGCTGGATGTCGGCCAGTACGCCCGGGCGGTGGTACTCCGCGGTACTTTGGCCGTCGTTACTGACCTGCACGAAATTGCTAATGTCTGCGGACTCGAGGGTATCGATTATGTGCTGGACTGCGCCCGGAGCTTGCCCCTGGACCTGTTCCTCATGGCGCCTTCCTGCGTTCCGGCTACTCACCTGGAGACTTCGGGAGCGGTTCTCGGCCCGGCGGAGATTAAGAAAATTATGCGTTACCCTGAATGTATCGGCCTTGGCGAGGTGATGAACTACCCCGGCGTCTTGGCTGGCGATGCCGATATGCTCGCTAAGATAACCTCGGCCAGCGGTAAGATCATCGATGGCCATGCCCCCGGCGTTAGCGGTAAAGACCTCAACGCCTATATCGGCGCTGGTATTTCTTCCGACCATGAATCGGTCTCCCTGCCCGAGGCGGCGGAGAAGCTGCGGCGCGGTATGTACGTCATGATTCGCGAGGGCTCTACGGAAAAGAACCTGGCCGCCCTGTTGCCCCTGGTGACGGATAAGACTTATCGGCGGTGTTTCTTCGTGGTGGACGACCGCAGTTGCGCTGATATTCTTCGCGATGGCGATATCGATGCCGTGGTGCGTAAGGCGATAAGGCTGGGGCTCGACCCCGTCCGGGCGATACAGATGGCGACGATCAATACCGCCAGCTATTTCCGACTCAATAGTCTGGGAGCTGTCGCTCCGGGCTATTTCGCCAACCTTATCGTGCTTGATAACCTAGAAGATTTTGGTATTGATATGGTCTTCCACCGCGGCCGCCTGGTGGCCCGGGAAGGGAAACCGTTATTCTCTTTATCCGAGCCTGTCAGAGACAGACTGACTCATACCGTCAATGTCAGGCCGTTTGCCGTTGACGCCTTAAGGCTCCGGGCTAAAGGTGAGACCCAACCCGTTATCGAAGTGATTCCCGGCCAGATTATCACCCGGAAGAAAATGATGAAGTTAAAATCCGTCGAGGGCTTTATCGCTTCTGATACCGGCCGGGACATCCTGAAAGCCGTGGTCGTGGAAAGGCATAAGGCCACCGGGAATATCGGCCTGGGACTGGTCACCGGCTTTGGCCTCAAGAGGGGGGCTTTGGCTTCATCCACCTCCCACGATTCCCATAACATCGTCGCCGTCGGCGTTAATGATAACGATATTTATGCCGCTGTAAAAGAAGTCGAGAGCTTGCAGGGCGGGCTTGTTGCCGTAGTTGAAGGTAAAGTCTTAGCTTCTCTGCCAACCCCTGTTGCCGGTCTGCTTTCCCCCGAGCCTCTGGAGACGGTCGTGGTGGGGCTTGCAAAGCTGGAGCAGGCTGCCCGGGATTTAGGTGCCACCCTGCCTTCCCCCTTTGCCGCTTTATCGTTTTTAGCTTTGCCGGTCATCCCCGAGTTGCGCCTGACCGACCTCGGCCTGGTGGACGTTAACGAGTTCAAGCTGTTAGAATAATGGAGGAGTTGCATGCGCCATACTATCGCCGAGCCCATCTTTGAGAACCGCTATGACGCCGGGCGTAAGCTCGCCGAAAAGCTTTACGAGTACGCCGGTAAATCGGCGGTGGTGCTGGGTATCCCCAACGGCGGTGTCGCCGTGGCTTTAGGGGTCGCCCTGGGACTCAATGCCGACCTCGACCTCGTTATTTCGCGGAAAATCCCGCTACCCCTAAGTCCGGAGGGTGGTTTCGGCTCCGTGACCGATGACGGCACATCGATTTTCGATGAGGACATCATTAAAAAGGTCGGCTTGAGCCAGCCCCAGATTAACTATCAGGTCAACCAGGTAAGGTCGGATATCCGCCACCGCAGCCTGCTTTATCACACCGACCGCCCGCCCGTTTCTATCGCCGGGCGTACTGTTATTGTCGTCGATGACGGCCTGGCTTCGGGCTATACCATGAGGGCGGCCGTCGAATCTTTACGCCACCGCAAGCCGGATAAGGTCGTCGCCGCGGTGCCGGTGGGGCCGGAGGCGGTCATCGAAGCCCTGCGGAAGGTGGCGGATAGGGTGGTCGCCTGCGTCGTGGGCAAAGAGCCCCGCTTCTATATCGCCGACTATTATCGCTCCTGGCACGATATCACCGACGCCGAGGTGCTCCACTGCCTAAAGGAATGGCGCATCCGCCGCTATGGCACAAAGATTGACATGCCACCGAAGAAACGGGAATCGATATAGTTATCCGAGTTGTTACGGCTTTCGCTGTTGAAGTCGTGCCTGAACCTCTTCCAGTGCGATGACGGGACTCACGACCACAGTGTTCCAGTCCATAAGCTGAAGCTCCGCAGTCATCTGGTTGACAACATGGGCGTTGGGAGCATCACAGATGAAATACATGGTATGGCCCGGCATGTTGGCCCAGCCGCCCTGGATGGTGATACCCAGTTTTTTCGCAACTTCATCTTTCCGCTTCATAGCGGACGAAAACTTGTCCCTCGACTCCGGAACCGCGACGGCACAGGTGTCCGGACCATGAGTTAAGACTACCATGTGAAGCATTTCGCTACCTCCTTTTGACCATCCTTATTCTAATATGGGTCTAAAGTCTAATTTATTGATGAGACTTTGTCAATGTGGTGAAACCCTTATATATGAAGAAATCCCCCTCACATCCCCCCATCCACGCCGAGCACCTGACCGGTGATGTACCGCGCCTCTTCACTCGCCAGGAAAGCCACCGCCTCCGCCACGTCCCGCGGCGTGCCCGCGTAGCCTATCGGGATGTGCTTGAGGAGCTCCGCCGACTGCTTTTCGTCGAGGCTCTGCGTCATTTTAGTGTCGATGTAGCCGGGGGCGATGGCGTTGGCGGTGATGCCCCGTGACGCTACCTCTTTCGCCACCGACTTTGTGAAGGCTATAACCCCCGCTTTGGCCGCCGCGTAGTTGGCCTGCCCCGCGTTGCCGTGAATGCCAACGATGCTCGCGATGCTCACGATGCGCCCCCAGCGCTGCTTGAGCATTGGCCGCAGCACCGCCCGCGTGCAGAGGAAAGCGCTCTTCAGGTCGATGTTGAGTACAGTGTTCCAGTCTTCGTCGGACATCCTTATCACGAGCCCGTCGCGCGTCACCCCGGCGTTATTTATGAGTATATCGATTTTTCCGAAGGTGTTGACGACCGACTCCACCATGCGGGCGACGTCCTCTGCCGAGCTGACGTCCCCGACGACCGCCATCGACTGCCGGCCAAGCGACCTTATTTCGTTGGCGACTCCCTCCAGCGCCTCCGATGCTGACGGTATATCGTTGACCGCCACGTTCGCGCCGAGCTCGGCCAGTTTTAAAGCTATCGCCCGCCCAATTCCCCGCGCGCTGCCCGTTACCAAAGCTGTTTTATTCGTAAGGTCCATAAATACCTCCATGAATTACGGCATGTCCTTAAATTTGTTCGGCTTTAGCTTCAGGGTTGCGTTGCGTTTGGCCTCGGAGGTCTCTTTTCCGGTTATCGGGTGCTTGTAGTGGAACGGGTAGATATAGCCGGAGGGGTACTGGGTGTCGAACTCCGCCCAGACATCCGGGCTCAGCTTGATACGCTGGGTGGGCGCGTCTTTGGACTCCGCCGGCCCCTGCGCACTCCTCCCCGAAGTATAGGCATAGTGCATGAGCAGTCGCAGGTGGAGAATCTTCCACACGCCGTCTTCCTTAACATAATCCATTTCGTAGGTGACCATCATATAAGCGGGGTCGAGGGGGGTGGTGAACCGTGAGAGAATGGTGCCGAAGCCGTACCATCTGCCATGCGCCTTTTTACCGTCCTTGGCGACGGTAATCACCGGCGATACCTGCATTACCAGGTGGAGGAACTCCGGCGGCATTACCCGCCCTTGCCCGAAGTACCGGCGGATGCCCTCCGGGCCCTTATAGGTGCCTTCGACGAAGGTACCGGAAACCTCCGGGCTATTGGAAAAACAGTCGATGATTTCATCACTCATCCAGTGTTCCAGGTAATAGCCGTAGGCACGCTGCAGTCTCTTGATGTCCTCTATGTCCCGGAGATTCTGAATCTGCTTGTCTCTGGCTTTAACCTGTTTCTTAAGAGCCTTAACCTCGGCTTCGAGGGAATTGAGTCGTATTTCCAGGGTCCGGGTGTTCATAATTGGTCTCCTTCATAAAACGTGGATATGCTTGATTATACCACTCCTTCGAAAAGGTCATGTTCATGGAGACGCCCCTTCACCGGCGGGTCGGCGCGCATGAAGGAATCGCGCTGACCGAATAGCTTACTAATTATGCCGAAGATTCCCCCGCCGGGCGAACCGCCGGAGAGTTGGCTGGCGTGGCAGGCAGCTGCCCGGTCGCGCGTCTGGGCAGACTGTTTCTTCAGATGTATGATGGCATGCACCGGGAAATCCTGTTCTAGGAATTCAGTCAGGTCGATATCTCTGTTACGCCCGAAGTGATGGGGGTCGCGACCAAAAAAGGTCATCACTTTTACCATGACTTTTAGAAATCGGTGGGGAAAAACGTGGAAATACAGCTTTTGCGGTCGGAAGGCCGGGCCGGCTTCGGGGTATTTTTGGTCGTCGCCGGCGGCGTGGAAAGACAGGACGGTAGCATTATGCATCGCCACATGGTCGGGATGGTGGTACCCGCCGATAGGGTCGAAGGTCACCACCACTTCCGGTTTGAGTCGGCGGAGTATTGCTACAATACGTCCGGCCACTTCTTCCAGCGGGGCTGCCGCCAACGCCTGCGGTTGTTTGTTATCCGCCGAACCGGCCATGCCGGAATCGCGGTAGCCAAGGTAAATGACATCTGTCAGCCCGAGAATCTCGGCGGCGCATTTCAGTTCGTGCGAACGTAACTCAGCAATCGATGCATAACCTTTCATAGCCTCAGGCGTGACCTCGCCCACCTCCCCACGCGTGCCGCAGATGTAGGAGACCTTAAAACCGGCCGCGGCGTACTGTGCCAGCGTGCCGCCTACGCCGAAAGATTCATCATCCGGGTGCGCCCCCACGAAGACCAGAGTCTTAGGTGTACTCAACCTTATAACACTTTCTTTGTAAGTTGCTTGATCCCCTCAGTGTAAGGCTCTTTAATAATACCTTTATCAGTGATAAAAGCTGTGATGTACCGGTGGGGCGTAACATCGAAGGCAGGGTTGGCGGCGGCAATGCCTTCCGGGGCTATCACGATACCCTGGATGCGGGTGATTTCCTCTGGACTGCGTTCCTCGATGGGGATTTCATTGCCGGTCTTTACCGATGCGTCAATCGTGGAAAAAGGAGCGGCGATATAGAATGGGATTTTATTTTCCTTTGCCAGCACCGCCAGCGTGTAGGTCCCGATTTTGTTGGCGGTGTCTCCATTAGCGGCGATGCGGTCGGCTCCGGTGATTACACAATCGACTTTTCCCAATTTCATAAAGTACCCCGCCATGGAGTCGGTCATCAGCGTAACCGGTACTCCAGCTTTATTAAGTTCCCAGGTGGTCAGCCGCGCCCCCTGTAAAAGCGGGCGGGTCTCGGTAACCAGAACTTTTATGTTTTTGCCTTGTTTATAGGCCATGATGATAACCCCTAAAGCTGTACCATAACCCGAGGTTGCCAGCGGGCCCGTGTTACAGTGGGTCAATATCGTCCAGCCGTCTTTGATAAGCACGATGCCATGCTTACTGATACGTTCGGTGGCTTCGGTTTCATCCTGATGTATCTTAATGGCTTCGTCAACAAGCGCTTTCTTGATAGACACAACGCTTTTTCCTGAGACGGTTACCTTCTTGAGGCGCTCCAGGGCGAAGAACAGGTTGCGGGCGGTGGGACGGGTGGCGGCAATATATTTGATGATATCATTAAGCTTATTAAGGAAAGTTGACTTGGACGAATCATCGATTTTCCGGGCACCGAGGGCTACCGCATAAGCTCCGGCTATCCCAATGGCCGGCGCGCCCCTTATTTTCAATTCCTTGATAGCTGAGGCTATACTGCGGTAATCGTCAAGCTCAAGGTAAACTTCATCATGAGGAAGCCGGGTCTGGTCGATGATTCTGATCCGGTCACCGAGCCATTCGATGGGCTGGTAGGCTACTTTAATTGGCCTCACCCCCTGAGTCCCCCTCTCCTGACAGGAGAGGGGGAGGGAAAAAAAGAGGGGCTACGACCCTCTTAGACTCCCTGATTTGGTGCTAAATCCTGCCGGATTGCTTTTCCCAATGGTCGCGTTTCAGTTCCATGAGCGTGAAATCGTGGCTGTTGCGCCGGAGGCGGCCGAAGGGCGTGAAGCCACACCTGGCGAAACATTTCTGTGCCCGCGTGTTCGAGTCGAGTGTCTTGAGATAAAGGCGATTTATATTTGTCGTCCGGAAAACGTGGTGGACCATGGCATTGACGGCATCGGAGCCGTAGCCTTTATCCCAGTAATCGCGGTTGCCAATCATGATGCCCAGTTGCGCTTCCCCCTTCTTTTCGTCGATATCGTAGCAGGTACAGTTGCCGATATGTTTGCCTTCGAGGGTTTCTACAGCCAGGGGATACCTGTTTGAGTGCGATTGGCGTAACGCGCCTGCATAGTCCAGCAGATAAAGTGAGAAGGACATGATAAGCACCGGAGCGGCATCAAGTTTAGCCAATTCCGGGTCCGCCTGCCATTTATGGTCGTTGCGGACATCGGAGAGTTTTTTCTCGCGTAGCTTGGTCTTACTCCCGGTGATAATACCGCCACGCAGTGGTTTAAATCCGGCCAGGGTGCTGCTTTTTCCTAATTTCATAGCCAACGGAGATACTACTCAGCGAGCCTAGTTACTTTCTTCTTCCTCATCCTCTTCTTCGCCGCGTTCCCAGATCGGCTCGGTGAAGTAGTCGATATATTCTTCCATCGCCTG
>CAZEUJ010000054.1:0-12710 GCA_964514525.1 uncultured Dehalococcoidaceae bacterium
GCTCCGGCTTCCAGGAGCTGTTTGATGGTTGCAGTGTCAGGCAATTTCTTTGACCTCCCATAGTATATTAATCAGAAGTATCAGGAGATTCAGGCCGTTTTATAGTATAGCATATTGGCCGGGATACGGCAACAGCTTATGTTAAGAAGAATTTATCTATCTCGCTCAGACAGTCTTACGACCCGACACCGGATTTTTAAAGTGGAAGGGGCAGATAAATCCGGAGGGATATAGCGTTTCTTCGGGGGCGCCTTCCGGTTTCAATTGCGGATTCCGCCGGTACGGGCGGTCCATCTTTACCTCAACCCGCCGGGACGGTTCCACCCACCCTACCGTATACGGGCAGTGGAAAGTCATGCACCAGTGGATTTTCTTTATCTTCCATTTGCCGTCCTGTTTCACGTACTCGTTTTCGTATACCCCGTTCATCCACCCCGGGTTAACGCCGCCCCCCGGCTGGGGAAAAGCGTTGGCCCCGAACCCATACCATCTCCCTTTGGCGGTGAGGCCATCCGGGTCGATATTGACCACGCCGGAAAGTTGCATTACCTGGTGGAGGAACTCCGGGTTCTCCGAATATTTCATCTCGATGCCTTTCCGGCCGTGGTGGAAGAAGTCCCCGATGCTTTCCTTGCTCTTGTAATGCCCCGCCGCCACCAGTAACTCAGTACCGGGTCCTTCGGCAAACAGGTCGATGAGGTCCTCCGCCATCCAGTGTTCTAGGTAATAGCCGTAAGCCCGTTGCAACTTTTTTATCTCCTCGATGTCCTCTAGCGTTCTGACTTTTTCTTCGAGTATTTTGATTTTTACTTCCAGTTCCTTAGCGGTCATTGGTATCTCCTTTTCAAATTGTTCGTAAAATAATATATACTGGATTCTTATAATGTCAAATTCTTCCTTGACGCCGGGTGTCTAAGAGGGGGGAAACCCCTCTTTTAATCTTTCCCCTTCTCCGTCGTCGGAGAGGGGGACACAGGGGGTGAGGTAAACTCAGCGGGTAAATTATCAGAAGCTTTTCGGTGCTGACTTTATTGACAAGCATTTTATCCCGCGAGTATTATTTAATTGAATAGTGTGCTTTTTGCTGGAAATGTAAGAAGGATTAATAGATAGGATAATTTTATGCCTGTAAAGCGTGATTTTTATGAGGTTCTCGGGGTGCCTCGTGATGCCTCGCCGGAGGATATTAAGAAGGCTTTTCGTAAGCTGGCCTTCCAGTATCACCCGGACCGCAATAAAGATGACGGTGCCTCGGAAAAGTTCAAGGAAGTCAACGAGGCTTATGAAGTCCTCTCGGATACCGATAAGCGTGCCGCTTATGACCGCTTTGGCCATGGCGGCGCCGAGGGACTTTTCGGCGGGCGGGGTTTTGAAGGATTTGATTTCGGTGGCTTCGGGGATATCTTTGAAGCCTTTTTCGGCGGCAGCGGTACTGCCACCCGCCAGGCGCCGCGACGCGGTAATGACCTGCGTTATACCGTAACCTTGACCTTTGAAGAGGCCGCCCTGGGCTGTGAAAAAGAGATAGCTGTTTCGCGTACCGAGCTATGTTCCACCTGTCACGGCACCCGCTCGAAGCCGGGCAGTCAGCCCTCTCGCTGTACCGCCTGCGATGGCACCGGCCAGATACGACGGGTGCAGCGCAGCCTCTTCGGCCAGTTTATCAATACCTCCGTTTGCAGCCAGTGTCGCGGCGAGGGCAAAATCGTTACCGACCCCTGTGCCGATTGTAGGGGTTCCGGTTTTCAAAAGCATAAGCGGAATATTCTGGTTAAAGTGCCCGCCGGTATCGACGACAGCAATGGTATCCGACTCACCGGTGAAGGCGATGCCGGTTTTCGCGGGGCCTCGCCGGGCAATCTGTATGTCGTGGTTTCGGTAAAAAAGCACCGCTTTTTCACCCGTGAGGGCGATAATGTCGTCTATGAACTACCAATCAACTTCACCCAGGCGGCGCTCGGTGCCGAGGTAGCGGTGCCTACACTTCATGGCGAGAGCAAACTAAAAATCCCGGCCGGCAGCCAGACGGACAAAATTTTTAAGTTGAAAGATAAAGGCATTCCCCATTTACGTGGAATGGGACGCGGCGACCAGCTCGTTGTGTTACGGGTGGTAACCCCAGAATCACTGACCAGAGAGCAGCGTAAGCTATTCGAGGAGCTGGCGAAGAGTCTGGGTGCGGAAAAAGGCCCGGGGATTGCTTCTTAGGTCCTGCTGGCTCCGGTGCGTTTTTTGTGTCGGAATAGTGAGAATAAACGCCAGCGTCGACCGGCAAGTTCATGCTTGACGTTTCCCCCCATGAGGTCCAGCGCCGCCAGTCTCGGGTTGGCGTTTTCGTAGAGTATCTGGTAAATCTTCTCGGTGATCGGCATCTCCAGTCCCTGTTGCTGGGCAAGGTTGTGCGCCACCAGCGTTGTATTGACCCCCTCGGCAACCTGGTGTAATGATTCCAGGATTTCCGAAAGTGGCCGCCCTTTGGCCAGTTCCACCCCGACGAAGTGGTTCCGGCTTAGAGGACTGGCGCACGTGGTAATGACGTCTCCCAGCCCCGCCAGCCCCGAGAAGGTGAGCGGGTTCGCCCCAAGCGACATGCCCAGGGCGGTTATTTCTGTCAGGCCGCGCGTCATGAAAGCCGCTTTGGCATTGTCCCCATAGCCCAGTCCGTCGACTATCCCGGCCCCGAGCGCCAGGATATTTTTTAAAGCGCCTCCCAGTTCCACCCCGACGACATCGGTGTTGGTAAATACGCAGAACGTGGTGCAGGTCAGCAGCCTCTGTGCTTTTCTGGCGGTACCTTTATCCACGGAGGCTACCACGGACGAAGCCGGACGTTTGTGGATGATTTCCTGGGACAGTTGTGGCCCCGATAGCACGCAGATATTGCTGACAAAGCGGGGATTTATCTCATCGGCGATTACCTGGGACATGCGTTTGTTGCTGCCTACCTCCAGGCCCTTGGATGCGCTGATAATAATGGTGGACTTGGTCAAATGGCTGGCCACCCGTGAGATGTTCTGCCGCATGGTAGCCGACGGGACCGGTAGGATTACGGCGTTCGCTTCGTTGAGTGCCACGCCTATATCGTGGGTAATCGTTATCCCTTCAGGTATGGCGACATCGGGGAATCGGTCAGACCCCGATTTCCGGATTTTATTGGCTTCCCGTTGTGTCCGTGCCCACAACCTGACCTCCGCTCCCTTGCTGTGCAGTAGAACGCTGAGGGTTACTCCCCAACTGGTCGTACCGATAATAGCGATTTTCTGCATATTTTTCTGGCTCAAATTACCCGATTCGGTTTGGACTGGTTACTTGGGATTATCGGACGAAGGTATCGTCTCAGCCTTGATTTTCTCGCCTATCCTGCGCTCGGTGCCGTTAAAGAGTCGGAGAATATTATCGCGGTGCCGTACGTAGATGAATATCGCCCCTATCATGGCAAAGACTACGTATTCAAAGGGAGGGGCCAGATTAAAAACTTTGACATCTAAGACGTTAAACGCCATGAGCATAATAGCGGCTGTTACCGCCCCGATGATAGAGCCCAGAGACATATATTTGGTTCTGAATCCTATGCCGAGTACGCATATCCCGCCCAGCGCGCCTGCCGGCCAGTACAGTGCCAGTAGACTGCCCATTAAGGTCGCTACTCCCCGTCCCCCTTTAAATCTGAGGAATACTGACCAGTTATGCCCGCCGATGGCTGCGGCGGCTGCCAGCGCTTTGGCCATTTCTCTCCAGGGTAGGGCGCCGACTGATTCTGCATAGTTGTTGCTGAATATCAGCCCGGCCAGCGTCACCGCCAGGGCTCCCTTGCCGATATCCAGAATCAGTGCCAGAGCCGCCGCTTTTTTCCCCGCTGTCCTTAAAACGTTGGTCATGCCCGTCTTGCCACTGCCTACCTGGAGGATGTCTTTGTTGGCGAATTTACGGCTTATTATCACCCCGAAGGGTATTGCGCCGAGCAAATAGCCGATGAGGATTACCGCAAAGACCAGCGCCACTATCATGCCCCACCCCTTGTTTTAAAGATTAAGCGGAGTGGCGTTCCGGTGAATCCGAATGCTTGGCGTAGTTTGTTCTCCAGGTAGCGTCGGTAAGAAAAGTGGATCAGTTTAGCGTTGTTAGTAAAGAGGACGAAGGTCGGCGGATTTACCTCCGCCTGGGTTGCATAAAATATCTTGAGTTGCTGTCGATGGCTTCTCGGGCGGTTATGAGAGGCAACCGCCTCCTGGATGACGCTGTTTACCATGGCGGTGGAGGGTCTTTTGTGCCTTTCCCGGTAAATCTGGTTGACTTGGGGCATTATCTTGTCCACTCCCTTACCGGTTTTAGCCGAAGTATATAATATTGGCGCATAAGAGGCAAATTTGAACTGGTTTTTGATGAGTTTGTCCCACTCACGGATATCTTTATTCTCTATCAGGTCCCACTTATTAACGATGATTATCATGCCCTTCCCGGCCTCGTGGACATAACCGGCGATGTGCATATCCTGTGCGGCTGATATCTCGGTAGCGTCGAGTACCAGCAGGACGATGTCCGCCCGGTCTATCGCCCTGGTGCTGCGGATAACGCTGTACTTTTCCACCCCGGCTTTCACCCGTCCCCGTCGCCTGATTCCGGCTGTATCAATAAGTAACACACTCTGCCCTTTAAAGTCAAACAGCGTATCTACGGCGTCGCGGGTCGTCCCCGGTGTCTCATCGACGATGGCCCGTTCGTCGCCGACGAGGGCATTTAAAAGCATCGACTTGCCCACGTTAGGCCGCCCGACAATCGTCACCTTGATGACTTCCGGTGTAGCCTCGACCGGCTTTTGGGACGGCAGCAGTGTGATGATTCTGTCCAGTAATTCGGCCACGCCCCGCCCGTGATGCGCGCTGATGGCTACGGGCTCACCCAGCCCTAGCTCGTAGAACTCCAGAGCGGCCGTCTCCAGCCGGTCGTTATCGGCCTTGTTGGCGACCAGCAAGATGGACTTATTGGCTTTCCGGAGCATGTCGGCCACCTCGAAGTCCGCCGGCGTTACCCCGTCGGTCGCGGCCACCAGGTCGATGATCAGGTCGGCTTCTTTGATAGCGGTCTCTATCTGGGCTTTGACCCCACGCGCTATGGCGGAACTTGGCTGTATCTCTAGGCCGCCGGTGTCCACCAACGTGAACTCGTTTCCTCCCCAGGAAACATCTGCCATGTTGCGGTCGCGGGTGGTTCCCGGCCTGTCCTCAGTTATCGCTAGCGGTTTCCCCGCGATGCGGTTAAGCAGGGTGGACTTGCCGGTATTGGGCCGTCCGACGATAGCAACAACTGGCTTGCTCACGAAATTTCCCTTTTTATTTATTTTGTTTATTTATCGGGGCGTCTAAGAGGGGCGAAGCCCCTCTTTCAATATTCCCCCTCTCCTTGATAGGAGAGGGGGATACAGGGTGTAAGGTAGATAAAATATCACCTGTAGTCGGCCAGCCCGATCTCGAGCCCGCCCAGTATGTCCGTCAGCAGGGCTTTCAGCATATGCATTTTATTCTCCGACTGCTCGAAGACCACCGACCGCGGCCCGTCCATGACGTCATCGGTCACTTCTTCGCCGCGGTGGGCCGGCAGGTCGTGCATGAAGATGGCATCTTCCTTGGCTAGAGACAATAGTCCGGCGTTGACCTGGTATCCTGCGAAGGCTTGGCGGCGTTTTTCTGCTTCGTTTTCCTGCCCCATGCTTGTCCAGACATCTGTATATACTATGTCGGCCCCGGCGACCGCCTGGCGTGGGTCTTGTGTACAGAATACGGAGCTGCCGCTGGCAGCGGCATAGTCTCGGGCAAGGTTGAGTATATTTTCTTTTAAAGCATAAGCCGCGGGGGAAGCCATCCGGAAGTTGATTCCGCACATGGTCGCCGCCAGGATAAGGCTGTTGGCGACGTTGTTGCCGTCGCCGATATATGCCAGCGTCAGTCCTTCGAGTCCTTCTTTCTTTTCATAGATTGTCAGCAGGTCGGCGAGTGCCTGGCAGGGGTGCTCCAGGTCGGATAGCGAATTTATCACCGGTACGCGCGAATATCTGGCCAGGGTCTCTAGCGTCAGATGGGAAAAGGTACGCGCCGCGATGCAGTCTACATAGCCGCTGAGCACGCGGGCTACGTCGGCTATCGACTCCCTCTGGCCGAGTCCGACCTCTGCGGGCGATAGGTAAATACACTGTCCGCCGAGTTGACGCATAGCTACTTCGAAGCTCGCGCGGTGCCTTAGCGACGGTTTTTCAAAGAGCAAAGCCAGGACCTTCTCGCTCAACCTTGAACTCCAGCCTTCGCTTTTCATCGTTACAGCGCTAGCTATGAGCCTGCGGATATCTTCGGACGCAAGGTCGGAGATGGATAGAAAATCTTTACTCTTCAAGATAACCTCCCGTATGCCACCAGTATATCACGAAAATTTAATTATTCAATAGAGGGCGAATATCCCTATCCCCTTTATCCCTGCTGTTAACTGTAAACCGACTATGCTATACTCTGACATATTCGCTTGGATAGGAGAAATTGCGTGAAGAGAGTTGACGGGCGTGCCTATGACGAGTTGCGACCTGTTAAGATAGTCCCCGGCTACCAGTCTTTCGCCGAGGGTTCCGCGCTGATAAAGCTGGGTAAGACCCATGTCCTGTGTTCGGTCAGCGTTGAGGAGAGGGTGCCGCCTTTCCTCAAGGGGAGCGGTACCGGCTGGATTACGGCGGAGTACGCTATGCTGCCCCGCGCCACCGTCACCCGCTCTCAGCGCGATTCCACTATCGGTCACGTTGGCGGTAGGAACCAGGAAATCCAGCGACTCATCGGGCGTTCACTGCGGGCGTCGGCTGACCTCGCCGCTCTGGGGGAGAGGACTTTAATCGTCGATTGCGATGTCATCCAGGCCGATGGCGGCACCCGGACCGCTTCGATTACCGGTGCCTATGTCGCCCTGCATCAGGCTATAGAAAAGTTGATGAGTATGGGTGTGATATCATCGATTCCTCTGAAATGCGCCGTGGCGGCTACCAGCGTCGGTATCGTTAACACTAATATGATGATCGACCTCTGCTATGACGAAGACTCTCAGGCCGCCGTCGATTTTAATATCGTCATGACCAGCAAGGGGGAGTTCGTCGAGGTGCAGGGCACCGCCGAGGGCAAGCCCTTTACCCGTCAGTCCATCGACGATTTGCTTGCTTTGGCGGAAAAAGGCATTCGCCAGCTTTTCAAAGCCCAGCAGGACGTACTAAAACCACAGAAATAGTTATGGCCTTACCTGCCCGCTCCCGTATATTATCCACTTGTAGGTCGTCAGCTCTTTCAACCCCATCGGACCGCGCGCGTGGAGCTTTTGCGTGCTTATCCCCACCTCCGCCCCTAGCCCGAATTGCCCCCCGTCAGTAAAGCGCGTGCTGGCGTTGACGTAGACGCAGGCGGCGTCCACCTCGTTGAGGAAGCGCATGCCGCTTTGATAGTCCTCGGTTATGATGGCCTCGGAGTGCCCCGACCCGTATTTTTCGATATGCCCCAGCGCTTCATCCAGCGACCCCACCACCTTTATCGCCGCTATCAACGCCAGGAACTCTTTGCCCCAGTCCTCCTCCACCGCAGGAACGAGTTTAAGGGTTTTGTCCGCTTTCAAAATAGCCATCGACTTCTCGTCGCAGTGTAGCTCTACTTTAGCTTTGTTGAGTTCGCTTGCCATCCTGGGCAGGTAGCTTTTCGCGATGTCTTTATGTACCAGCACCGAGTCCAGGGCGTTGCATACTGAAGGCCGCTGCACCTTGGCGTTATAAACAATATCTACCGCCTTTTGTATATTGGCGCTTTTATCCACGTACGTATGGCACACCCCGATGCCCCCGGTGACCACGGCCATCCGGGCATTCTCTTTGACCAACTTTATCAGCCCCGCTCCGCCCCTTGGCACCAGCAGGTCGATGATATCGTTCATTTTAAGCATCGTGTCCACCAGGTCGTGGTCGGTGTTGTCGATGAACTGGACGCAGCCGTCGGGCATGCCGGCCTTTTTACAGGCGTCCTGTATCACTCTGACGATAGCGGTGTTCGAGTTAATCGTTTCCTTGCCGCCCCGCAGGATAACCGCGTTGCCGGATTTCAGGCAGAGGCAGGCAATATCTACGGTGACGTTGGGCCGGCTCTCGTATATTACCCCGATGACTCCAATGGGCACCCGCTTTTTCCCGATTTGCAGTCCGTTGGGCATCGTGCGCATGTCGAATATTTCGCCTACCGAGTCGGGTAAAGCGGCGACGGCTCTGGTGTCCGCCGCTATCCCTTCGAGCCGTTTTTCGTTCAGCATCAGCCTGTCGAGCAGCGCTTCGCCCATGCCGCCGGCTTTAGCCGCTTCGTAATCTTTTTTATTGGCCGCCAGGATTTCGTCTTTCCTGCTGATAATATCGGCCGCGACGTTATTGAGGGCTTTGTTTTTTACGTCCGGCGGGGTAAACGCCAGCTTATGGGCTGCCGCCTTGGCCGCCATTCCCTTGGCTTTTAGTTCTTCTATAGCGCTTTTCATATTTTTGCCTCGATTATTCCTCTCCCTTGATGGGAGAGGTCAGGTGAGGGTGCTCTATTTTTCTATTACTCGAACTTCCCGCTGCCGCTGAAGTGGAAAACATAACGCGGCGGCAGGCTCGTTACCGCTCGGTTTACCCGCTTCTTCAGGGCGCAGCGGCATTGCCGTCCGTCCTCTAGTTCTATAATATACCCACCGCCGTCCTTGATTTGTGTGTATTCTATGAGCGTCATTTCTCCCCACCAGCGATATTCTTCTTCGTGCTGGAATTGATAGCTGACATTCGCAATAAATTCGCTATTAACGGAGTGGTATAGTTTGCCTGTGGGCACTTGGTCCCTCCCTTTCCAGTAGCGCTAGATTGTTGCGGTGCACTACTTCCGGCCCGTAATCGAAGCTGAGTAGGCCGCCGATTTTGTTCGATTGGGCGCCTTTGATTATGCCGATATCGCCGGCACTATAGTTGGTGATACCGCAGCCGATTTGTGTCCCGGCCGTGTCATAGATAGCGACGATGTCCCCCCGCCCGAACTTCCCTTCCGCTTTCTCTATTCCCGCCGCCAGGAGGCTGCGGTTGTTTTTCTTTAGCGCCAGGGCGGCGCCGCTATCGATTATCAGTTTGCCTTTGGTACAGAGTCCCGAGAGCATCCAGCGTTGGCGACTCTCCATGTGGTCGGCGGTGGGCAAAAAATGCGTGCCGGCGGATTCGCCGGATGCCAGCCGGATGATAATGTCCGGTTCTTTACCGCCGGCGATAACCACCCGCACCCCGGAAGCGGTGGCTATCTGGGCGGCTTCTATCTTGGTTATCATGCCGCCGGTACCAACTTTGCTGGCGGTGTTCGAAGCCATTTTTTTTATGCTGGCGTCGATTTTGCTTACCAGTGGGACGAGTCTCGCCGTTGGGTCGATATGGGGGTCGGCGGTATATAGCCCACCGATGTCGGTAAGTATCATCAGTATGTCGGCGTCGACCAGATTGGCCACCATCGCCGAAAGGTTGTCGTTATCGCCGAATTTGGCCTCCTTGATTTCGTCGATGGAGATGACGTCGTTTTCGTTGACGATGCCGACGACCCGCAGTTCCATAATAGCCAGTAGCGTGTTGCGGGCGTTGAGGTATCCGGCGCGGTCGGCTATGTCGCCCTTGGTAAGCAGCGCCTGGGCTACGGTGATGTTGTGCTTTCCGAACAATTGCTCGTAGGTATTCATCAGGCGGCTTTGCCCCACCGAGGCCAGCACCTGTTTAAAAGGGATGCCCTTGATGGCCTTGGTCAGGCCCAGCTTGTACCGTCCCGCCGCGATTGCCCCGGAAGATACGACGATTATTTCCGCGCCCTGTTCGTGCAGCCTGGCAATTTGCCGCACCAGGTCTGCCATGATCTCCTGGTTCAGGTGATTGCTACCGCCGGTTAGCAGGTGCGTGCCCAGCTTTACCACAATACGCCGGTAGGCCAGTCCGGTTGATTTTGCTTTATTATCGTTATTGCTCATGTCTTTACTAAACCATCGGTTTTTACCATTATAGCACAAGCTATATCACGATGACATGGGTTATCTTCCTCATTAAATTTATGCTAAAATCATATATATCGGGCTGGCCCATTTTAATGGACGAGCCCTATAGGTGTTTGGAGGAATATGCCGGATTTAAGCCGATTGCTAAAGCTGATTGAGGCTGTACCTGCCTTTTGTCGCCTTACCGAATCGATGAGAAATCGTACTGATAATACGGTCGTGGTGCTGGATGCCGCCCGTCCTTATCTGGTGGCGGCGCTTTACGAACACCTGCAAAGGCCGGTGCTATTGGTCACGGCGCAGCCGGAAAACTCCAGGAAACTCCAGGAACAACTGGCGAGTTGGTCCGCCGGCGGCGAACGGGTTATGCTTTTCCCGGAACCGGATGTCCTGCCCTACGAGCGCCTGACCTCGGATACCACTACCGAAATGGAAAGGGTCCGGGTGCTTTCCGCACTGGCGGGCTGCGACTCTATTGAAAACAGCTCCGGAAATCCCCTGGTGGTGGCTTCGGCAGCGGCCCTGATGTCGAAGACGTCGGCGCATCGCGATTTTTCTTCCGCCTGTCATGTCGTTAGGCTCGGGATGAATATTGAGCCGCTGCGTTTGCTGGCCGATTGGGCGGCGATGGGCTACCGACTCGAAAACGTGGTCGAGGTCCCCGGCGCCATGAGTCACCGCGGCGGTATCGTTGATGTCTGGCCGACCACTTCCGAATGGCCGGTCCGTCTGGAGTTTTTCGGTGATAACGTCGATAGCCTTCGTAGCTTCAATCCGGAAACGCAACGTTCGACGGATAAACTGGGTTCGCTGTCTATTGGTCCAGCGACGGAACTCCTGGCTCCCCTGCGACTGGATAAACGTTCGCTGGAGGATATTTTAAACGGCCTCGACCTCTCCGGTTGTACCGCCGATGTCAAGCAGCAGTTCGAGCACGATATAGAGATATTTCTCAACGGTCAGATACCATCGGAAGTCCAGTTTTATGCATCTCTTTTCAATAACGGCAGCCTGCTGGATTTCCTTCCTGCCCATACGCTTTTGATTCTCGACGAACCTTCTTCTGTTGAGCAGACGGCTTTAGACCTGGATGGTGAAGCTGCCCAACTCCGTTCTGCCAAGATGGAAAGGGGCGAGCTGCCCCGTAATTTCCCCCGGCCTTACTTTACCTGGGACGAGCTGCAAACGGTTATCAAGACTCGTCAGTCTCTAAATCTGTCCGCCTGGGGCGTTGCGGAGCCGCTTGACTTTATCTCCGCGCCTACTTACGCTGGCAAGCTGCCTTTGTTCTTAAAGAAGACCGTCGAGCTTTTAGCCCAGCGGAAACGTATCGTCATCGTCAGCCATCAAGCTAGCCGCCTCTCCGACCTTCTGGCCGGAGAAAATATCGTCGCCGCCCCTGTCGAAGCGGTCACGGAGGTGCCTGGGCCCGGTGCGCTGGTGCTGGTCCAGGGGTCGCTGCCGGAAGGCTGGATTATGGGCGGCGAGACCTATCTCTTTACCGATGCCGAGATTTTCGGCTTCGTCAAGCAGCGCCGGTTGATCAAGAGGCATCCCGTGCCGCACCAGAAACTCATGATTGACATTATCCCCGACGACTTCGTTGTCCACGTCGAACACGGCATCGGTAAGTTCACCGGTGTTACCATATTGAAGACCGCCGGCGCGGAGAAGGAATACCTGGTCTTGCAGTATGCCGCCGGCGATACCCTGTATGTCCCCACCGACCAGATTGATCGGGTCAGTCGCTATGTCGGCGCCGGCGACAGGCCGCCGGTGTTGAGTCGACTCGGCACTCAGGAGTGGGTCCGCACCCGTCAGAAAGCCAAGGAGGCCGCCGAGATGCTGGCCCGCGATCTTCTGGTTTTGTATGCCGCTCGGGAGGTCGTGCCCGGTTTCGCTTTTTCCCGCGATACGCTCTGGCAGCAGGAGATGGAGGCCGCTTTCCCTTACGTTGAAACGCCTGACCAGCTTGAAGTCCAGCGGGAGGTGAAGGAGGACATGGAAAAGCCCCGCCCAATGGACCGCCTCGTCTGCGGGGATGTCGGCTACGGTAAGACGGAGGTGGCTATCCGCGCCGCTTTCAAGGCGGTGATGGACGCCCGGCAGGTGGCCGTGCTGGTGCCGACCACCGTTCTGGCGCAGCAGCATTTCGCTACCTTCTCCGAGAGGCTGGAGGCTTTCCCGCTTAAAGTCGAGGTGCTGAGCCGCTTTCGTTCCGACTGTGACCAGCGTGCCGTTATCGCCGGCCTTTCCGGAGGCACGGTGGATATCTGTATCGGTACCCACCGTCTGTTGCAGAGGGACGTCGCTTTTAAGAATCTTGGCCTGCTTGTCATTGATGAGGAGCAGCGTTTCGGCGTCAATCACAAGGAGCATTTTAAGAAACTCCGCCGTGAGGTCGATGTGCTTACCCTGAGTGCCACCCCTATTCCCCGCACCCTCCACATGTCCCTGGTGGGCGTGAGAGATATGAGCACCATGGAGACCCCTCCCGAAGCCCGCCTCCCGGTCAAGACCTACGTCGCCGAGTATAACGACCATCTGGTCAGGGAGGCGATATTACGTGAGCTGGAGCGTAATGGCCAGGTCTTTTTCCTGCATAATCGCGTGCAGAGCATCGCCATGGTGGCCGCCAGCCTGCGCGAGCTGGTGCCGGAGGC
>CAZEUJ010000055.1:0-12592 GCA_964514525.1 uncultured Dehalococcoidaceae bacterium
GACGGAGCTTCGGCGGTAATAATAGCGTCCGAAGAGCGCGCTAAAGCCATGTCCAACCGGCCGTTGGTATACATACGCGGCACGGGGCAGCACGCCACCCACAGCATGTCGGCCGGCTGGCCGGGCGAAACACTCGCCGAGTGGCCCCACCTCAAGAAAGCCGGCGAAGTAGCTTATAAAAACGCTCAGCTTACGCCTAAAGATATCGACGTCGCCCAGACGCACGACTGCTTCACCATCTCCGAAATTATCGAGATGGAAGAGCTGGGATTTTGCAAAAAGGGCGAGGGCGGCCCGTTTGTCGCCTCCGGCGCGATAAAGGTCGACGGCGCCATCCCGACCAACACCGATGGCGGCCTGCTCGTGTACGGGCATCCCTTCGGCGCTTCCGGCGCTAGGCAGTCGCTGGAAATCTGCAAACAACTACAGCGTCGCGCCATCCACCAGGTGAAAGACGCTAAGTTCGGCCTGGCGCATAACCTCAGCGGCACCTGCGCCCAGCATACGGTCGTCATCTACGGCCGGGAGCCGATAAAATAGAATCACGTCGATAGTTACAATAAGGAGAAAACAATGGCTGAAATACAGAAATCGGAGATACTGGGAACACCAGCGCTCAACAATATCTATATCGCGGAAATGGACATGTGGCCGCTGGAGACCCAGGAGTTCAACCGGATTTATCCCTTTTACGATAATTTACGAGCAGGAAAGTTCACCACCACCAAGTGCAAGAAGTGCGGGCACACCGCTTTTCCGCCGCAGGTAATCTGCCCCAAATGCTGGAGCGAAGACCTGGAATGGGTGGAACTGCCCCAGCGCGCTAAAGTTGTGACCCTGACCGAGACGCAGGCCGGCGCGCCCCTCGGGTTCGAGTCGCCGCTGATTATCGCCTGGCTTACCTTCGGGGAGAAAAGCCCGCTGAAGCACTTGCTGGGACGTATTATCAACTGCAAAGAAGGCCAGCTTAAAGAAGGGGACGAGGTAAAATTCGTCACCTTCAACGTACCCGCCCACCCCGTCGAAATAAAGAAAGATACCAAGGTCTGCGACCGGGTCTTTTACGCTTTTGAACCGGTGAAATAGTCCGGTCGACTACTAGGGAAATATTACCGAAAGGGGCTTATGCCATGAAAAAGATAAAAAACGTGGCGGTGCTCGGAGCGGGGGCGATGGGGGCACAGATAGGCGCCCTGGCGGCGGAAGCCAGCTTTAATGTCAAAATCAGGGACATCGAGGAGAAGTTCCTCGATCGCGGCCGGCAGACGATAAACGAGATGTATGACCGGCGTATCAGCCGGGGCAGACTGACGGAAGAAGCCAGGGAAGAATATATGAGCCGGATAAAATTCCTGGTCGACCTCAAAGAGACGGTCAAGGACGCGGATATCGTCATCGAAGCCATACCGGAGATAATGGAACTCAAGAAAAGCGTCTTAAAAGAGGTCACTTCGTTGTGCCCGGACGACTGCGTTTTCGCTACCAACACGTCGTCACTCAGTATTGCCGAGATGTCCACCGCCGCTAAGCATCCTGAGCTGGTGGTAGGGGCGCACTATTTTAATCCGCCGAGTCGGATGACCCTGCTGGAAGTAATCGAAGGGGACAAGACCAGCAAGGAAGCTATAAAGATCGTCGAGAAGGTGGCTAGAGACATGGGGCGGGACGTCGTCCACGTTAAAGACGTCCCCGGCTTTATCGCCAACCGTATCTTCTGCAACATGTCCAACGAAGCGGACTGGGCGCTGGCGCAGGGTGAAGGCAAGAGCCCCTTCGAGATAGACGCCGCCATAAAATACAAGCTGGGACTGCCCATGGGCATGCTCGAGTTGCAAGACACCCTGGGCGGTGGCTCCATCGAGACACAGTTCCATGTCATGGAATATTTCGGCGAGACGATGGGGAAAAGCTACGGGCCCGCTCCGATACTGACAAAATTATTTAAAGAGAAGCACGGCGGCAAGAAGACCGGCAAGGGCTATTACGACTGGACCGGCGGAAAGACCAACGAAATCCCCATGAACGCCGGCGTGGGCTTCGACCCGATAAGGGTGCTGGCAACGGCGGTCAACGAAGCCGCCAAACTCATCGAGATGGACGCCACCACGAAGGAAGAAATAGATACCGCGGTGCTCCTCGGCCTCAACTATCCCAGGGGTATCCTGCGCATGGCGGACAGCGTCGGCCTGGATAAAATCATTAACGAGATGAACCGACTCTACGAAAAATATAATAAAGAAGACAGATATAAAACCTCCTCCGTGTTAAACAAGCTCGTCAAACAGGGCAAGCTGGGGAGGAAATCGGGGGAAGGATTTTACTCCTACGGGCCGGGTGAATACGAGTTCGTCAAGCTGGATATCAATAAAGCAATAAAAGTAGCCAGACTTATTCTGAATCGGCCTAATCGCGCTAACGCTTTCAACGCCGACTTCATAACGGAGATAAATAAAGCCCTGGGCGAGCTCGAGAAAAATGAGGATGTGCGGTGCGTCGTCATCACCGGGGCGGGCGCCAACTTCTGCGGCGGCGCCGATTTCGCAGCGTTCGCCGCCGGAGAAGCAGACGCCGCTTTTAATTTCAGTGAAGCCCCTCATGAGGTATTTACCAGGATTGAAACATTCCCCAAACCGGTCATCGCTGCTATCAACGGTCCCGCTATGGGCGGCGGACTGGAATTGGCGCTGGCCTGCGACATCCGGATAATGAACAGGACAGCCGTGGTACGCCTGCCCGAACTCACGCTATCGATTATACCCGGGGCCGGGGCTACCCAGAGGCTGGGTCGGCTGATAGGCTGGTCGAGGGCCAAAGAAATGATATTGCTTTCCGACCCGGTGACGGCGGACAAAGCCCTGGCATGGGGACTTGTCAACTTTGTCGCTGAACCCAAAGATTTTAATAAACTGGTGGACGATACCGTCGCAAAGCTGGCCGGCGGCCCGCCGCTGGCGCAAAAGCTCGTCAAGGGCTTGCTGTATTACGGCGCCCAGGCCGACCAGAGGACAGCTTTATATCTCGAGGCGACGGTATCCGGGGATATCGCCCTGACACAGGACCTCAACGAAGGCATTACCGCCCAGAACAATCGGCGTCCTCCTAAATTTACCGGGAAATAGGGAGCCTGATTTGGATTTCGCATTCAGTCCGGAGGAAGAGGCTTTTCGTCAAGAGGTAGCCGCTTTCCTGGAGAAGGAAGTCCCGCAGGAATACTGCAAAAAGCGGTTGACCTTCTTCGACATGTCCAGCCAGCCCGACTGGATTCCCGTCCACCGGCGCATCGCGGAGAAGCTGGGGGAAAAGGGGTGGCTTACCATGCACTGGCCGAAGGAATATTTCGGGCAGGAGAAGTCACCGTTTTACCGTCTTATCTTACGAGAAGAGCTATCCAGATATCACTCCCCGGGATACGACTCCATCGGCTGCGGGATAGTGGCGCCGGCCATCCTGCTCAAAGGCAGCCACGAACAGAAGAAAAAGCACCTGTTAGGCATCGCTTCCGGTAAAGTAATGTGGAGCGAAACCCTCAGCGAGCCCAACCACGGCTCCGACCTCGCCGCTATAGAAACTTTCGCCAGAGAAGAAGCGGACTCATTCATCGTCAACGGACAGAAGATATGGACGACGAACGCCCATTTCGCCGACTGGAATGCTTTAATCGCCAGGACGGACCGCGCCGCCAATCCGAACTACCGCGGCCTGACCTTTTTCCTGGTCGATATGCGAACGCCGGGGATAACGGTCAATCCCATCATCAACATGGCGGGGCACCACGAGTTCAACGAGGTCTTCTTCGAAGACGTCCGCATCCCCAAAGAGAACATCATCGGCGGGGTCAATAAAGGCTGGTATGTGGTCATGTCCCTGCTCGATTACGAACGCACCACCGACACCGTTTACGCGGTGGCAGGCACCTATCTCAACGACCTAGAAGAGTACGCGCGGGAACACGACCGGCTGGACGATGTCGCGAAAAACCGTCTGGCGCAGCTAAAAGCCGACTGCGAGGTAGCCCGACTGCTCCACTACCGTGTCACCTGGATGCAGAGCAAAGGGGTGGTCCCCAATTACGAGTCCGCCATGAGCAAGATGTACGGCTTCGAACTGCACCAGAGAGTCTCGGAGTTCGGTATGGAGCTGGCGGGGCAGTACAGCCAGCTTGCCGAGGGGTCGGAGCGGGCGCCTATCTACGGCAGGATACCGTCCTGCTACCTGCGCTCTTTCGGGTACAGCCTGGAGCAGGGGACATCGGAGATAGACCGGGACGTCATCGCCCAGCGGGGACTGGGACTGCCGCGATTACGTTAAAAAAATTGGAGGGAAGCGTGGATTTCGCTCTCAACGAGCAGCAGGAAATGATGCAGACACTCGCCAGGGACTTCCTCACCAGCGAGTATCCTGAGAAAGTCCTGCGGGCGACGGTCAAGGATGAAAAGGGTTTCACGCCGGAACTCTGGCAGAAGATGGCGGCCACGAACCTGCTGGGGCTGTCCATCCCGGAGGAGTACGGCGGGGTGGGGGACTTCCTCGATTTGACGGTGGTGCTGGAAGAGATGGGGAGGGTCTGCTTCATCAGCCCCTTTTTTGCGACGGTCATCCTTGGGGCATCGGCTATCATGGAGGCTGGGAACGAAGAACAGAAAAAGAAATACCTGCCGGGAATAGTCGAAGGCAAAAGCATCGTGACGCTGGCTGTAGCAGAGCTGGCCGGGAAGTACACGGCGGATGCTGTCCAGGTAAAAGCTGTACGGCGGGGCGGCGATTTCGTTATCGACGGGACCAAGCTCTTCGTGCCGGATGCCCACGTGGCCAACTATTTAGTTTGCGTTGCCCGGACGGGCGATGGCGTTACTTTATTTATAGTTGACATAAATACACCAGGGATAATCGTCAAACTGCTAAATACCATAGTCGGCGACAAGCAGTGCGAGGTGAATTTCAATAACGTTACGGTATCCGGGGAGGATATGTTGGGGGAGAAAGACAAAGGCTGGCCGTGCGTGGAGAAAATACTGCAAAGGGCTAACGTAGCCCGCTGCGCCGAGATGGTCGGTGGGGCACAACAGGTTTTAAAGATGACGCTGGACTACGCTAAAGAACGGATAGCCTTCGGGCATCCGATAGGGGCTTTCCAGAGTATACAGCACCGCTGCGCTGACATGCTCATCGATATCGACGGCTCCAGGTTCGTCACGTACCAGGCTGCCTGGAGGATAAACGTGGGACTGCCGGCGGCCAGAGAGACAGCTATCGCCAAGGCGTGGGTCGGCCAGGCCTGCCGCCGGGTAATGCACTCGGCGCACCAGGTCCACGGCGCCGTCGGCTTTTCCGAGGACCATATTTTGCACTTTTACACCAAGAAAGCCAGCGCCAACGAGTTCAGCTTCGGGGATGTGAATTATCAACTGACAAAGATAGCGGGGTTATAGTTAATATTTAAAACTAAGGGGAGCTAAAGAGGGGCGACGCCCCTCTTTTCATTACCTGAGCTTTGAATTATCAACTGGACAATGATAAGATATTAGCCAATGAAAAGCCAGAAATATTCGGTCGTTTTTCAGCCTTCGGGGGTAAGGGGGCAGGTGAAAAATGGAGCTACCTTACTTGATGCCGCCCGCCAGCTCGGGGCGGGGGTGGAAAGCATTTGCGGCGGCAAGGGCGTCTGCGGCAAATGCAAAATAAGAATCGAAGAAGGATATTTCCCGAAATACCGGATAAGGTCGGAGATTGCCTCTACAAAAACCAAAGAGCAGGCAAATGAGAAATTCCTGACTCGGACGCAGATACGCCAGGGCTACCGTCTCGCCTGCCAGACAGCAACACACGGTGACATCGTCATCTTTGTACCAGAGGAAAGCCGCAAGGGACAGCAGGTGGTGCGCAAGGAAGCCACCGCCCGGGAAATCAAACTCAAACCGGCAGTAAAAAAATATTACGTTGAGCTAAAGCCCGCCACCCTGCACGATCCTCTCGGAGACTTCGAACGACTGAAAGACGAACTCGGGAAAAGATACAAGCTGAAAGACCTCTCAATAGACTATCCGGCATTACTCAGCTTACAGAATACCGTGCGAGAGGGCAACTGGAAAGTAACCGTATCGGTTTGGAAAGATAGCGAAATCATTGACGTAGAGTCGGGAAGGGTTAGCAAGGGCTACGGATTGGCGGTGGATATCGGCACGACCACGGTGGCCGGATATCTCTGCGACCTGACCACCGGCGAGGTTATCGCTACCGATGCCATGATGAATCCGCAGGTGGCTTACGGCGAGGACGTGATGTCCCGTATCACCTATGCTGTTAAAGGCGGTCTGAAACAACTGCGCCAGGCCATCATCAAGGGACTCAACCAGATTACGGCTCAGGCGGCCGCCAAAGCCGGCATCAAGCGTTCAGAAATTATCGATATGGCGGTGGTCGGCAATACCTGCATGCACCACCTGTTCCTGAACATCGACCCGCGGCACCTGGGCAAAACGCCGTTCCCGCCGGCCATACATCACTCAGTGGATATCAAGGCGCGCGACCTCGGCATCAGGGTAGGGCCGGGGGCTTATGTCCATGTCTTGCCGATTGAGGCCGGGTTCGTCGGGGCGGACAATGTCGGCGTGCTCATTGCCGAGGAGCCATATAAACAGGATGAGATGCTCCTGATAATCGATATCGGTACCAACGGCGAGTTGCTGCTGGGAAATCGGAAAAAACTCCTTTCGACGTCCTGCGCCACCGGCCCTGCCTTCGAGGGGGCCGAAATAAGGCACGGCATGCGCGCCGCCGCCGGGGCTATCGAAAAGGTCAAGATAGACTCGAAAACGAAAGAGGTACAGTTTAAAGTAATCGGTAACGAGCACTGGAACACCGAGGACAGGAAAATCGGTGCGCGGGGTATCTGCGGCTCGGGGATATTCGACGTCGCCGCCCAGATGTTCCTGGCTGGCATTATCGATAAGAGCGGGCGGTTCAATACCGGAATAAAGTCCCCCCATTCACGCGTTTTAAACGGTGAACCGGAGTTCGTCATCGCCTGGGCTAAAGAGACGGCAATTAACCACGACATCGTTATCTGCCAGAAAGACATCAGGGCGATACAGCTTGCTAAGAGTGCCATGTACTCCGGCGCCCGACTCATGATGAACCGACTGGGAATTAATAAAATCGATAAGGTTATCTTAGCCGGCGCTTTCGGGAGTTATATCGATAAAGAGTCGGCGGCGGTTATCGGGCTTTTCCCCGACTGCGCCCTGAAAAACGTTTACGCGGTCGGTAACGCTGCCGGAGATGGCGCGCGTATCGCCCTGCTCAATACCGATAAAAGGAAAGAGGCCGACATCATGGCCAGGCAGGTAGAATACGTGGAGTTGACCGTCGAGCCGAATTTCAGCAGGACTTTTACGCAGTCGTTGACATTTCCGCATGGGGTCGATAAATTCCCCCACCTGAAACACCTCCTGCCGAAGAACGAATAATATACTCTATTTTGCGTGCATTTTAAACTTACCTGAAGAGGAGGCGGATATGATTGCCGCGATAGTAAGATTCGAAGTGAAAGACGAGGTCAGGAAACAACTCGCCGACATTAACGTGGCGAGACAGCACCTCCAGAAAGTGGTCGAGGGCTGCCGGAAGACCCCCGGACTAAAAGAAAAATACTTCATCATGGATCCCAAAACGTACGCCCAGGGCGCCATGCTGATATGGGAAAAACGGGAAGACTTCGACACTTATTTGAAATCGGCAGAGTATAAAGCCACCGTGCTGGATATCTGCAAAGGCAAGCCCAGGCTGGAGGTCTACGTGCATACCGCCAACCTGACGGACGGGGTGCTGATATAAACAACGTAATGTGATAATAGTCATTTAATCGCAACTATGATGGCGTGTTAGACTTAAAATATACATGAACTATTCCGTTATTGAAGATAATCTGGACGGTCTGAAACAGTACCGGACCGATCCCCGACAAAAGCTTAACTGGACTTCCGTATTCGTTTTACCGGAATGGATGCAGGTCTGGTGGCAGGTGTTCGGGGCGGGGGCGGAAATGCGGATACGCACGGTACGGGAGGGGGAGAAAGCCATCGGCGTCGCGCCGCTAATGATTAAAGACGGGACGGCGCTTCTTATCGGCGCTTCGGACGTCTGTGACTACCTCGACTTCGTGGTGACACCCGGACTGGAAAAAGAATTTTTTGGCGTGGTTCTGGACGACCTCAAGAAAAGCGGTATCAAGCAACTCGATTTAAAGCATGTGCGTCCTGATTCTACCGTGCTTACTAGCCTGGCGCCTCTGGCCGAAGGTCGAGGATATAACGTAGAGACCAAAAAAGACAATGTTTCCCTGGAAATGGACTTACCCCCATCTTTTGACGAATATATGACAACGCTAAATACAAAACAGCGTCACGAGGTCAGGCGTAAATTAAGGAGGCTCTCCGAGGAAGGCACGATAGAATACCGGTCCATTAATGAAGGCACAGCGGTTCGTACCACCATGGATGTTTTTTTTAAAATGTTCGTGGAGAGCCGGCAGGACAAAGCCAATTTCATGACAGAAAAAATGGAGTCTTTTTTCAGATTGCTGGCCGACACCATGGCGCGGGCAGGCCTGTTAAAACTCGGCGCGCTGGAGCTGGACGGGCAGCCGCTGGCGGAAATCATGTGCTTCGACTATCACGGCTGTATCTATCTTTATAACAGCGGCTATGACCCCCGTTATGTTTCTCTAAGCGCCGGATTGCTCAGCAAAGTCCTGGCGATTAAAGATAGCATCGAAAAAGGCAAAAGCCGGTTTGATTTCCTCAAGGGGGCGGAAACGTATAAATACCACCTGGGCGGCCGGGAAGTGCCTTTATTCAGGTGTCAAATAACGATATAATGCGATATAATGGAGTAAGGAACCAAACTACTTATGGAAGAAGATAAATTAAGAATCGCCATGGTCAGTGCCCATAGCTGCCCGGTCGGCGACCTGGGGGCCAAGGACACCGGTGGCATGAGCGTTTACATTCGTGAACTCGCGCACGAACTGGGTAAACAGGGTCATTCCGTGGATATCTATACACGCGTCCATGACCCCAACGACCCCAGGATAGAAGAACTGGGGAAGGGGGTCAGGCTCATTCACCTGAGGGCGGGGAAGGAAGCCAGGATACAGAAGATGGACGTCTATTTTTCCCTTCCCGAATTTACCTTCAACCTGGAGAAATTCTGGACAGAAAACGGGCTCCGCTACGATATCGTTTTCAGTCACTACTGGCTTTCTGCCCTGGTGGGGAAATACCTGCAAAAGAAATGGCAGATACCCTATGTCACAATGTACCATACACTCGGGGCAGTGAAAAACAATATCGGCATCGGGGAAGGCGAGCCCGCACTCCGCATCGTTTCCGAAAGGGAAACGGTGGTGGACTGCCGGCGGATTATCGTGGCTACAGAGAAGGAAAAGCAGGACCTGATATATTATTATAACGCTATTCCGGAGAGAGTCGGCGTGGTGCCCTGCGGCGTCAACATGGAGCTGTTCCATCCCGTGGACAAAAAAGACGCCAGGCAAGTACTCGGGCTCAACGACGAAAAAATACTCCTGTTCGTGGGCAGGATCGACCCGCTGAAGGGCATCGAACAGCTATTGAAAACCATGCCTTTAGTAAAAAGTAGCGATAATCTCAGACTGATAGTTGTCGGCGGGGATGAAAATAGTCGGGCGGAACTGGGAGAGCTCAAAAAGCTGGCCGCCGAACTAAACATCCAGAAATCGGTTACCTTCCAGGGTATGGTAAAGCAGGAACAGCTACCGTATTATTACAGCGCCGCCGATATATGTGTAGTACCGTCTTATTACGAGAGTTTCGGCCTGGTAGCGCTGGAGAGTCTAGCCTGCGGCACGCCGGTAGTAGCGGCGGATGTCGGCGACTTGAAAAAAATCATCCGGCAGGGAGAGGCGGGATACGTGGTGGCAGACAATTCCCCCGAAAGGCTTGCTGCCAGCATACGTTCACTATTATCCAGGCCAAGTCGCGATAGAGAATCGGTGCTGTCTATCAGGGCTTCGGTGAGCAGATTCGACTGGTCCATGATAGCTGAAAAAGTAGCTGGAGAAATGCAGTCCGTGCTGGACGAATGGGTGGCGGCGATAGCTTAAGCCATCAAGATTCACCCATTGCCTTCAATTGTGTCCCTTCCGAAGAATGTTATACAATGTACCTATCCACATATTTAGCAAGGAGTCCAGCATTTTATGAATGACGAGTATTATTTGATGGTAATATCGCCGCACCCGGACGACTGCGAGTTCGGTGTTGCGGGGACGGTAGCCAGACTGACGCAGGAAGGCAAGCAGGTCGTTTACGTCATCTGCACTAACGGTGACAAAGGCACCAGCGACAGAAGCCTAACACCGGAGAAGCTGGCCAAAATCCGTAAGAAGGAGCAGCTGGCGGCCGCCAAGGTCCTGGGGGTGAAAAAGACAGTTTTTCTGGGATACCCGGACCAGGGTCTCGAAGACTGTCATGAATTCAGGAGGGACCTCGTACGCGAGATAAGGCGCTACAAGCCCTTCACCGTGGCGACGTCCGACCCTTACCGCAAATACATGTGGCACCGCGACCACCGCATTGCCGGCATCGTAGCGGCGGATGCCGTTTTCCCATATTCCCGTGACCATCTTGCCTACCCGGAATTGCTCGAAGAGGGGCTGGAACCCCACAAGGTGCGGGAGATGTGGTTCTGGGGCACCGAGGACCCCAATTTGCGACAGGATATCACTGATACTTTCGAAATAAAACTGGCCGCCTTGGGCTGCCATAAAAGCCAGGTGGGGGACGTACCGCCGGAGATGAGGGTGCGGATGAAGGACTTCGCCAGGATGAACGCCAAGGGGGAAAAATTCGAGCTGGCCGAAGCCTTTCATCGCGTCGAAATGCGATATTAAGCGGACAGCCAGAGGACGTCACCATAGAGGTCGGTAGGGTGGGGATGAGAAGCAAAGACGGCGTATTCCGCGCGGGCCTGTTTCACAGTGGTGCTGTCGCCGTGGCCGGGCAAGATCATGGTATCATCGGGCAAGAGGAATATCTTTTCCCTGAGGGATGATAGTATCTCCCGGAAATCGTCCGGCGATTCCGTCCGGCCGGGCCCGCCGGGGAAAATAGTATCGCCAACAAGCAGATATTTTCCGACCTTGAAACATAAGCTGCCCGGCGTATGACCCGGCGTGTGCAGCACATCTAACTTGAGTTTTCCCAGAGAAATAGTATCGTGGTCTTTGAGCAGGATTTCCGGGGGTGTTTTCAACTGGTAGGAACTGGCCAGGTGAGTAGCCAGCGGTACTTTGAGCCGTGAGCGTAACGAGACCATGACGCCGGTATGGTCGTAGTGGTCATGGGTGAGCAGGATATATTGAGGATGGGTACCGCTAAGTCCGGCGATAATTTCAGAAGCCCTCGCCGGGGCATCCACCACCAGACTCTTGCCCGTTTTCCGGCAAACGACGATATAAGCATTGGTTTCGTAGGGACCTAATGTCAGCTTATCGATGCGGATAGCGCGGTCGTTGACGACGGCAGGCATAATCGCCCCCTTTGCCCCGGTAAGACAATTGAGCTATATTAAGTATAACACTCGAAGAACAATGAGAAAAACGCTGGCCAGAATAACCACCAACATTCTCAACCCTTTCGCGATGGCTTTTGTTATCATCGTCCTGCTTGCTTTTGAGGGTACGGACAACGCTACTGAAGCGATAAAATGGGCATCGATTTCGGTGGCTCTAAGCGTTCTGCCGGCACTGGCGGCGGTTATTTTCCTAGTGCGGCGGAAAAAGCTGGACGGTGTTTTCGCGAATCCTCGTCAGCAGAGAACCGGGGTTTACCTGCTGTTCATCGTCCTAGCGGCAATAGCTTACGGTTTACTTTGGTATTTCGGTGCGCCGGAACTGCTGGCAGCGGCCTTCGCGGCCGGCCTGGCGTCGGCATGCGTTTTCACGGTGATAAACCTCTTCTGGAAAATAAGCGTGCACACGGCGTTCTTGGCCGGTGCGGTAGTGATATTAGTCATGGTCTATGGGGGAGTGGCGGCGTGGACGGTATTGCTGCTGCCGCTCGTAGGCTGGGCTAGGATGGAGCTAAGGCAGCACTCGTTAATGCAAGCTGCGACGGGGGCGATATTAGCGGCGGCAATAGTGGTAGGAATTTTCTGGGGTTATGGGATGGTGGGATAACAACTGTAAAAATACTTTCCTAAATAATGTCTTCCTCCCCGCCGCTCTCCTCTTTTATAGACTCTACCTCCTGCTGCAAAACGGCGTCAAGCTGGTCTTTAAGGCGGGCGGCGCGCGGATAGCCGATATGCAGTTTCCTCTGTAAGAACGACGTTGAGACATCGCTATACTGTTTCGCCAGCTCTTTAGCCTGCTCTAAAAGGGGGTCACGCGGGTACCCGCCTATCGTGCCGGATGGGGCAGTGCCCACCAATGTTTCCATCCTAAGCTTATCGGGCTCCTCTTTCTGCTGGCTCCCCCAGAAATAGACCAAGCGGTCGATCTCCGTATCGGAAAGGAAACAGCCCTGAAGGCGCTTGGGCTTGGCGGCCTCGG
>CAZEUJ010000056.1:0-12569 GCA_964514525.1 uncultured Dehalococcoidaceae bacterium
TATTAGGCTGTTCAAACATATAATTGTAGGTACCCTGATTAAAGCGTGTGGTTCCCACTCCACTCTGAAGACCCCTCATCGAATCCCCCCGTACCGGGTGTTCAATTTTAATTACTTCTGCTCCCCATTGCGCCAGGATGCCGGCACACATAGGACCAGCGCCAACCTGCGTAATGTCGATAACCCTGATCCCATCAAGAGCTCCTCTGGATTGCATGATCCCTCCTTTTAGCCAAAGATAATAGGTAATAGCTTAATTTCTTATATTTAAGTGCATGTATAATATTTCTAATAATAAATGGCTCAGGAAAAATATAGCATATAAAAATAGGTTTATCAAGGAATTTTTATCACTCTTGGTTGCCAGATTGTTCTTCACTCCGTCGTTGGATGCTCCTTTCCTCTTCCGTAGCAATATATAATCTTCGTTTTGCAATCTTGTTTAACTAATAAAAAGTTAAAAACTCTGACCTTCGGACATGAACTGAAACAAGTGGCAAAGCTGAATTCAGCCAAATGTCGAAAACGCTATAAGTCAGGCTTAACTCCAAGCTGAATTAGCCTCAGAAAATATCCTTGTCCGAAATTATGTCCGAACCTCAGAAAAACTCCCTTGACAAGTATGATCGAATATGTTAGATTACATTCTACTAGTAATCTCTTAACTGACTGGATAGGCAGTAATTCTTTTAAGACTACAGGCTATCCATGATCGGCTGAGAATCAATCCTATTATCCGCATTGCAGACAGATATTGTTGTAACTGCTTAACAATGGAGGTTAGGTTACTCAGCCCTTCATTTTTCAGGCGATCTAGAAAATTTTGAGTTGATATAACAATTCATTTTGACTATTACTACCTTTAGGATAAAAAATTAACACAATTTGATAATCATTATCACTGCAAGGCTAAGGACAATAACGAACATCGGCTTTAGATAAAAAGCATGGTTAAAATTGTGTATTTTATTATTTTTCACACTACGTAATCTTAGAGAATAGCCACAACAAAACTTAAAACAGGCAAAAGGAGGAAACAATGGACCTAGGACTTCAAGGCAAGGTTGCCCTCGTCACTGGTGTTGCCAGTCAGGTAGGTATGGGTAAGGCAATCGCTCTGGCCTTAGCTAGAGAGGGATGCGACATTATTGGCGTAGATATTGATTTGAATGGCGCGCAAAAGACAGGAGATGAGATCAAAGCTTTAGGACGCCGCGCCCTTATCCTCAAAGCAGATATCACCAAAAACACCGAAGTAAATAATATGGTACAGTCGGCGCTGAAGGAATTTGGCCGGATAGATATACTAATCAACAATGCCGGTGGGACCACTTTCTCCGGGCCTCTGGCAGAGGCGAAACAAGAGAATATAGATAAAGAAATCAACCTTAACCTTATGGGAGTCATTTATTGCACCAAGGCGGTATTACCGGGGATGATTGCCCGCAAATCAGGCAAGATCCTCAATATGTCGGCGCTTGCCGGCCGCAGCGCTGCGCCGGGTGGCTCCGGTTATACGGCAGCTAAAGCTGGAATTATTGGTTTTACCAGAGCGATAGCCATGGAAGGAGGGCCGTCGGGGATAAATGTCAACGCTCTGGCGCCCGGTTTAGTATTGACCAACTTCTATGGTGGTGAAGGCGCCCCCAAACTTCCTCCTCAGATGCGAAATAGTCTCGAAAATCCGATGGCACCCACAAGAAGGAATACGACAACTGAAGATATAGCCAATGCAGTGCTCTTTTTGGTCTCGGATGTATCGAGAAACATTACGGGACAGACCATCAGTATCGACGGTGGCCAAATGATGCCTTAAGCAGGCGATGCTCACATATGTAAAATATTGTCTGTAATTAACCACCAGCTTTTGATGCAATTTTTGTAATATTTTTTTAGTATAATTAAAAAGGACGACCTCTGCCGGCTTAAACCGGATATTATTCTGACCTCTATAACTCCTTTTGGGCAGGAAGGTCCTAAGGCACATTTTCAAGGCAGTGATCTCACAGCCTGGGCCTGCGGCGGATATCTATATGCGTGCGGTACTCCTGACCGCGCTCCAGTCTGGATCAGCTTTCCTCAAAACAGCCTCTTCGGCGGAGCGGAGGGAGCAATTATTGCGAATGCAGTTATTCTGGTATTCTCAACGCACAGTCCTCATATCTAGGTAAACATTCACTTATAAGGAGGATTTCAAGCATGAGTGTAAAGGACTTAAGAGATAAGTATGCGTTTGTTGGAGTTGGCGTCACCAGGCAGGGAAAAATCCCTGAGATGAGCGCAGATGAACTGGCAACACAGGCGATTCAACTAGCACTCGAAGATTCTGGAATGAAAAAAGAAGAAACGGATGGATATATCTTCCAGCCAGGAGCAGGCCTGTCTATAGTAAAGCCTCTTGTCAGGGTCGGTATTCCAGCGAAATTCCACTGGCAGATGCAAACCGGGGGAGCAA
Organism: uncultured Dehalococcoidaceae bacterium; assembly: GCA_964514525.1. Lineage (GTDB taxonomy): Bacteria > Chloroflexota > Dehalococcoidia > Dehalococcoidales > RBG-16-60-22 > JBFYTX01. Next base: position 2,456 of record CAZEUJ010000056.1, read on the forward strand.
CCGCTATCTCCATGATTGCCGCAGCTATCGGGGCTATGGAAGCCGGGCTTTGCCGGGCTTGTATTTTACTCTATGCTAACGGAGCTTCTAATATGCGGCCTCCCGCTGGCGCGAGTCCTGATGGACAAATACCTCCGCAACCGAGAAGCACTGAAGGTGCATATGGGATTTTCGGTCCGGCGACATCCGCGGCGTTCATGGCTAGAAGATATATGCATCTTTACGGCCTGACCAAAAAGCAATTGGGTATAGTAGCAGTTACCTTTCGCGAATATGCCAACAAACGCCCTGAAGCTATAATGCATGACAGGAAAATGACTATCGATGATTACCTAAACGCCAGGATGATAGTTGAGCCGCTCTGCCTTTTTGACTGCTGTCTGGTCAACGATGGAGCCATAGCCCTGATAATAGCCCCGGCTGAAATGGCCAAGAACTGCAAGAAATCTCCGGTATATGTCATGGGATATGGCCTGGACCACTCCCTACGGGAACTGGGTGGAGCGCCGCAAGATGTCTTCGAATGGGATGGATTCATAACCCAGAAAGCTGGGGACCACGCTTTTGATATGGCAGGGGTTACACTAAAGGATGTTGATGTTGCCGAAATGTACGATGCCTTTACCTTTTTCTATCTCAGCCAGCTGGAATCTTATGGAATCTGTAAAAAAGGAGAAGCGGGCGCCTTCGTCGAAGCCGGTAATCTGAGGCTGGATGGAGAATGGCCTTCCAACACTTCCGGAACTGAGCTCTCCTGGAGCTATATGTCGGGCTTCACCCATCTGACAGAAGGTATTCGCCAACTGAGAGGCGAATGTGGGGAGTGCCAGGTTAAAGGGGCTGAAATAGCTATGATAACCGGACTTGGCGGGTTCGGGGTCGGCAGCGCCAACTCGTGCTGTATTTTAAGGAGATAGAATAATGGCCGAATATAAGAAACAACTTCCCCTGATATCAATAGCCGATAAACCTTTCTGGGATGCCGCCAAGAGGCATGAATTGATGGCTTACAGGTGTGAAAATTGTGGAACTTTCTATTCCCTCGTCGTGGAATGCGTAAAGTGCTCCGCGCCGAAAATGGAATGGGTGAAGGTTAGCGGAAAAGGGAAGGTATTTACTTATACTATTTTCCACCAGCTTTATGATCCGGCCTGGAAAGACGATATTCCATATAATGCTGCCTGGGTGCAGTTAGACGAGGGGCTAATTATGATGAGTAATATTATTGGGGCCAAGAATGAGGAAATCTATGTTGGTATGCCGGTAGAGGTAACCTACGATGATATAACCGAGGACGTCACCCTCCCCAAGTTTAAACCTGCAGCGTAGATGGCCAACTTTTGGTGAGTTATAAGGTGCCAATTCAGATCGATTGAAATTGTGTATATAAATCAAAGAATGTTTAAAGGTAGCTTGACCTATGGGGGAGCAGCACCAAGCCCCTCCTACCTTATTCACCCTCTATTAAGGGGTATTAGACCGCAGAGAGGGGCTGATGCTCAGTTCAAAGCAGGGCGTGCTTTTAGGGTAGTCTCATTTTAGGGTGCCGCCTGGGCCATTGGTCGCCGGGCCAGTTATGGGTGAAGTGAAATTTAGACATCAGCCATTTCCCGTTTACTCTTCTATATTCCATGGCGTACCAGCCCGGAAACGGTACCGGGAACGGTATTTCCAGACCCTGATTCGAAGTGAATGTTTGAACAGTCCCCAGTCCTAATAGTCGGTACCAAGTCCAGTTGCCTTTAGCCGTGTCCCCGTCAACCGTAATCAGGGGGTGAATCAGAATCTGACCACCCTTCCAGACCCTATTTTTCTTCTGGTCGGCCGCCATTTTCAGGAACCATTTGTGGATTTCTGCTTTGCCTTCTATATGTTCCCAATAGTCCATGACGGCATCTTCGGTAAAGTAATCCGCCATTTTATGCCAATTCTGGTGGTTAAGGTCGATGATATACCTTATGTGCATCTGTTGTATCGCTTCGATATCCTCAAGCACCCTGACTTTCTTCTCAAGCCCTTCTAGCGCCTTGACTTTCTTCTCTAGCTGTTCAAGTGTAAGTGTCATAATGAACCTCCTTATATTTATTCTAAATTTACCTTATTTTTTGAGCACATTTACAGTTTTTAAGCGTTACGCCATCCGTCTTCCAGTCCCAGTTTTTCACCGCCATCTTTCATCGTTTTGAGGTAGTCCGCAGTGAAGGCGATATTCAACCAGACAATAGGTTTGTCAACCCGTTTGAATTCAATCGGGCAATGAATAAGACCTTTAGGAATATAGATCACCTGAGGCGTCGTGATAACATGTTTTTCGTCTTCCGCGCCTAAATGTACCACCACTTCGGCTTCGAATTCCGATATATCCATGGAATTAGCTCCAAATACATGCAGGACCTGGTCAAAGTCATGGGAATGAGGTTCCCTTTCCATGAGCCAGGGCTGGGTAATAAGGTTCCATCTCAGCCAATATTTTAGCTCTGGAAAATACTTACTGGCGTTTAGAGTTAATCCTTTGCCCCAGTTCCTCATCGTGATCGGGGCTTTTATTAGTAAATGCCCGTATTTCGTCTTAGCCATTTTTCTCTCTCCTGCTATTGAATTATTTAGCGAACCGGAGCTGGATCACCTTTTTATCTTTTAGGAGGGGGTCCGCCAGCAGGAGGTGGTCCGCCCGGAAAGGGGCGTGGGATTCCGGCAACTATCGGCATAACCTGAACCAGCTCGTCCAGAGTCCACAGGCTGGCCTTATGCGCGGAGCGGTGCGCTCCACCGGCACCCATGGGAGGGGCGTAAACGGTGATGTTACCGGCATTGATACCAATAATCTGCCCGGTAATTTCTTTGGCTTCATCAGTAGCCAGATAAGCAACGACAGAAGCAACGAACTCAGGTTTAGGCCCCATGGGTCCCATATTGAAGAGCATGGTCGAGGCCACTGGCTGTATCGAGTTGACGGTGATGCCATAAGGCAACATTTCCCATGACAGCACCCTGGTGAATCCCATTACCCCGGCTTTGGCGGCGCAGTAGGCTATGGCAGGACTGGGGCCAAGATCCGGGCTGTAAGCGGCGATGGAGGTGAAATTGATAATCCGGCCGCTCTTTTGCGGTACCATGTACTTAAGAGCCGCCTGCGTGCAGGCGAAAAGGCCCTTCAGATGGACTGCCATGATGGCGTCCCAGGCTTCTTCTTTCATCTCAACCGTTGGAGCGCTGATAAAATTGCCGGCGGTATTGACCAGGATATCGATCCTGCCAAAGTTGTCGATGGCGGTCTGGATGACGGCTTGTCCGCTTTTCATGCTGCCGATGCTTTCATAGTTGGCTACAGCCGTGCCCCCGGCTTTCTTAATCTCGTTAACAACCCTGTCCGCCCCCATAGTACCATCGGGGTCTTTGCCGAAGTCATTGACCACCACTTTAGCGCCCTCGGCAGCCATAGCCTTCGCTGTTTCTTTACCGATGCCTCTTGCGCTGCCGGCACCAGTTACTACTGCAACCTTTCCTGCTAATCTTCCCGCCATTATCTTTTACCTCTTTTCATATTTTTTCTATTTTCAGGTTATTAGCCCCAAAAAACCGCAATCTATTTACTATAAAATAAAGGCGGATAATTTATAACCGAAATAAATTGCATTGACTGCTCAGTCAGTAAATAGGTTGTTACTAGATAATCTAGCATATAAGAGGAAGAGGATGCTTGTCAATGGCCTGCCCCCAATAGTTGATACCACTCTTTAAGTCATTAACACACTTAGAATAGTCTCAGGAGACTGGAGGTTGGTATCCACGAGAGCTATGCGGACGTACCTGATTATATTCTCTTCGCCACTGCTCTATCAAGGCCCTGGCTTTTCGCGCTTTCCATTAACGCCGGGATATTCGTCTGGAACGGCCCAATTGACTGGACATGAGGGTGTAATAGCTAATAAAATAACGAAAGATTGGCAGTATACACTTTATTGATACTTCAGTTCCAAAGCCTGTAACATCGAAAATATCGGCTAAAAAAGTAGGCCGATTTAACAGGGGCAGGTCAATAGAAGGCTCGTCTGAATTAGAGTATCAACAGTTGAAGCCCATCTTAAAAGCATTTATTACGCCCAGAATGTAAAAATGAATTTCCTTAGCATATTGAGCGAGTATATCCTGTGTGGAGAGTATATAATAGGGCTATACAATATAGTGGTAATCGTTTCAGGAAGGAGGCTACATTGACTATCCGCAACAATTCGCTGGAATGGACCAGGGAAGACTTTCCTGCACTCCAAAATCTGCATGATGGTAAACTGCCTGTTTACTTCGATAATGCCTGTAATACTCTCGTACCCAACCAGGTTATCGCCGCTATCAACGAATATTATCACGATTTTCCAGCCTGCGGTGAAGGCAGGAGCCGGCACTGGTTTGCTCAGGAAGTTACCGACCGTATCGAAGGTAATCTTGAAAGGGACATGAAAGGTTCCCGGCACATAATAAAGGAGTTTATCATTGCCGGTTCCGAGAAAGAAATAATTTTCACGTTAAATTCCAGTCACGGCATCAACATCGTGGCATTGGGTACCAGGTTTAAGCCGGGCGATGTTGTCCTGCTAACTGATAAAGAGCACAATTCCAATCTGATTCCCTGGCTGAGATTACAGAAACATGGGCATGTAAGAGTGGAACACGTGGAATCGGACCAGGATGGAATTTTCGACCTCGATGCATTTGAGAAAAAGCTGAAGAACAACCGGGTCAGGCTGGTCAGCCTGGCTTATACCTCTAACCTGACCGGTTACACGATACCGGCCAGAGAGATGGTCAGTATCGCCCACCGTTACGGCGCCCTAGTGATGCTTGACGGTGCCCAGACAGTACCGCACCAGTCTATCGATGTCCGGGACCTGGACGTCGATTTCATGGTGTTTTCAATCCATAAAATGTGCGGGCCAAGAGGTGTCGGTATCCTCTATGGGAAAGCGGAATACCTTGGTCGAGAGCGTCGCGAGGAAGATGAGGCTGAAGGTGTTATCCTACCTGCCATGCTCGGCGGCGATACCATTTTCGATAGTACTTACGAGGATTATGTCCTCCTGCCGCCACCGGAAAGATTTGAGGTGGGTCTTCAGAACTACTCCGGCCAGATCGCCGCCGGGGCAGCGGTGAATTATCTGCAAAAGGTCGGTATGGACAATATCGGAGCTCACGAAGAGCAATTGAACAGCTATCTGACAGCGCAGCTTCTGGAGCGCTATGGTGACCTGAGCTGGTTCAGAATACTCGGTCCCGCTGATGCCAGCCAACGAGGCGGGATACTAACTTTCGTGGTCAAGCGACCCAATGCCAACGGAATAGCCGAAGAATTGAGTGAGAAGGGGAGTATTATGATAAGGGATGGACAATTCTGTGTCCATTCTTATCTGAATAAGGAGTTCGGCCAGGGATGGTCGGGACCCCAGCTGCCGAATGAACAGAGAATGGTCTACCGGATTTCACTGTATTTTTACAACACCCTAGAAGAATGCCGGATTTTTCTGGATGCGCTGCACCAGGTCTTTAAGGAACGTGCCTACGTATAAATCCTGCGTAAAATCTTAAAAGAGAGCAGAGTATCGATGGATGAAGTACTAGCAGAACGGTACCGTAAGTTGCTTGAGAATGGCTTTAAATACGCCGGGGCTTTTGATAATCCCACGATGTTTATCGACACTAAAGCCGAGGGGATTCATATCTGCGGTAAAGGCGAGAGTGACTATATCAACATCTATCTTAAAATCAACAACGGCGTTATTGATGATATCAAATATTTATGCAGCTGCGACCCGACGGCCAACGTCATCATCGAGGTTCTTTGCCAGCTGACAAAAGGCAAAACAATAGCGGCAGCCAAAGCGCTCAAGAAAGAGCAGTTTTACGAGGCAATAGGCAGCAGCGAAGGAACGGTGCGGAAGAAAGTCTGGGGATCAATAGAACTTTTAAACCGTGTTTTTAACCGTTTTGAGGCTAGAGCTGCTGAGTCTGGAAAATGATCCCTACTGCTTCCCGTAAAAACAGTACACTAGTTTGCGCGATTTTGTGATATTATGCTATAATAAAAGCCCAAAGCTGAATAACCCCGGTATTCCGTGATTAGCCGCGTACCACACAAATAACAGGAAAAATAACATCAACAGTGTGAAAGGAGAAAGTTATGGCAGACAAAGTGTACAAGTGTCTGAATCCCGTTGGTTTTCAGGAACCGGTAGAACAGCTACCTCTCTCGCCACGCCTTGATAAACTTGATGGCAAGAATATCACCCTGAATATCGGCGCCGGAGGCGAGCAGGGTATCCTGATACCCCTGCGTAAAATGCTGCCAGAAAGATATCCCCAGGTGAACTGGAATATCAGATTTGCTGCGCCTCACGCGACAAAAGCGGGAAGTATTGCGCTGACCGAAGAGGAGATTAAAACCACGGATGCTCTTATTCGCGGCGTCGTGTGGTGACATGGTGCTATATGGGAGCAGTTGCCCCGCCTAGCACTAATTGAAAAAGCAGGAATCCCTAGTGTATTCATTATATTTGAAGACCAGGATGAATGCTGGAAGCAGGCATGCCGAGTGAACGGTATTACACCGATAAGGCGTGTCTGGGGTTCGCGCCACGTTCCCGGCCCCGAAGATGTCCCTACCTGGATTGACGACCTGATGGATGCCCTGGTACGCCCCCTGACGGAAGAAGAAAAGAATCCCCCTAAATGGGAGGTCTCGAACGAAAGAATACTTTTTGAAGGCACCCTACAGGAAGCGCAGGAATTCTATCAGCGGAGTGAGAAAATCCCTGCTTTAATGGATGCGCCTATATCCATGTATACAGATGGCCTCCCGATAGTCGTACCCACTGAAGAGCTTGTGGAAAAAATGCTCAAGGGCACCAGCCACAAACCGGATGAACTCGTCGTCTACCAGGATGATCGTATACTCGGGGACCGAATTCAACAGATGGGAAGCTCTGGAAAGAAAGGCGACCCGGTGCACTTTGTGCCGATGAAGAGGACAGCTACCGTTGAAAAGATAGCCACTATCGGTGTTATGGCCGGGTGCAAGCCCGAGCATATGCCTTTGCTCCTTGCCATCGCCGAGGCAGGCGGGGGCTGTGGCGACGGTCGCGGCGGCGTGGCCTATGTCGTCAGCGGCCCGTATGCTAAAGAGATAGAAATGAACTTCGATACCAACGTGCTTGGCCCCGGCAACCGGGCTAACAGGAGTATCGGTCGTGCTGCCGAACTTATGTGGCGTAATCTTGGCGGGAATATTCCCAACGTAACCAACTGTGGTGTCTGGGGGAATGGCCTGAATAACTGCTTCCCCGAGAATGATGATGCTTTACCCCCGGGATGGGCTACTTTAAGGGAGGAATATGACTTTAAAAAGGATGAGAGCTGTGTCGTTTCTATCAGAGTAGGTTTCTCAATGCGAAATACAGAGTTCATGCCGGGCGGATACCGTGAATTTCAGAAGAGCGGTCATGGTGGCATCGGCAGGCGTCTCGGACTCAAAGGCGTCGTCGGCCCGCACAACTGGATGGAATACTTTATCGGTAGCCTCTGGGCTGACGGTGAGGGTGGAAAAACGTTCCTAATGCTGCCCGAGATGGCGCGGGACCTTCAGCTTTACGGCTTCAAGTCGAAAGACGAGGTCTACGAGTGGCTCTACAAAAAGAGTTTCATGACGCTAAAAGAGTACAGGACCCACCAGGCCCCTGATGTATGGACTAATGGCTGGAAGGCAATAGAGCCCAGGTCGGGGAAACCCTGGCTGGAGCTGCCTGATGACTATATGGTACCGGTCGTATCTGACCCTTATGACAACTGTATAATTGTCACCGGCGGGGGTGAAGAGATGGCACTATGGACCGGTAACCGTACCAGGGAATCGGCATACAGTATAGACGCCTGGCGCTGATGTGATAGCTATTTACTGCTTGAATAACAAAAAGGTAGCCCGGAGGGTATTTCCGGGCTTTCCTTTTTAACAAATAGGCAGGAGCCAACTACAGGAAAAATATTAGAATAGATTCTTGAAGTATGGTATCATAGCAATCCAGACGGTTTGATATAAATAACTATTTCTTTGATTTAGTTTCAAAAAAAGGAGTGAAAATTGGCAGAAAAATACAAATGTCTCAATCCTGTTGGGATCCAGGATCCAGTAGATTTGTTTCCTCTGGCACCGCGCCTCGATACCATTGATGGAAAGACCATCTACGTTTGTATCAATGCCGGAGGCGACCAGGATATCACGATACCTCTATTAAAGAAATTACCGGCAGATTATCCTAATGTGAACTGGAAAATAAAGAGACAATTTGGTTTCAGTGCCGAATTAACGGAAGAAGAGAGGAAAGACTGCGATGCGATGATCGCCGGAGTAATCTGGTGACATGGGGCTATTTGGGAACAGTTGTTCCAGGTAGCCGACGTTGAGCAGTCAGGCATTCCGACGGCATCTCTGATTTACGGAGACCAAGATGAAGCTTTCGACCAAGCAGGTACGTTAAGCGGTTCACCCGGATTACGGCGTGTTCACGTTTCCCGTACGCTTCCCGGACCTGAAGATGTCGATGGATTTCTTCCGAAGGTGTTCGATGCACTCACCCGTCCGTTAACAGACAAGGAAAAGAAATCCGGCCGTTTGGTGATAAACAATAATCGAATTTTATTCGAAGGTACTCTTGAGGAGGCCGATGAATTTTACCATCAGACAGAGAATATCCCTTCGCTAAGGTATAACGCTCCTATCGCTCTATATACGGACGGGCTCCCGGTAGTGATCCCTACCGAGGAGCGAGTAGCAGCTATGTTGAAAGGGACCAGTCATAAACCTGATGAACTGATAACTTACCAGGCTGACCACAGGGCATTCGGGGTTCAGACTACTAGAGGCACAGGTGTTAAAGGCACCCCAGTAACGTTTATGCCCGTTCCACGTAAGGCAACCGTGGAACTGGTAGCGGTCAACGCCGTAATGGCAGGATGTAAACCGGAGTACATGCCTGTGCTATTAGCCATAGCCGAAGCGGGAGGTGGTGGAGGCATGGACGGTCGTGGTAGCGTGGGTTTCTGCGTCAGTGGTCCTATTGCCAAAGAGATTGGAATGAATTTCGATGTCGGATTATTCGGCCCCGGGAACACGGCTAACCGGAGTATTGCCCGCGCCGGCGAGTTGATGTGGCGTAACTTCGGCGGCAATATCCCCACTGTAACCAATGTTGGCGTCATGGGGGCTCCCCTCTTCAATTGCATTCCTGAAGACCTGGACAATTTACCGCCAGGCTGGCAAGGCCTGAATGAAGAGTATGATTTCAAGAAAGAAGAAAGCATTGTCTACGTGATGAACCTGGGGCGGGGCGGCACAACCAATATACACCGTACCGAGTTTTCCCCGGGAGGGTACCGGGCGTTCCAGAAAAGCGGTCACGGTGGTATAGCAAGGCGGCTTGGCGTTAAAGGCATTCCCGGTCCGCATAACTTCCTTGAATACATGCTACCGGAGCTCTGGGCCGGCAGGGAGGGTGGAATTACATTTCTCCTGCTCCCCCAGATGGCCCGACACCTTTATGATTATGGCTTTACGTCCAAAGACGAAGTATACGAGTGGATTTATAAGGCAAGCTTCAGACCGTTGAAGGAATACAGGCTTCACTCATGGACCGATGTTCATACACTTTCTTGGACAGCTATAGAAAAATCATCGGGGAAGCCATATAAAGAGCTACCTGATGATTATACGGTACCTTTCGTGGGTGATCCCTATGAGAATTGTATAATTGTTACCGGTGGCGGTGAGGAATATCCCCAGTGGATTGGCGCTCGCAGGCCCTCCGGTGATCCTGCCTACGGCATAGATTACTGGCGATAGAGCACATATGTTCATCTCAAACCTGGAAGGGTTGGGGGTAAAACCTCCAGCCCTTTCCCTTGTGGTTAATGTTATACTATTTTACTCACCATTTACTCTAGTGTTAAAATTATATGTCTTTCAACAACATTTCGCTCTATGAATCCTAAAGATAAGCAAACCAGGTTCTTTTACGGATTGGAGTGAACCCCTGAGACTGGACACTTGAGGTTTGGAGGGTTTGGCAGGGTC
>CAZEUJ010000057.1:0-12170 GCA_964514525.1 uncultured Dehalococcoidaceae bacterium
GGTTACCGTAGTCGGCCACGCCGGCGCGGACGCCCTTAAAGATACGGCGCGGGTGCAGGACGCCTTTCGGTAATTTAGCGTGGGGAAAATCGGGGGGACCAAAACAAAAGACATCGGTGTTCATGATGGGCTTAGCGCCGAGTCCGGTGCCGAGGGGGTCGCGGATAACGCCGCCGATGCCCGTCGCCGCGCCGCCGTAAGGCTCCACCGCCGAAGGGTGATTGTGCGTCTCCACCTTAAAGCAGACGGCGTAACGGCCGTCGAAATCGATAACGCCGGCGTTGTCTTTAAAGACCGAAAGGCACCAGGGCTTATCAAGCTCGCGGGTGACTTTCATGACGGTACTTTTCATCAAGTTATCGATAACCTTTTTACCGAGGGTTATTTTAGCTTTAAAAGTCTTGTGGATGCAGTGCTCCGACCATGTTTGGGCTAACGTTTCCAGCTCGACGTCGGTAGGCTTTCTACCCAGCTTCTTAAAGTAGTCCTGTATTATCCTCATTTCCTGGATGTTCAGCCAGAACCGCCCCTTACTCAACTCCATGAGTGCTTTATCGTCCATGGCGGCGATATCTATCTTTTCCAGCTTGAAATCATAAACAGCCGAACGTAAGGCTACGGCTTCTTTACGGGCGACAATGTGCTGAACAACGCTGTTCACAAGAAGCTTATCAGAGATGTATTTTATAGTATCATCGGATAAGTCCCCGAAAAAGAGGTGTTTCCTGGCCGTCCGGACGGCGGTAACCGTAGAGATACCAAGGTCACGGATGCCCTTTTTAACGCTCTCCTCGACGGGGTCCATCACGCCGGGATTATAGGCGACCTCAACGAGGCGGGCGCCGGGCGGGGCGGGGCTATCATCAGTGGAATACTCCTCGACAATGGGGTCGGTTAAAAGCTCGCGACAGACGGTCGATAACTCGATGTCATTGAGTTTACCTTCCAGCAGGTAAACGCTGCTGACCTTAACGCGTTCGACCGACTTGATGCCGAGGTCGAGGATGTCCTTAAGCAGCCCCTCGGAACGGGGGTCGGCAAAGCCTTCTTTTACCGAGACCTCGATGCGGTACATCAGATTAATTTTTTCCTTCCATCCTTTTATCAATCCGGTTGACCAGGAAAGTCAGCCACCGACTCGGCGCGGCATCTTGAGCAAAGTCAAAATCCACATAAACAGAGTCGAAAGAGTCAGCGAAATAGCGGCCATCCACCGCCTTATTATGCACATAATCCAGCATGTTTTGAAAGTCCGGGCTGGCGACGGCGTAAGGAAAAAACGAGAGGACATCCAGGACGCGCAGGATACCGTACTTCACGGCGGGATATTGCAGGCTCATGAACCGCCGGCCGACCCCGAAGCCGTGCAAATTCGACCTCACCTGCCAGTGCTCCAGCAATAAATCGATAGCGCTCTTAAGCAACGGTGATTGTCGGTACTTCTCATATTGGCCGAGTAACATCAGAATATTCAGATTAGCCATGGGGCAGAACTCAATCTGCATGTCATCATAACAATGCCAGCCGCCGTCATAGCAGCGAGAGTCCATGATCAGTCGAATATATTTTAAGATACGCGGGTCGTCCCGATAGCCCATCTTAGCTAACGAGGAGAGCAGAATCGACGACATGCAGAAATAGTTGTCCCGGACATTGGGAGGGATAGTGAAAGAGCCATCCGGCGACTGAAACTTAAAGATTTCCTCAGCCTCGTTCTCCAATCCCAGATCACTTACAGATAAGCCGATATCCGCCAGAAAGAAGAGGTCCCAGTAGGCTTTGCTGGTCTCCGTGTAATGCACCCGGCCGGACTTAAGCGCGGGGATACCGACGGTATTGCCCTTGAGCTGGTTAATCAGTTTTTGAACGGTATTGTCCCGAAGCACCGGCGCGATGTCCGCTTTCTCGTCTAATAATTGAAGTCCGACGGCATACCTGAGCCAGGCGGATCCTGCCAGCAGCCAGTCGAGGACATTTTTATCCAAGATTATCGCCCGCAAACTTACGCTTTCCCGGCAATATTGTGAGGAAGTTCTGACACTTATATTTTACCTTTTTTCAGGGGCAGAGGTAAAGGGGAAAATAACAAAAAAGGGAGTGAAGTCCGCCGTAAAACGCACCCCACTCCCCTCATTCCACCAGTATTGGATTAGTCAGCTATTTTTTGGGAACTTCACTCAGTTTTATACCCATAGCCTTGGCGACACCCTCGCCGTAAGCTTTGTCGGCTTTCAGGCAGTTGCCGATATGCCTGATTTTTATTTCCTTCGGCGCATCGTGAATATCGCGTGCGGTGTTTTCAAAGAGCACTTTCTGCTGCTCGGGTTTCATCAGGCGGAAGAGTTTTCCCGGTTGGGTATAATAATCATCATCGTCTTCCCGGAAATTCCAGTGGTCGGCGGATCCTTCCAGCTTAAGGGGCGGCTCCCGGAAATCCGGCTGCTCCTGCCAGTTGCCGTAGCTATTGGGCTCATAGCCCGGTGTGCCGCCCTGATTCCCATCAACCCTCATGAAACCATCGCGGTGGAAGCTGTTAACGGGGCAGCGGGGGGCGTTTACCGGTATCAAATGGTGATTAACTCCCAGCCGGTAGCGCTGGGCATCGCCATAGGAAAAAAGCCTGCCTTGCAGCATTTTATCCGGAGAGAACCCGATGCCCGGCACGATATTGGCCGGATTGAATGCCGCCTGTTCCACATCGGCAAAGTAGTTTTCCGGGTTGCGGTTGAGCTCCAACACACCGACCTCAATTAACGGATAGTCCTTGTGATACCAGACCTTGGTAAGGTCAAAGGGGTTATAGGGCATTTTAGCCGCGTCTTTTTCCGGCATAATCTGGAAATACATGGTCCAGCGGGGATAATCCCCCTTCTCAATGCTCTCCATCAGGTCACGCTGGTGGCTCTCGCGGTCCCTGGCAATAATTGCCTGGGCTTCCTGGTCAGTCAGGTTCCGGATACCCTGTTGTGTTTTAAGATGGAATTTAACCCAGAACCTTTCATTTTTAGCATTGATAAGACTAAAAGTGTGGCTGCCAAAGCCGTGCATGTGGCGGTAAGAATAAGGAATACCGCGGTCGCTCATGACGATGGTCACCTGATGCAGCGCCTCCGGAAGAGATGTGAAGAAGTCCCACTGGTTGCGGGCGCTGCGCATATTGGTATGGGGGTCCCTCTTGACAGCGTGATTGAGGTCAGGAAATTTAAGCGGGTCACGCAGGAAAAATACGGGCGTATTATTGCCGACCAGGTCCCAGTTGCCTTCTTCGGTATAGAACTTCATAGCAAAGCCGCGGATATCACGCTCGGCATCGGCGGCGCCGCGCTCCCCGGCAACCGTGGAGAAGCGCAGGAAACAATCGGTTTTTTTACCCACCGCGGAAAAGATTTTAGCTTTAGTATAGCGGGTAACGTCTTTGGTTACGGTGAATGTCCCGAAGGCACCGGAGCCTTTAGCGTGCATGCGCCGCTCCGGGATAACCTCACGGTCGAAGTGACCCAGTTTTTCCAGGAACCAGACATCCTGTAACAGGGCAGGGCCTCTCGGGCCGGCGGTCATCGTATTCTGGTTATCGACAACGGGGGCGCCGGCGGCGGTGGTCAGTTTGGGTTTCTTTTTACTCGCCATTTGTTTTCCTCCTCGTTTTAGAAAAGATTATTGATATTGTATTCAGGGATTACGGGTATATATTATCCTTTTCTTTAAAACAATGATGTGACTTTTCTCCTATTATTATCGCACAAAATATTGCATCCTATTAACGTAATAGTTAAATTTATTACAAAGGGGAAAAGGAGGCGGGGAAAAAACTCAGTTCAAGGAGGGAGCCAATGACAAAACCGAGAGAAATTAAAAAAGACATCTACTGCGTCGGCGCGGTGGACTGGGATAGAAGACTCTTCGACTCCCTGATACCGCTCCCCGACGGGACGAGCTACAACGCCTATTTAATCAAGGGTAACGAAAAGACCGCCCTCATCGACACGGTGGACCCCCCGATGAAAGATGTATTACTGAACCACCTCGACCAGCTGGAAATTAAAAAAATCGATTACGTCATTTTTAATCACGCCGAGCCGGACCACTCCGGCAGCATCGTCGAGGTTTTAACAAAGTACCCGCAAGCCAAAGCCGTGTGCACACCCAAGTGCAAGGGGATGCTCATCGATAGGTTCAGGGTCGCCGACGACCGATTCAAGACGGTAGAAGATAAAGAGACGATTTCACTGGGCGGACGGACGCTCGAGTTCATCTACGCCCCCTGGGTGCACTGGCCGGAAACCATGCTGACCTATCTCCGCGAGGACAGAATTCTCTTTCCCTGCGATTTCTTCGGCTCGCATATCGCCACTACGGACATGTACGTGCGGGACGCCGGGCAGGAACACGAAGCCGCCAAAAGATACTGGGCGGAAATCATGATGCCCTTCCGGCTCCAGATACAGAAAAACCTGGACAAAATCAAGGACTACCGAATAGACATCATCGCGCCCAGCCACGGGCCGATGCATGACAAACCTGACTTCATCATCAAATACTACCGCAGCTGGGCTTTCGACGAGCCAGGGAACATCGTCGTGGTGCCGTATATTTCCATGCACGGTATCACCCGCAAAATGGTCGCCTACCTGGTCGAAGCCCTCACCCGCCGCGGGGTAACCGTAAAGCAGTTCGACCTGGCCGTCAGCGATATCGGCAAGGTCGCCGCCGCTTTAGTGGACGCCGCTACTATTGTTATAGGGACACCAACCGTCCTGACGGGACCACATCCCGGGGCGGCCTACGCCGCCATTTTAGCCAACGCCCTGAAACCCAAGGTAAAGTTCGCCTCGGTCATCGGTTCCTACGGGTGGGGAGGCAAAGCTGTGGAGCAAATCGCCGCCATGATCCCCAACCTCAAGGTGGAGATACTGCCGCCAGTATACTGCCAGGGCTATCCTAAAGACGCCGACTGGCTGGCGCTGGACACCCTAGCGGCCACCATCGCGCAAAAGCACCAAGAAAATAACCTGTCCTGAAACAGCGATGAAAGGAGAGACAACATGTTGAAACTATCGACAAAATCCAAACACAGCCCGGACGAGGTCATGAAACGCGCCGTCAAATTCTTCGGGCCCGAAGGTTACGGCCTGAAGGTCAGCGAAGAGGGCAACTGCTGCGCCACCTTCGAAGGGGGCGGCGGCGGCGTGTACATTTCCGTAAAAGAAGAAAAGAAAGGGAGCACCGTGGACCTGGAATCCAGAGAATGGGACTATCAGGTCCAGGAATTCAGCCGGAAAGTCAGGTAATCCCACAGGTTGGTTGAGAGCCTGCCGCGACAATAAATAGCGTTATTCAAGTACAAAGGAGTATACATCATGGCTTACACGGCGAAAGACTACAGCAAACTCATCGGCATGGAGGGCTTCAGCCAGACCCTGCTGAACAACCACTTTACCCTATACCAAGGGTACGTAACCAATACCAACAAGCTCATGGACGCGCTGGCGACGATGCTCAAGGAAGGCAAGACCGCCACCCCGGAATACGCCGAACTGAAACGGCGTTTCGGGTGGGAGTTCGACGGCATGAGGCTCCACGAATATTATTTTGAGAACCTGGGGGGCAAAGGCGCTATAGTTAAGTCGGGAGTCCTGGGGAAGATGATAGCGGCTTCCTTCGGCAGCTACGAAGCCTGGGAGCAGGACTTCCGGGCGACAGGGGCAATGCGGGGAATAGGCTGGGCGGTGCTATACCAGGATCCTTCCACCTTCGGGCTTTGCAACGTGTGGATTAACGAGCACGACGTTGGCCACCTGGCCGGATGCCAGCCTATCCTCATTATGGACGTCTTCGAGCACGCCTACATGATAGATTACGGACTAAAGCGGGCGGACTATATCGCGGCATTTTTCAAGAACATCAACTGGAATGCCGCGGAGAGCCGGGTAAAATAAGAGAACACTATCACATTATTAGTGTGTGATAACCTCACCCCTGTGGGGGATGCGAAAATCCACACCCTATATCCCCCTCCTTTACGAAAGGAGGGGGAAGAAAAATGAGAGGGGGCTGGCGCCCCCTCTCGCTGCGCACTCCCTTCTAACACCCGGGGGTTCTCAAGAGGGGTATCAACCCCTCTTTTTAGTTTCCCCCTCTCAAACAAGAGAAAATCGTGTATTAGTAATAAAGCTGTTTGAGAGGGGGATAAAGGGGGTGAGGTGAATAAAATAACGGCTATTCTAGTAGCTCCATAATGTGCCTGACCTGAACCGGTTTCTGTTGCCGCGTAAGGCTATCGATAAGCTGTATCTGGCAGCCAGGGCAATCGGTAACAACGACATCGGCGCCCGTAGCGGCAATAGCATCAACCTTTTTAGCCGCGATTTTCTTCGATAGCTCATAAAAGTAGATACTGAAAGTCCCCGCCATACCGCAGCAGACATCGGCGCCGGGCATTTCCACGTATTTTATATCTTTTAACGATTGCAATATCTGCCGCGGCTGCTCCTTAACGCCCAGATAGCGCCCCAGATGACACGGCTCGTGCCAGGTCACCGTCTTGCCCCGGAACTCTTCGGCCACGCGGTAGGCGGAGGGGGGCAACCGTAAAACATCCACCAGGAACTCGGTAATGTCCTTTATTTTGGCGGCGAACTCCTGATATTCTTTCTTTCTTTCTTCGGTATCGGCTAAAAACTTAACGTAATCCTTCATCGCCGAGGCGCAGGTAGCGCAGTCGGTGACGATGTACTCCAAATCTTTAAAAGCGTTTACATTAGTGTCGGCGAAACGGCGGCCGGTGGCGAAATCGCCCGCGCCGAGAAAGACCGGAGCGCCGCAGCACCCGTGAGCACGCGGCACGACCACCTCCACGCCGTTCCTGGTCAAAAAATTAATAATCTTCTTACCCAGCTCGGGAAAAACGAAGTCCGTCATGCAACCGGTGAAATAGCCGACGGTATATTTAGTTTCAACACCAGCCGGGGGGCGATTTACCTCCGGGACGGACTGACGCAGGAACTTAGGGGCTATCTGAGGGATATGGCGGCCTTTACCGAGAGCGGAAAGGAAAAGCGATAAATGCCGTATGGTCCCCTCGGTTTTAGGGAGAAAAATGCCCTGGAACCATGAAGCAAAACGTACGACATAGCCGAAGAGACAGCGGCGCGGCAGCAGCCAGCGGAAAATGAAGTTATAAGGGAAAGGTACGCCCTTCTTAGCCACCTTATCGGCCCGCGCGGCGGTAATCACCGCGGGCACCTGAGTACCGGCCGGGCAATTCTGGGAGCAGGTCAGGCACAGAGTACACTTATTAAGCTGTTCCGCCATCTCGTCGGTAAGGGTCAGGCCGCCTTCCTGCATAGCGCGGATAAGCATGATTTTACCCCGCGCCACCGACGACTCGATGCGCTCCTCCCGGTAAACTGGGCAGGAGGACATACAGAAACCACACTTGGTACAGCGGTCGAGGTCGGCTTTGAATTTTTCTATTTGTGGGAAATCAAGGTTGGTTTTCATGCTTTATACCCTACCCCCACTGGATTCTCGCCTACGCGGGAATGACGGAAAGGGGGACTGGATTCCAGCTTTCGCTGGAATGACGTTTAAAGAAGCGAAACCAAGGCGGGTCTTCATGCTTCAGTTTCTTCCCAGATTTTACCGGGGTTGAGGATATGGAGGGGGTCGAGGACATCCTTGATTTTCTTCATGATTTCTATCGCCGCCGGGTCCATGGCTTTTTTCAGAAAGCGCTGCTTTTCCAGGCCGATGCCGTGCTCGCCGGAAAGCACGCCACCCAGCGAAAGGGCTATCTCGATAATTTCGTCAACGCATTTCAGGGCGCGGGCATAGTGCTCTTTATCACGGCTATCGGTAAGCACGACCGGATGGAAATTGCCGTCGCCGACATGCCCGGCGAAGCTAATAGGTACATCATAGCGGCGGGCGCTGGCCTGGCTCAACTTGATAAAATCGGCGATTTTATCGCGGGGCACGGACACGTCCTCATTAATGATGGTATGGGCGCGGCTGGAAATATCCGAGAAGTGGGACTGCCGCGCCTGCCAGTACCGCCCGGCTTCGGCTTTGTCCGCCGCCACCCTGACTTCAGCGGCGGTACGCTTGCAGATTTCCACAACCTGCCGCGTCTCGGCGGCCACCGTCTCCGGCAGGCCATCGACCTGTATGAGGAGGATCACCTGAGAGCTATCAAGGGTTTCATCCGGCAAAAGCCCGCGGAACTTGGCGAATGTCCAGTTATCGACGAACTCCACCTTCGACGGCAGGACGCTGCTGGCGATGATAGCGGTCACGGTCTCACCGGCCACGGCTACATCGCGGAATACAGCCACGATGGTCTGCTCCGCTTTCGGGGCGGGGAGAAGTCGTACCGTAATTTTTGTAATAACGCCCAGTGTGCCCTCCGAGCCGGTAAAAAGCATCATCAGCTCGTAGCCGGTGCGGTTCTTGGGCGTCAGGCCGCCCAGCTTCATAATTCTGCCGTCCGCCAGCACCACCTCCAGGCCGAGAACGTACTGCTTGGTAACACCGTACTTGAGGCAGGAAGGACCACCGGAGTTCTCCGCCACGACGCCGCCCATGGTGCAGCCCGCAAAGCTCTGCGGGTCCGGCGGAAAGAAAAGGCCCTCCTTAGCCAGAGTCGACTGGAAGTCCTGCAATACTACGCCGGGTTCCACGATGGCATTTAGATTGGTTTTGTTTACCTCGATAATGCGGTCCATCCGGGTGGTACACAGGACGATGCCACCCCGAATCGGGACAGAACCGCCGCTGACATTGGTGCCGCCGCCCCGCGGCGTGACCGGTATTTTTTCGGTAGAAGCCAGCTTAAGTATCTCCGATATCTGGTCGGTACGGGACGGTAAAACGACCACATCCGGCCGGTGCGACCAAATATTGGTGGCGTCATAAGAATAGGCGACCATCTCTTCCGGTGAGGTCAGCAGGTTTTCTTTGCCGACAATATGGCGCAGGCGGTCGAGAACCCTGGCATCAATCATAGCGACTCCATAAAAAGGATAGTCTCTATCTATTACTTTAGCGTTTTGGACGATTACCTTCAAGGGGCGGGGGAATTAAGCAAGGCGTCTAAGAGGGGCGAAGCCCCTCTTTTCTTATCTTCCCCCCTCCTCCCATGAGAGGGGGATAAAGGGGGTGAGGTAACCGCCCTTTCCTTTACAGACACGGTTACTTTCTTTACAATGATAATGTCACTCCCGATAAGGAGTTAAAAACATGATTAAAGCCGTATTCTTCGACCTGTACCAGACGCTGGTGCGCTACGAGCCGCCCCGGGAAGAAATCGAAGCAAAAATACTCAAAGATTTCGGCATCGAGACCAGCCCGGAGGCGCTAGTTAAGCCCATCATCGCCGCCGACGAATTCATCTATAACGAAATCGCCCGGCGCTCGCTGAGCAGTCGTTCCCAGGAAGAAAAGTTCGCCCTTTATGCCCAGTACCAGGCAATACTCCTGCGTCAAGCCGGCATCAAATACGACCAGAAAGTTATACCCAGCCTGCTCATGGCGATGCAGAAATCGCCAATGGACCTGGTCCTCTTCGATGATGTGACGCCCGCCCTGACCGAACTCAAGGACAGGGGACTGACGCTGGGCCTGATTTCCAACGTCGAACAGGACATGACCCAGACCCTCACGAAACTCGGCCTGAACGCGTGGCTGAAGATAATCGTCACCTCCCAGGACGCCGGCGCCGGCAAACCGCGGCCGGAGATATTCCGCAAGGCTTTAAAACGGGCCGGGGTAAAACCCACCGAGGCCATCTACATCGGCGACCAGTACAATGTCGATATCATCGGGGCGAGAGGGGCGGGGATGAAGGGCATCCTCCTCGACCGCGGTGACTACTACCGGGACATTACCGACTGCCCCCGCCTTAAAAGCCTTAAAGAAGTGGTCGAGTATTTATAACCTTTCAGTCACCGAGGGGACATTCACTGCATTTGCCCTGCGAACACAGTGTTTTATAGACGTGGAGAAGCCCCTGCTGCCGCCGGGCCGAATTGACCAGACAGCGGCTGATCCCCAACTGGCGTCTCATGTGTTTCTCCAGGGTATTTTCCGCTAAAGCGGGATAGTCACGGTAAATTTGCGAGGCCTTTTCCGCCAGCCCCGGGCGCGAAGCAGCCTGTCCCCAGGCGGTGGCGAAGGGCAGCAGCACGTTAACGACGGTAACCTCCGCCCGGCTCTCCCCCAGCAGGGCCGGAACGAACCGGCCGGCTGGCAACCCGAAATCCATATTGCTACGCCAATAACCTTCGACGACTACCAGCAGCAACCGCTCCAGCCCGCCTCTTCCCGTTTCGGACGGGGCTTTTTCAAGCCCGTTAATCAGACCTTTTAGTAAACCTTCGTCACGGTAACGGAGCAGGAGATAGCTCATGGCGGCGAGGCGGCGGCGGGGAAAATTGCCCGGCCTGACTTTAAAAGAGTACCAGTCACCTGCGGACATGGTCGCTGCCTGTCCCAAGGACGCCCAGGCCCTATGCAGCCGGCCGACCCATGCATTACCTGCGTCGTTCATCAAATATCCCCCGACCGGCGACGGCAGCAGCCCGGCCGTACCCAGCAACAACGATTGATATCTGGCCAGGCATTCGTCATCCGATATTCCACCCGAGGCCGCCGCCACCAGCCGTGACAGCGGCAGGCGGCGGGCCAGCTCTATCATAGGAACTTTATTTTTAGTGTAGCCCAGCGCCCCCATGATCCCCTGATACAGGGCCTGGTCCGCCCCTACCCGAGATAACGACGCGCGGAACTCAGCCACCGCATTACCGAACCGAAGGTCTCCGGCCGCGTCCAGGATTCCGCCGATACAGTTATGGTCATGACGGTTTACCATCCCATGGCAGGGCATCGTGCGTCGTGATAAAGAATAAAAGGGCCCGGCATCCCGCCCGGCCGGACCGGTGATATATTTCCCCAGCGCTAATGTCGGTATCTTCCCGCCGTTTTGAAGAGTCACCACTCTAGTCACGTCGTGCCAGTAGACAACATGCAGAATCACCCGGTTATAGAGCGGGTCCCGATGGTGCCGGTGCCCCCACCAGCTGCTGGACCTGACATGAATTTCCACGTCCCCTTTCTGGAGACCCCGGCCGGTAGCGACAACCGCATCACGCAAGTCAGCACCGCGGTCATCGTTGAGCCGGCCCGGATAGACCACCTCGATCGGGCCGTCCTCTTCGGTAACCAGGCCAGTCCGTCCCGGCAGACATTCCTGCCAGATTTTAACGACGCGACTCTCCGGAAAAGCGCCGGCCATAAACGCTGCCTCACTCGATAGATTTCACCCATTACCCTGAGCTGAATCGGCGCCCAGCACGTATTGCCGGTAGTGATATAATGCTGCCGGCGTGGCACTGGCGTCAACTGATTTAAGAAGATTATACACGGTAACGTGTACGATGTCAAGATTTTTTACCCGGCAGTGCGGCCTGATATTTGAATTTGGCCTGTTCGGCGATAAAAGTCAGCAGAGTGGCCGAGGTGCCGCGCGGCCGGTACATCCCGGTCTCCCACTCGCTGATAGTCTGCTGCCGCGTGCCCAGTTTCTCCGATAGCTCACGCTGGGTCAGACCCAGGTGCCGCCGCAAAGCTTGGACGCCGGCCCCGTCCCATGGCTTTTTATTACCTCCGGCAGCCCTTCCGTTTTTGGCGTGATATAGCTGTTTTTTCCCGGCTGACGTCCTCTTACTCACGCCCTGATTTTACACGATGCCGTGTAAAGCGTCAAGAGAGAAGGTGCTTTTTAACCTCACCCCCTTGCTCCCCCTCTCCTTACGAGGCTGGGAGAAGGAGAGAGGAAAGAAAAAATGAGAGGGGCTGACGCCCCTCTCTGCGGAGACGCCCCTTGGGGTTACTAAATTTCCCTTGGTCCCTCCTTACAAAGGAGGGAAAGATTAAGCAAGAGGTTTTAGAGTGACGTTTAAGCAAGACGTCTAAGAGGGGCTTCGCCCCTCTTTCTAAAAAATCCCCCTTCCCTTGCCAAGGGAAGGGGGACAAAGGGGGATAGGTTACTATATTACCCTAGCACTTGGTATACCCGCAGGCCGGGCAGTGGTAGCAGCCTTCGGAGAAGACGAGCATGTTAGAGCACTCCGGGCACTGGCCGGCCATGTTCTTGGCCAGGCCGTAGTCCTCCA
>CAZEUJ010000058.1:0-12009 GCA_964514525.1 uncultured Dehalococcoidaceae bacterium
TAACTAAATAAGCGCTAAGTCCCCTCTCCTCCTACCCACACTAAAGGAGAGGGGATTATCTTTTTTCTGTTTTAAGCCTTTACAGCTGACAACTACTGACGGTAAACTGACATCGTGTCCGCCGATATTGATATCTACCGCGCCCTCCAGCAGCACCTGGATAAAGGCCCGTACGGCTTTGCCGCCACTCCCTCCGGCGCCGATATCGCCCTGCTTAAGCAACTCTTTTCTCCACCGGAAGCACGCATCGCCGTCCATCTCTCTCTTATTAGACTAGAGCCCGCGGGGAAAATTCACCGCCGCCTTAAAAAAGCCGGTGAAAAAATGACTCTCGATGAGCTTAAACAAACCCTCGATCGCTGTATCGGCTGCGGCAACTGCGTTGTGACCTGCGAGCAACACGCTACCCGGCTCGTCAAGAAAGAGAGTACGCCCATACCCCCTAAAGATAAAGACGCTACCAATCTCATCATGCTGGCCGCCAGATTTGATAAGTGGAAAATGCTTAAACTGAGGTTGAAGCTGTTGCTGGGGATGGACGTATAAGAGTACACCCATCACCCTTTGTCCCCCTTCCCAATGGGAAGGGGGACAAAAAAGAAAGAGGGGCTGGCGCCCCTCTTCACAAGCTACTCCCTTTTGGGCATTCTGAGTGTTAAGAATCCGCTTTATATGTCATTCCCGCGAAAGCGGAAATCCAGTCGTTGGTTTATCTTTTGTCTTTTTCTTATATTTAGCATCCCCATGTCCTGTGTGCTTTGATAATGGCTCTATGCACTTTTGCACAACTTCTCCAGTAATAGAATCGGTAATAATCTCCGCGTAAAGATCATTTTCTCGGTCAAATATTCTGCTTAGTCTCATCCACTTACCGGTTTTTCTATGAAGATCATCCCCAATAATTTCTTCAACAAAAGGCTTTTTATTACTTGGATGTTTTGCTTTTAACCCTAATTTTGATTTCATTACTATACTATCATGTATAGATACCTGAAAAATCCTCGCTGTCGACCCACAAGATGGGCAGGGAATACGCTGGTCAGGTTGAATATGAGGGTCTTCTTTTAAAATGGCTTTACACTTTCCACATACTGCTGATATATCGTCTAGTGCCATATTTATATTGTACCGCAATATTTATTAGGTAAACAACTCCCCCCCCTCACTACCTCTCTTCTCCCTTTGCACTTCTCACCTCATAGCTGTTCCCCGCCTCATTTACCAGCGCCAGGCTCATTAAAAAGTCGTCGTGGCCCTGCCCCGGCTCGACGTAAAAGTTCATCGTCTGGTTAGGCCTATAGCTGCTTTTTGCCTCCTCCATCTCGTCCCAGAACTGCTGGCACTCCTCGCTGCCGTCGGCTTTATATATCTTAAGTCGGCCGGAGTTGATTGCCGCCAGCAGGTTAAAGCCAAGCTCACTTTTGCTTTTCTGCGTGAACGTGAAAGGCATTACCCGCGAGCCCAGTGCCTTTCTCAGGAACGACGCCACCGGCTCGCCCACCCCCGTCGCGTCAATGACCACCCTCCGGCAGCGCCAGACGTTCTTTAGAATGTCCACGAGCTGCGCGTAAAGCTCCGTGTGCTTTTTACCCGTCCAGCGGTAGTGCTCGACTATTCTCAGGTGAGGCTCTTTAATAACGCCGTCCCCCGGCGGAAACTCAAGTTCTCCTATCGTTACTACCGTGGAATCTTTTCGCGGCGCTATCGATCTCAGGTAATCGTCCTCAGCGTCCTCGGCTTCTCCCGCCAAGTCGATTCCCGCCACATAGGTCTTGCCCGCTTCCGCCCTTTTCAGTCGGGAGTGCTCTCCCTTAAGCTGCTCCTTCTGTTGGGCGCTCAGAAAGCCGCCCCCGCCCCGTACCGTCATCAGGCGGTACTGGGTCAGAAAAAGCGGGTGGTTCTCCCCGAGCCGCTGCCTTTCCGACTCCACATACGCGAGGTAGTCCGGATTGTGCCTGGCCACCTCCTGCCAGTCGTAGCGGAAATGCCGCTTCACGCCATCCCGCCGCTCCAGTTCCAGGTTGGTCTGCTTCACCTCTTCGAGCAGGGTGCTATCGTCCCAGGTAGTGCCGTAGTGGACGGTTGTAACGTTGGTGGTGGCGCCCATCGGCTTGAACTCCTTGCTGTATTTGTCTTTGCCGACATCCTGCGATTCGTCGATTTCGAGGAGGAGGTGGGCGGTGTTACCAACCACGTTGGCGGATTCGTCCGCCGAGAGGAAAATAGCGCGGGCGTTGCCGAGCCTGACGATGTATCCGAGCTCGGATTCCCATATCCCGTTAAAGCCGGCGTCGTTGAGCCTGTCCTTGAGCCTCATCATGGAGATGAGCGTCTGAGGTTTAAATGTCGGCGAGCATTTGACGAGGTTCTTAGGTTCCGCTATAAAGAGCGTTAAAAGCAATACCTCGATTTGCGCCGAAATTTCATTCTTCCCGCCCTGCCGGGCGATTTCCACAGAAAAGGTCAGCCCCTTTTTCCCGAACACGCTGTCGAGTATCGCCGTGGCTACTTCCTTCTGGTACGGCCTCAACTGATTTATTCCCGACTTCTCATCCATTTTTAAATATTAAAATTCAAATTATTGCTGCTTCACCCGGAAATCTTCTTCGTTATGACGGCGCTACCGATGTTCACTCCCAGCGGCACAAGAATATCCCTGATAACATTTTCGATGGCCTCTTTCAGTCCTTTGCGCTGCGAGGCGGTAATTTGATAGCGGGTGCGAATCAGCTTCTCCAGGGCGCCCACCGCTTTCACCAGTATTTTCAAGTTTCTATCGTCCCCGCCGGAAATCGCCTTCTTTATCTCGAGCCGTAAAAGAGCAATCTCTTCGTCGATACCCTCAACGCCGGCAGCGCAAACGAAATCGAGCCTCTCCGCCTCATCGAATATCTTAGAGTAAAAACCATGCTTTTCGGCGTTCCGATTACCCTTTGGCGCGCCCCTTTTTCGCTTTGCCATTTCTCCCATCCGGCTTCACCCCCTTATACAGTACCCTGACAGTCGCCAGCACGAGCGTATGCGCCGCCAGGTCCCAGCGCTGCTTTTCTAAAGCGAACTTCAACAGACTCATACTTCACCCCCTTTAACACGGTGAATATTAGCACTTTTGTTCTATTAATACCACAGGGTTTTGTCACTTCGGGCGGAAATAAAGCGGGAACTCTAGATTCCCGCTTTCGCTGGAATGACACAACTCTCTCCCCGAGATTATTCGCTCCGCTCAGAATGACAAACCTAAGCGGTTTGATATTATCCCCTGCCCGTTATAGAATACATCGGAGACAAAATGGCTATAACCAGACAGCTTTACCAGCTCCAGGACATCGATACCCGTATCGAGCAAGAAGGGCAATCTCTTGTACAAAAGACCGGCCAGCTGGGTAAAAGGCTGGCGCTCGACGTGGCTCAAGACCGCCTCACCTCCGCGCAACAACGCCTTAAGGAATTGAGTCACCAGCGTCATGATGCCGAGTGGGAGGTGGACGACCTCCTTAGCAAGATAACCACCGCCGAACAGCAACTATACGGAGGCAGGATTACCAATCCCAAAGAGCTGTCCAGCCTTCAGCATGAAGTAAACACACTCAAGTCCCACAATGACCTGGCGGAAAACAAGGCGCTGGAAATAATCGACCAGGTAGAAGAAGCGGAAAAGAACGTTGCCGCCTTGAGCCGGGATTATCAGAAGCTAGAGGAAGAATGGAACCACCAGCAAAAACAGCTCGCCGACGAGATAGAACAACTCAAGACCTCCCTCGCCGACCTCGCTCAGAAACGCCGGCAGTTGATCGACCAAATCGATGCGTCCGCCGTCAGCCTCTACGAAAAAATCCGGCAGCAAAAAAAACAGGCGGTAGCCAAGGTTGAGCAGGGTATCTGCCGTGCCTGCCGTATCTCGCTATCGGTCAGCACCCTGCAGAAAGCCCGCAGCGGCCAGCCGGTGCAATGCGGTACCTGCGGCCGTATCCTGTTTATCTCCTGAAGGACAAGTTGAACGTCACAAAAGTCATCATAAACGTGGATGGCGCCGCCCGCGGCAATCCCGGCCCGGCGGCTATCGGCGCCATCCTCAAAGACGAGTCGGGCCATACCCTGGGACGCATCTCCCGCCCCATCGGTGTCACCACCAACAATCAAGCGGAATATCAGGCCATTATCGCGGCGCTGGAGAAAGCCATCAACTCGGGGGCCAAGCAAGTGCATCTAAAATCTGACTCGGAGCTAGTAGTCGAACAAATTAACGGCCATTACAAGATAAAGAATACCGCCCTTCGACCTCTTTATCAGAAAGTCGTACAGCTCATCGGTTCGCTGGAAAGTTTTTCCATCAGCTATATTCCCCGCGAGAAAAACGCCGAGGCGGATGCTTTAGCGAATAAAGCCCTGGACAGGCGTTGAAATCGCTCGACTTATTGACAAATTTGCGTCTTGGTTCTTTTTGCTTATGGTTGTTAAGTGGTGACCTCACCTTATACCTCACCCCTTATACCTCACCCCTTAGATCCCCTCTCCAGCCTGTTGTTTTTTTAAACCAGTGTTTTTATTGGCTGGAGAGGGGAGTCAAAGAGAGAGGGGGCGAAGCCCCCTCTCATATTCTCTCCCTGTAAAACGCAGGGCGTTTTACAGGGGCGTTAGCCCCTCTTCTCTTTCTTCCCCCTCCTTTCGTAAAGGAGGGGGATACAGGGGGTGGATTTTACAATCCTCCCTGTTCGAGAGGGGGACAAAGGGGGTGAGTATCGAAAATCAGCCCGAGGGCAACCAGAATCTCCATCTCCCCATATTGACTATCCCCTATCTCTCCACTACACTGTAACCGGGTCAAGTAAACCGGGTGACCGCTCCTTCTCAGGAAGGAGAGGAAAGTCCGAGCTCCGCCGGGCAAGATGCCGGGTAACACCCAGGAGGGGCGACCCTACGGAAAGTGCCACAGAAACATACCGCCCCGATGCGTCCCGATGTTAATCGGGATTCATCGGGGTAAGGGTGAAATGGCGAGGTAAGAGCTCACCGGCTCCGATGCGAATCGGAGGCCGTGCAAACCCCATCTGGAGCAAGACCAAATAGAGGGACTCAGGGACGCCCGGCCCGTTCCCCGGGTTGGTCGCTTGATCCTTCCGGTAACGGAAGGACTAGATAGATGGTCACCATCCTTCCCTTACGGGAAGGACACAGAACTCGGCTTATAGATTTACTTGACCCATCTTCCTGGAAATTCTTTTCTCTGGCTGGATGCAGGAAAAGGAGAATATCAAAATATGAAGAGTACTAACCGGCTCCTGGCCGCTTTAATATTCGTTATTATAATCGCCCTGGCCTTCGCAGGCGGCTGCATCTTCGATTTTTATGATGGAACTAATACACCCTCCCCGACTACATCGATTGAAAGACGCGCCGCTATCGGGGAGGCCTGGGATATTATCTTTAACGACTATGTAGAGCAGTCGAAGGTGGATTCCGCCACCCTGAGCCGGGCGGCCATCGAGGGGATGCTGGAGGAACTGGACGACCCGTATACATCATACCTCGACGCGGAAGAATACGCCTTAAGCACCAGCGGCCTTGAGGGGAGCTATAACGGAATCGGGGCTTACGTCACGATGGAAGAAGACCAGATAACGGTCATCGCGCCGATAGCCGATTCGCCGGCGGATAAAGCGGGCATCAAGGCCGGCGACATCATACTGGCAATAGACGGCGAATCCACGGTCGGCATGAGCCTGGTCGAAGCGACGCTCAAGGTACGCGGCGAACCCGGCACCGCGGTAACGCTGCTCGTCCTCCACGAAGGGGAAACCGAGCCGGTAGAAATCGAGATAATACGGGAGACCTTTGAAATATCCAGCGTGCGATATGAAATGATGGGGGAGATTGCGTATATCAACATCACCGATTTTTCCGAGCGGACCCCCGGCGAACTCGCCGCGGCATTAACGGACCTGACGGACAAAAACGCCGTGGGCATCGTCCTTGACCTGAGGGGCAATCCGGGGGGCCTGCTCGACCCGGTGGTCGAAGTGACCAGCGTTTTTCTGGACGAGGGGATAGTGGTACAAATAAGGGACAACAAGGGCGAAACAACAGTATTAAACGTGATCGAAGACGGACCTAAAAACGACCTGCCGATGGTTGTACTGGTGGATAAAGCCAGTGCCAGCGGTAGCGAGGTGCTCGCGGGGGCCTTGCAGGACCACGACCGGGCAACGATTGCGGGCACCACAACTTACGGCAAAGGCAGTGTCAACGCACTTTACCCCCTCGGTGACGGCTCCGGACTATATATCACCATCGCGCGCTGGCTCACACCTAACGGACGCCTTATCGAAGACCAGGGTATCGAACCGGACATTGAACTGGATCTCGCCGGAGAAGAAGCCGTCCAATGGGCCATAGATTACCTGATAAACGAGGAAATTGCATGACCGGCAGCACGAGCTTTACCGTAAATAAGGCGAAAATATCCCTAGTGCAGGGTGACATTACCCGTCAGGAGACCGACGCCATCGTCAACGCCGCCAATTCCGGTCTCATGGGGGGCGGCGGGGTAGACGGCGCTATCCACCGCGCCGGAGGTCCGGCTATATTAGAAGAATGCCTTAAAATCGTCGCGCGGCAAGGGCGCCTGCCAGCCGGTCGGGCGGTAATTACTACTGCCGGGAATATGAAAGCCCGGCATGTTATTCATACCGTCGGGCCTATATGGCATGGCGGGCGCCAGGGAGAAGCCGAACTACTGGCGAGTGCCTACCGTGAAAGCCTGAAACTGGCCAGCGCTAACAACCTTGCCAGCGTCTCGTTCCCCTCCATCAGCACCGGCGCTTACGGCTATCCGATAGATGAAGCGGCGCGGATAGCTTTGAAGACAGTCGCGGACTTTCTTTCCAAGCCAACTTCAATTAAAGAGGCGGTTTTCGTCCTCTACGATTCAAGAACGTTTGAAGCATATACTATTGCCCTCCGGGGTATAATAGAAGAGAAGAATTAAAGAATTATAATATCAGTCACCCAGGAGTAATACTTAGATGCTTGTCGTGATGAAAAATGACGCCACCGAGGAACAGGTGAAAGCTGTTATCAGAGAAATAGAGAAAATGGGCTTTCGCGGTGTCCCTATGCCGGGCGCCCAGAGAACCGCCATCTGTATCCTCGGAAACAAGGGACCGGTGGAAGACACCAATCTGCGCGCCCTGGAAGGCGTGAAAGAGACCATTCCAGTCACCAAGCCATATAAGCTTGTCAGCCGCGAAACGCACCCAGAGTCAACGGCGGTATCGGTCGGCAACATAAAAATCGGCGGCGGGGAGCCGGTCATTATGGCCGGGCCCTGTGCCGTAGAGTCCGAAGAGCAGGCAATCACCATCGCTCACTTTGTGAAAACACATGGCGCCCAGGTCTATCGGGGCGGTGCTTTTAAGCCGAGGACTTCCCCCTATAGCTTCCAGGGGCTCGGCGAAGAAGGATTGAAAATATTACAAAAGGTGCGCCGCGAAACAGGCCTGCTGATTATCACCGAAGCCACCGATAATGATAATCTCACCCTCGTGGAGAAATACGCCGATATCATACAAATCGGGGCGAGGAACATGCAGAACTATTCGCTGCTGCGACTCGCCGGGCAGACATCCAAAGCGGTGCTTCTCAAGCGAGGGCTGGCCGCTACCATAGACGAATGGCTCATGGCGGCAGAATACATCATGTCCGAAGGGAACCGGCGCGTCATCCTCTGCGAAAGAGGCATACGCACCTTCTCGGATAACACGCGGAACACACTGGACTTAAGCGCCATCCCATCCATTAAAGAGGTCAGCCATCTGCCCATTATCGTCGACCCCAGCCACGCGGCCGGTCGGCGGGACTACGTTATTCCGTTGTCCCGCGGGGCTATAGCCGTCGGCGCGGACGGCCTTCTCGTCGAAGTCCATAACGACCCCGCCCATGCCCTATCCGACGGCGCGCAGTCGCTTTACCCGAGTCAGTTTGAAGAATTGATGAATGAGATAGCGCGACTCAAGCAATATTTATAATAATCAGTTATTAGTTAGAGAGGGAGGCTGACATGACGACACCGATAAAAACATATCCGGTCCATCTCAGGGGCGAGTTGACCATACCGCCGGGCGGCTGGTTATGGCTGGTCAAATGGCTGCTCGCGATTCCCCATTACATTGTGCTTTTCGCGCTAACGATTGCTTTTTGCGCGACCTGGGTGGTTTCTTTCTTCGGTATCCTCTTCACGGGCAAGTATCCGAAGGGCCTGTTCGACTTCAACACCGGAGTATTACGCTGGTGGTGGCGGGTCGGGTTTTACAGCTACCAAGCGCTGGGCACGGATAAATACCCGCCGTTCAGCCTCGACCCCGACCCGAATTACCCCGCCGACCTCGAAACAGTCTATCCGAAAAAGCTTTCCCGCGGGCTCATCTGGATAAAGTGGTGGCTGCTAGCCATCCCGCACTGGATAATCATTGGCATCTTCCAGGGGGGATACGGCGGACGCGGCGGCGGAGGACTGACGATGATACTTGCCATCATCGGGATTATCGTGGTACTGTTTACCGGGAAATATCCGCCGGACATTTTCAAGCTGGTAATAGGCATGAACCGCTGGACATACCGGGCCTTCGCCTATGTCTCTTTAATGACGGACGAGTACCCGCCCTTCCGGCTGGAAGACTAAAGATAACGCTGGCAGCGGGGGCAAATATAGGTGCCGCGGCCCCGCACGACAATGCGTTCGATAGGACCGCCGCAACCGGGGCATTCTTTCCCGACGCCATGGGCGACCACAAACTCATCGTGGGCGGTGCCGGGTCGACCGTCAGGTCGGATATAGTTGCGAACGCTGGCGCCACCTTTTTCCAGAGCTTTACGCAGCACGTGCCGGATGGCGCGGTGCAGCCTTTTTATTTCATCCGCAGAGAGTTTTCCGGCCGGTCTCAGGGGATGGATTCTAGCCTCGAAGAGGGCTTCGTCGGCATACATATTACCGATGCCAGCGATAACGGACTGGTCGAGGAGGACGGCTTTTACCGGCGCGGTGCGATTTTTAAAAAGCTTCGCCAGCGCGGCGGGCGTAAAAGCAGCGTCGAGAGGCTCGGGGCCAAGCATAGCATCCACGGCGCTCTCATCCTCAGCCAGCCACATCACCCCGAACTTGCGCGGGTCCCAGAAATGAACGACAGAGCCGTTATCCAGATGAAAGACAGCGCGCGAAAACCTGGTATCCGAAGGATTTACCAGCAGAGAGCCGGTCATTTTCATGTGCATGACGAGGACACCACCGCCGTCGAGATGAAAAAAGAGATATTTGCCACGCCGCGAAAGTCCGGTGATTTCCCTGCCGATAATTCGCGACCGGAACTCGACTAAAGAGGGCTGGCGGACCATTTTATCCCAAAAAATATCGACGCCGGTAATCGTCCGGCCGAGGATGTGGGGCAAGAGTTCGTTCTTGATGGTTTCTACTTCAGGAAGTTCAGGCATTTTTTAGTAATCCTTCTATCACGCATTTCTAGAAACCTCACCCCCTGTATCCCCCTCTCCGCTAGCGGAGAGGGGGAGGTATTTTGGAAGAGGAGCTGACGCCCCTCTTAGACGCCCTGCTTACTTCATGTCTCCCCAGTTTTTACCGACCTTGGTATCCACTTTCAAAGGCACGTCCAGCTTTATAGCGTTGGGCATTATTTCACAGACCAGATTACGCATTTCTTCCAGTTCACCGTCCGGCACCTCAAAGACAAGTTCGTCGTGGACCTGGAGCAACATCTTGCTCCGCAGCTTAAGTCTTTCCATCTCGCGGTAGAGATTAATCATCGCCACCTTAATGATATCAGCGGAGGTGCCCTGCACCGGCATGTTAATGGCCATGCGCTCGGCGGCCTCACGCACCTGGCGGTTGGCCGAATTGATATCCGGGATATAGCGGCGGCGGCCCAGCAGCGTCTCCACATAGCCGTCACGGCGGGCTTTCGCCTTGGTATCGTCGAGATATTTACGCACGCCGGGGTATTTCTCAAAATAAGCCCGGATGAATTTACCCGCTTCCTCGCGGGAGAACTCGGTGGCCTGCTCCAGACCGTAGTCGCTCATGCCGTAGATAACGCCGAAATTAATGGTCTTGGCGGAGCGCCGCATATCCGCCGTCACCTGCGCGGTCTCCACGGCAAAGAGCAGAGAAGCCGTGGCGGCGTGAATATCGGCGTCACCGCGGAAAGCTTTAAGGAGATTTTCATCTTGAGAGAGGTGGGCAAGAGCACGGAGGTCGATCTGGGAGTAGTCGCCGGCGAGGAGGCTGGCTCCAAGAGGGGCGACGAAAGCCTGCCGGACCTGCCCGCCCAGCTCCCCACGTACCGGGATGTTCTGCATATTGGGGTCGGAAGACGATAGCCGGCCGGTGGTGGTACGGGTCTGGTTGAAACTCGTATGAATGCGGCCGGTTTTCGGGTTCACTAAAACCGGCAAGGTATCGATATAGGTGGACTTTATCTTGGTAAGCTGGCGGTACAGCAGGAGTTCCTTGACGAAGGGGTAAGCCGGACGCAGCTCTTCAAGGACAGACGCCTCGGTGGAGTAACGGTTTTTGCCCTTACGCGACGTGGGCAATTGCATCTCGTCGAAGAGGACTTTACCCAATTGAGCAGGAGAGTTGATATTGAACTCGTGTTTGGCTTCCTCGTAGATTTTTTGCTCCAGCACGGATATCTGCTCGCCGAGACGCTGCGACATCTCCCCTAAAATAGAACAGTCCACCGCCACGCCGTTCCTCTCCATGAGCAAGAGCACCGGCACCAGCGGCATCTCGACATCGTTAAAGAGCCCGGTCAGACCCTGCTTATCCAGCGCTTTTTTAAATAAACCCGCCAACCGGAAAGTCATATCGGCGTCAGCGCCGGAGTAAGCGGCGGTCTTTTTAATGCCGACCTGCGACATGGGTACCTGCTTTGAGCCCGTACCGATGAGGTCGGTGATGGGTGTCATCTCGACGCCGAGCTTACTGAAAGCCAGCGCCTTGAGCGCCAGGGCTTTTTCCCCTAACAAGTGGGCGGCAATCATGGTATCGAAAGCTAGGCCGGCGACAGATATACCGCACTCCGCCAGAGCCATCATATCGAACTTGGCGTTGTGGGCAAGCTTGGGGATACGGGCGTCTTCAAGGACAGGCTTAAGGCGGGCGACGACCTGCGCCAGCGGGAGCTGCGGAACCTCGTCCAGGAGGGTATGGCCGACCGGAATATACCAGGCTTTGCCTTCCCCGGCGGAAAGCGAAATGCCGACCAGCGGGGAGACCAGGGGGTTAAAGGTGGTGGTCTCCGTATCAAAAGCGAAAGACGGCGAGGCAGAAAGGCGGTTGACCATCTCGTCGAGGTCGGCGGGGGTGGCAACGATACGGTAATCGGCGGGGGCGGCGGCTTTGACTTCTACCGAGGCCGATTCCCCTTCCGCTTCCGGCAATCGGGAGAGAAGACTATAAAACTCAAGCTCACGAAACAAATCGGCGGCCTGCTGGCGGTCGAAGCGGGTGACGCGGGTCTCGTCAAGATTAAGTTTCACCGGCATCTCTGTCACGATGGTGGTCAGCTCTTTGCTGCGGAAGGCAGCCGACTCGTTTTCACGGAGTTTATCACGGAGCTTGGGCGGTGTTACCTCGTCCAGGTGTTTATAAATATCCTCGACCGAGCCGAACTGCTGGATGAGCTTGACGGCGGTCTTTTCGCCGATGCCGGGGACGCCGGGGATATTATCAGAGGGGTCGCCGACTAGAGCCTTGAAATCGGCAATATGCTCGGGGCCGACGCCGTATTTTTCGCGGACGGCCGCCTCGTCGAAAAGGGTGGTATCACTAAAGGCTTTGCCAGCTTTAGGATAAAGCACCTTGACATGGGGCGAGACCAGCTGCATGGTATCGGCGTCACCGGTGACGATAACGGTGTCGACTCCAAGAGCGGCGGCCTGTATACTCAGGGTGCCCAGGACATCGTCCGCCTCGTACCTATCGATTTCAAAGAGGGG
>CAZEUJ010000059.1:0-11942 GCA_964514525.1 uncultured Dehalococcoidaceae bacterium
GCGGTTTGTGCAATCCATATGGTCTAATTAATGTAGAGCATATCCCGAGAAACCCTGACCTTACCCCCGAAAACAGTAACACCCTGAATTAGAGTCCTCCGCTATAATAAAGTGAAAGAGGAGGGCTCATCATGGTCAAGAAGTGCACCGAGGAACAAATCATCTCCGTGCTCCGGGAGGGAGAGGCCGGCGCCAAAGTCGCCGATCTCTGCCGCAAGTACGGGATGAGCGACGCCACCTACTACAACTGGAAGGCCAAGTACGCCGGACTCACGGTGAGTGAGCTTAAGAGACTTAAGACACTCGAGGAGGAAAACCGTCGTTTAAAGCAGATTGTGGGTGAGCAGGCCCTGGATATCCGGGCACTCAAGGAATTACTCTCAAAAAACTATTAAAGCCCAAGGCCAAACGTTTAGCGGTCTCCTATGCCAGGGAGAGTCTTGGGCTGAGCGAAAGGAAAGCCTGCCTGTTGGTCAATATGTCGGCCTCGGTCTATCTTTATAAACCGAAAGCGGATAATGATATTGCTCTGCGTCAACGCCTGCGGGAACTGGCGGGACAGAGGAAGCGGTTTGGCAGTCCCCGGCTCCACATCTTGCTGAAGAGGGAGGGGCTGGTGATAAATCATAAGCGGACAGAAAGAATCTATCGTGAAGAAGGGCTGGTGCTCAGGAGAAAACGGCGCAGGAAAGGCGCCGCCGGAGTCAGAGTCGTGATGCCGTCGCCACAAGGGACAAACCAGCGCTGGTCCATGGACTTTGTCACCGACAGTATCGTCACCGGGCGTCGCTTTCGTGCCCTGGCGATTGTCGATGATTATTCCCGGGAATGCCCGGCCATTGAGGTAGATACTTCCCTGGGAGGACGCCGGGTAGTCGGCGTGTTAGAGAGGTTGGCTGAAATCAGGGGATTACCCGAAGTAATCACGATGGACAACGGACCGGAGTTTGCCGGCCGTGCCTTGGACGAGTGGGCTTATCTTAAAGGTGTGAAGCTGAATTTCATTCGACCGGGAAAGCCGATAGAGAATGCCTTGGCCGAGAGCTTCATCGGTAGGCTCAGGGACGAGTGCTTGAATACAAACTGGTTTATGAATCTGAAGCATGCCCGTGACATTATCGAAGACTGGCGAAGGGACTACAACGAGGTCAGGCCACACAGCTCGTTGAAAGGAAGTACCCCGAAGGAGTATGCTGAAGCAGGGAATACACCCCAAAATATTTCAGGAAAGGCTAGGGCATGCCACTATCTCAACAAATCTTGACCTCTACAGTCATGTTGCTCCTGGACTTCAAGAGGCAGTAGCCCGGCACTTTGACGAAGCGTTTAGTCCCAAGTATAATGGAATGGCTGATAAAGTACGACGTGAAGACGAGGCAAATGAAAAGGTCTATTAGCAAATTATTAGCAACTTTTGATTATGTCGTCCTTTGTCAGAGCTTAAGGCCATTATTTTAGCTTCAATATAAAGCGCGCCCCTGTAGCTCAGACGGACAGAGCAGCGGTTTCCTAAACCGTGTGCCCGGGTTCGAGTCCCGGCAGGGGTATTATTTTTTTGCTTTCAGAATTTTAGCGCGACCCGCCTATTACCGGTCCTACTCAATTGTCCTTTTAGCTTCCCGGTATTTTACCCCTTCCGCCAACCAGTAATCCTCGCGCGGTTCCATGCTAACGTCTTCGTCGGGAAACATTATCGTAGAAGTGGACCTGTCCGGTTCGGTAGTTATCCAGATTTCGGGATAACCTCCGGACTCGTATGAAGAAAATAAACGCAGGTTTATTTCCAAGTTCCGGCTATTCAGCGCCCTCTCCTCGTCGCTCATCTCGCCCCAGTCCCCTTTACGATACCGCTCCAGGCTCTTTTTCACGAAAGCGGCAAATTGCTTATTCTCCCGGGCCAGATCGGCCACACCTTTGGACACGAGCACATGCCCCACATTTATTTCCATAATCCTGGACGCGTGTAAAATATCCGCCGTACCGTCGGCCGGGAGCTTCTCTTTCAGGTTCTCGATTAAGCTTAAGATGGCCAGGCCCTTCCGGGTAATGCGATAGCTGGGTAATCCCATCTCCTCCTCCGCCGCCTCCAATAGGCCCGATTCCATCAGTTGGTTGATATATTTTGAAGCCTGTTCCTGTTTTAAATAAGCATAACAGGTAATCTGGGTCTTGCCGGTATTTCCTAAGCGCAGCAGCCTGAGTATGTCCGCAGTTATTTCAATACTTGAACGATGATGCTTCGGTTGCCATTTGTCGGTGTCCATCAAGAATGGCCTTTCATAAAAACGTAAAACCGACCTTATTGAGGTCGGTTTCACTATTGGCTCCTCGCCACCTAAGTGACCAGGTACGGGTGGCGGTTCACAGCTTCCTACGGCTCGTTTTGTTACGAGTTATCATTATCATATCAAACCCTATGAATATCGTGTCAAGTGCCCGGTATTAACTTTACCTCACAAAATTTAACCAACTTAAGAAAAAAACATTACATTTTTCTGAAACGTTAAAAAGGCACTAATTATGGTCGAGCGGTGAATGTCTTTGCCCCGGTTTTCAGATTTTAGCGTGGTCGTATGCTAAAGATCTTTTCCACATAACTCAGCCGCTTAATAAGCTCACCGAAGATGCTGCACCGCGCCTTGAGAAGCTCCGCCTCGGCGAACAGGTCCGTTTCCAGGCTCCTTTTCTTACGCCCGAACCGACTCTCTATGTAAGCCCGGGTAATATGACTCACCGCCCCGGCCTGCTCGGGAAATTCAGCCGTGAGTACTTCAGCGTATTCCAGGGGCGTCTGGTACGGCCTGGGGGACAGCTTAAGCATCGCGCCGAGCCGGCATAATTTTTCATACGTCCTGATGTTGAGGTCCGTCCGGTTCACATGCCAGACCCAGCGATTAAATGAGAACTTCAATAAAAGGAACGGTAGCAGCAGAAGAGCCAGGAAAAAGACAATAATAAGAATGATAAGCAGCGCTTGCCCGAGCTTTTCGGCAAAAGCCCACGGGCCTGTAGAGGAGCGAGGAGATTCCGTGATGCCTGCGGCGCTGCCACCCTGAGGGGGATTTAGACCATACATCGCCGGTGACCACACATCCCACCGCGGCCACTCCCTGATGGTATCACTGGACACCACCGGTTCATCCAGGCCTACCTGGCTACCGCCTGCGCCTTCGCCGCTGCTGGGTGTCGCCTCTATATCCAACCATCCGTACTCCGGGAAATAGACCTGAGGCCAGGCATGATAGAATTTATCCCGCAGGACATATTCGCCTTTTTCTTCGCCCGGGTCGCCGGGAAGATATCCGATGGCCAGTCGAGTCGGTACGCCGACTGAGCGGAGCATCACCGCCATGGCTGAAGCATAGTGCACGCAGAAACCCGATTTCTGGATGAAGAGAAAATAGGCGACACCGTCCGTCCCTTCCGGCGGAACGGTAACTTGCGTATTATATGGAATCCTAGAAAGAAAAGAATTGATTAAGAGTACTTTTTCATAAGGTGTTTGCGCTTCTTCGGTGATATTGGCGCTTAGCTCCCGGACACTTTCAGGGAAATCGGAGGGGAGTTGAAGGTAATTATCCCGGATTGACTTTGGGTATTGCTGGCCGGACCTGGCCAGTCCCTCCGGCGTAGCCTGGGCAACGGCGGACGTAACTGTGTAACGCTCGCCGGCGCTGAGGACGTGGGATGTCAGTATGCTGATAATATCCCCGTAACTGACCTGCACCAGTACCGGCTTATTTGCCGAAACAAAACTCCCGGAGATGAGCAGGGCATCGGTCTTAATGCCGGGCGTCACCGTATAGGATATTTCAACGCTTTTTGAAGGCACCGCCGTGCCGTCCCAGGGCTCTTTACTTTCCAGCATGGAATCGGTAACCGGGCCGTTTTCCCATCCCCGGGCAGTATAGATACCGTACGCGTGCACCTGCCAGTAGGATGGCGATGCGGAGTTGACAATGAAATCTACCTGGTCACCCTGGTGCCAGGAGGGCTCGAAATTCAGGTTCAGTCGCATGCTACTCGTGCTTAAAGACTGCTTGGAAGCTACAGAGGCAAAGATGTTGAACGGGGACTTTTCAAGCTCGTTCTTCCAGAGTATTTTGGTGGATATCATCGTCTGTAGCTGCGGGATGCGCACATTCGGCATCACCCAGGAAACAGCCACCGCTAAAATCACGATACTCAGGAGCGAAGACACAAAGTAGAGCCATCCCCGCCCGGAATAGCGGGCCCCCTGGTCCATTGAGTAATGCCGCCGGACCAGGCGTGTCTGGACGAGAAGAAAAATAGCCGCGACAAAAAAGAAACCGAAATAGAAATAGTATCCGCCGGGGAGGTTGCTTAAATTGATCAGGATGACCAGAGCACCCAGGCAGACCGCCATCCAGGCATTCTTTTTTCTCAGGACAAACCAGGTGGACAGATAACCCATTAGCCATGTCAGGGCTGTAAGAAACACCGCGAAAAGGAAGGTCTCCCGGTAGTA
The DNA here is from genome assembly GCA_964514525.1 of uncultured Dehalococcoidaceae bacterium. GTDB lineage: Bacteria > Chloroflexota > Dehalococcoidia > Dehalococcoidales > RBG-16-60-22 > JBFYTX01. Next base: position 4,490 of record CAZEUJ010000059.1, read on the forward strand.
CAGCAGGCTTTGCGTCTGCCAGTAGGTTACCCCGGCCCCCATTATTAATGCCAGGAGATGCACTATTATACCGGGGAGACGGCTGATGACAAGCAGCCAGACCGTGAGCATAGAGAGGACAAGCACCAGCGTCAACGATGGCTGGGGCGTAATCCACCTGGCCCTTTCCAGGGAGAGCACGACAATTTCCAGGGCTACGAACAGCAAAATAAGATTAAGCCACACGCGCCAGTCACCCAACCGTCCTGTTTCTGGCAGCGGCTGTACCGACCCATCCCCGCGGTCGGCGGATTCAGGCGGCTTGCCCTTATACCTGAACATGTTCCCCTCTCTCCCCGAAATACGGTACAAACGGCGAAAGCCATCGACTGTCCAACGCCGCCGGTATATCCTGGCCGCGCCTGACGACGTGAACGTGAAAACCGGCGGCCGTAAGGCCGCGGGCGGTATCGGCGGCGGTGGACTTACCGCCGAAGCTCAGAGAATCGAGTAAAACGGCAATAACGGTAACGCCGCGGTTGATGGCATGGCGGAGTGTTGCCGCGATAGGCCGATTGTCCGAAGGCATGATTACGACGACTACCGAGCCGGTATCGAAGCGGTCCGCCTGGAACGCCAGCAGGCGGTCGATGGGCATCCTCCCGGCGGCTTTCATCATGGCCAGGGACCGTAAAATCTTTTGCATCTGGGAGTATCCGGTCCCGGCAAGGCAAATGTAAGACCGGTCGCCGGAGGCAATCAGTCCCACCCGTTTGGCGGTATCGGTATATTTCTTGGCCAGCGAAGCCGCTATCGTAATACCATACTCCTCGGTCGTCTCATCGCCTTCTCCCAGTCGGGTCGCGCCGGCCATATCAATGACGAGCCAGATTTCCTTAAAAGCAAAGTGAGAACGGTCGGGGTCGAACTCTTTGACGACGAGCCTGCCGATATGCGCCGTGGTCTGCCAGTGGATGCGGCGCAGGCTATCGCCGCTGACATACTCGCGGACGCGGGAGGCGTTAGGCCCGCTTTCGCTGGCAAACCACCGCCTGAGATTTTGTCCCGGTTCCTGGCGCGGTATCACCTGGAAATTGGGCAGGTCCAGAGGCGTGGGATAGACGACGACTTCCTGACCGGCCACCAGTCGCTCCGTGGTCACGAATAAACCGAGAGGGTCGGTGACCTTAACGTCCAGGGCGCCGACCATGTATTGCCCGCGGCGGTGACAGTAGGGACGGGTACGCCATTGATAGGAGCCTCCGTTCGAAGGAAGACTGAACGACACTTTGTTTTGATATCCGGGTAAATCGGTCTCCTCCTGCACTTCTACCAGGGGGGCCGGCATCCGGGAGTTATTGGTTACGGTAAATTTCTCTTCAAATGATTCACCGATCTGGCGGAGGTCGGCGGTCTTAATCACCCGTGCCCTGATACCGCGTATACTCCACCGCGACCACATTCTGCTGAGTACCAGCAAAACCACCAGGAAGACAAAGAAACGCCACAGCAGGGTAAACCCTCCGGCCAGCGCCAGCGCCAGGATTATGGGAGGCGTAATATAGAGTAGCCATCGTATTTTCATAGTTTTTCCACAAAAGAAATGTTGGTTAAAGATAACTCTGCCCGTTTGCCTGCCTAATGCCCGGGATGCGCTCCCGGCACGGGGACTGTTTCCAGTATCTCGGCAATGGAGCTGCGGCCGTCTTTACCTTCCGATTGTCCTACCGAAGATAGCAACGCCCGGTGGGCCAGGGCAGGCACGGCCAGGGCTTTAATGTCATCGGGCAGGACGAAGTCGCGCCCGAGCAGCAGGGCCCGTGCCTGTGCCGTGCGGAAAAGGGCCAGCGAACCGCGGGGTGACGCCCCGAGATATATCGACGGATTATGGCGCGTGGCCCCGACGAGCGCTACGATGTACTGCTTGATCAGGTCGTCCACGTATATCCGCCTGACCGCCGCCTGGAGCATTAAAACATCCTCGGCATCCACGACATGGTCGATTTGCTCGATGGGATGGATATACTGCTGCCTTTCTATGATAGCTATTTCCTCGGCGGGAGAAGGGTATCCTATATTTATCCGCAGTAGAAACCTGTCCAGCTGCGCTTCAGGGAGGGGGAAAGTACCCTCGTACTCGATGGGGTTCTGGGTGGCCAGGACGTGGAAAGGCGAGGGCATTTTGCGGGTGACACCGTCCACGGTAGCCTGCCTTTCTTCCATGGATTCCAGGAGGGCGGACTGTACTTTAGGGGTGGCCCGGTTGATTTCATCGGCCAGTACGACCTGGGCCATCACGGGACCGGGCCGGAACTCGAAGTCGCCGAGCTTCTGGTTAAATACCGAGACGCCGGTGATATCGCCCGGGAGCATGTCCGGGGCAAACTGTATACGCTTAAAGCTGCAATTAATCGATTTCGCCAGGCTACGTGCCAGCATGGTCTTGCCGAGACCAGGGGCGTCCTCGATGAGCAGGTGCCCCTCGCTGATTAACGCGATTACGGCCAGCTGTACCACTTCCGTCTTGCCGACCATTACCTTTTCTACGTTGTGTACTATTTTCTCCGCCATTTGCTGGGTCCTGGCAATATCGCTCTCCACTGTTCCTCCGCTCTTCTGCTTCATAAATGACCTCCCATCTAATCGGAGTATATCACACAAACATTTTAGTCTCAAAACCAGCTTGCCGGTAGACGTCCTGTGAGATAGTAAAATACGGGTAGCATGTACTCCTATTTTAAAAAGTAATTAATTTACATATTGACATTATTAATATAATGTTGTATGATATGTTAATATAATTAATTAAGCAAATAAAAATATTAAGAAATTTTACTGATATTTATGCTGCTGGACATACAGAACATCACTAAAATCTATAAACGCAAGGTTAAAGCCAACGACAATATCAGCCTGTCCGTAGCCGAAGGCGAGGTTTTCGGCCTGCTGGGACCCAACGGCGCCGGCAAGACAACTCTCGTCAACCAGATAATCGGGCTGACTATTCCCACTTCCGGCAGTATTACGCTTAACGGCGTGGATGTTATCGCCGATCCTGATTACGCCCGTCAGGCGTGCTCTTTCCAGGCGCAGGTTCAGGCGCCTATTTCCGGTTTGAGCGTGCTCCAGGCCATTGAGCTGGTCGGGAGAATACGGGGCGGCAGGAAAGCCGACGTCCGGAAGCGCGCCATGGAACTTATCGAGAAGCTGGAACTGGGCGAGTGGCAGAAAACGATGGGGCTCATTATATCCGGCGGCGTACGCCGCCTGGTCGCCTTCTGCATGGCGGCGGTGACGCCCGGGAAAATCGTCATCCTCGATGAACCGACGAACGATATCGACCCCCTGAGACGGCGAATTCTCTGGCAGGAAGTACAGGAGCTGGCGAAACAGGGGGCGGCCGTCTTGCTTATTACTCACAACGTGCTTGAAGCCGAACGCGTCGTCGACCGCCTGGCGATTGTCGACCAGGGCGTTATCAGGGGCATGGGCACACCCGCCAGCCTCAAAGAAGCGGAAGGCGATGCCATGCGACTGGAGTTGATTCTGGAGCCGAAAACCGCGGCGCCGTCTTTACCGGATTACCTGAGACAGCCGGTGGTTATCAACCGCCGCATTCTGGGCTGGGTTCAACCGGCGGATATACCGACCACTATCGCCTGGGCGCGCGTACTTAAAGATACCGGCGCTATCGAGGAATTTTCGCTCGGTCCGGCCACGCTGGAAGATGTTTATATACGGCTGGTGAAGAACCCTGATGAAACCGCGAACCACAAGGAGGCCTCCTAGCAATGGCACGGTGGTTTAGAAGTTATTTCCTGATGCTGAAATGGGTCTTTTTAGCCAACCGTACCTGGCTGATGATGAACCTTGTCGTCCAGATGTGCATCGCCGTCGGTTTTATTTTCGGTATCAGTTACTTCTACCCGCAAATTACGCCACAGGTGGCGAAATACCTCACCACCGGCGCGCCGACTCTTATCCTGATCACAGTCGGCCTGGTTATGGTGCCGCAGTTCGTAGCGTGGGCCCGCGCCGATGGAACCTTCGACTACATCTGGTCGCTGCCCGTGCCCCGGATGGTCCACACCGCCGCCGATGCCACCAATATGTTCGGCTCGATGTTGCCGGGCATCGTTCTCGCCGTGGTCTTCGGTTCGTTATACTTCGATTTCGGCCTGGATATCAGCCTGCTGGTCATTCCGGCGGTCGTTATGATTTCGCTGTGCGGAACATTCCTAGGCTATACTATGGCATTCGCCGTTTCCAAGCCGATGACGACGCAGGTATTGACGCAGGTTATCGTTTTCGCGGTAATGATGTTCTCGCCGGTGATGTACCCTGTTTCGCAGCTCCCCGGCTGGCTTCAGGCCATTCACAAGGTACTGCCCATCCAGTACATGGCGGACCTGACCCGCGGCACGCTGACCGACCTCGACGTGAACCTGGGACTGGCGTTTGCCGTCGTCGGAGCCTGGTTAGCGGCCGGGCTTATCGCCACCTGGTTCCTCGTGCGCCGCCGCCAGTAGCATGAGGCTGGTAGTTGGTTGATGGCTGTTTTATTATTCGGATAATATCTTGACTGGTTTTTTATTCTCGTAAATGACCTTGAGGTCGTGCATGTAGGCGCACTGGAGGCACTGTTCGTACCAGCCATGATAGTCTCTATCCATATATAGGTTCCCGCCGCATTTAGGGCAGCGGCGTGTTGCACTCAGTTTTCCCATTTCTCACCGCCCCCTTTCTTAATCGCAATATTTAGCAGTCTCTGCCGTAGATTGCTAATCTATATAATTATAGCACCACCAAAAGTTTTGTCAATAGTTTTTGTGGGGTGGATATAAGGAAAGTAGTCATAGGCGATATACCTCACCCCCTTAGTCCCCCTCTCCGCTAGCGGAGAGGGGGACAAGAGAGAAGAGGGGCTAACGGGTTACGAAAATCCCTCTCAATCTCCCTTTACGAAAGGGAGAAGCTATACCCGTATACCTTTCCCCCACCTAGCTTCAGGTGAAAGTAAATTTCCAACGGGGCGTCTAAGAGGGGTGAAACCCCTCTTTTTTAATTCCCCCTCTCAAACATAATAAATATTGAGCACAAAAGATGAAACTGTTTGAGAGGGGGACAAAGGGGGTGAGTAACTCAAATATCCCCCGACTAAACACAAAAAAGAAAGAGGGGCTTTTTACCCCTCTTTAATGTTTTTTAGTTGAATAACAGATAACTATATATCCAGCCTGGCGTACTTGGCGTGGGCCTGGATAAAAGCCTTGCGGGGCGGCACTTCGTCACCCATGAGCATCTGGAAGACCTCGTCGGCCTTGGCGGCATCTTGAATATTGACCTCCAGGATGGTACGCGTGGCCGGGTTCATGGTGGTCTCCCAGAGCTGCTCGGCGCTCATCTCCCCCAGGCCCTTGTAGCGCTGGAGCTCCGTCTTTTTCGAGGTGCTGTTTTTCAGGGCCTCGTCCTTTTCCTGCTCCGAGTAGACCCATTTCACGCCGTCGCCCGTCTTGATGCGGTAGAGAGGCGGCTGCGCTATATAGACGTTCTTATTGTTAATGAGTTTGGTCATGTGCCGGAAGAAGAAAGTCAGCAGCAGCGTGCGGATATGGGAACCGTCGACGTCGGCATCCGTCATGAGGATGATGCGATGGTAGCGCAGCCGGGCGAGGTCGAAATCATCATCGATGCCGCCGCCGATGGCCGTTACCATGGTGCGGATTTCCTGGTTAGCCAGCATTTTGTCCGGGGCGGCTTTTTCCACGTTAAGAATTTTACCCCTCAGGGGGAGTATCGCCTGGAAACGGCGGTTCCTGCCTTCTTTAGCCGAGCCTCCCGCGGAAGGCCCCTCCACGATATATAGCTCGCACTGCGCCGGGTCTCTCTCCGAGCAGTCGGCCAGTATGCCGGGCAGCGTGCCGCTGTCCAGTCCGCTCTTCCTGATGATTAAATCGCGGGCTTTGCGGGCGGCTTCCCTGGCGCGGGCGGTCGTAACGCATTTTTCCAGTATTTTCCGGGCGTCGTCGGGGTGCTCTTCCAGGTAGAGCGCCAGGCCTTCGTTAACGGCGCTTTCCACCTGGCTCTTGATTTCGATATTGCCCAGCTTGCCCTTGGTCTGCCCCTCGAACTGCGGTTCGGCAAGCTTGACGCTGATGATGGCGGTAAGCCCCTCCCGCACGTCCTCGCCGGTCAGGTTGGGGTCGTCTTCCTTGAGTATTTTGGCTTTCTTGGCGTAATCGTTGAGAACACGAGTCAGGGCAGAGCGGAAGCCGGTAAGGTGGGTGCCGCCGTCGACGGTATTAACGCAGTTGGCGAAGCTGAAAGCGGACTCGCTGAAGCCGTCATTGTACTGTAGGGCTACCTCGATGTTGGTGCTGTTGACGGCCCTGGTGATATAGATTGGCACGGGATGGCGTACGACACGGTTCCGGTTGAGGTGGCGGACGAAGCCGGTAATGCCGCCTTCAAAGTAAAACGTCCGCTCGCGGTCATGCTCTTCGTCGATCAGGGTCATTTCCACGCCTTTATTGAGATATGCCATCTCCCGCAGGCGATCGCTTATCGTATCGAAATCGTAGCTTATCGTGCCGAATATCTCTTTGTCCGGCATGAACGTCGTGGTGGTGCCGGTGCCTTCGGCTTTCCCGATTGCTTTCACCGGTGCCGTCGGTACGCCGCGTTTGTAGTCCTGATGATGGAGTCTACCGTCGCGTTTGACATCGACGCTCATCCACTCGGAAAGGGCGTTGACCACCGAGGCGCCGACGCCGTGCAGTCCTCCCGAAACGGCGTAGGTCTTGCCGCCGAACTTGGCCCCGGCGTGGAGCACGGTCATGACCGTTTCCAGGGCGGAGACCTTGGTGGTGGGGTGAATTTCCACCGGGATGCCGCGTCCGTTATCAATGACGCTGACGGACTTGTCCGCTTTCAGGGTGACGATAATGCGGTCGCAGCAGCCGGCCATGGCCTCGTCGACGCTGTTATAGGCAATTTCATAGACCAGGTGGTGCAATCCGCGCTGGTCGGTGCTGCCGATATACATGCCGGGACGGCGGCGTACCGCTTCACGCCCGCCGAGCACCTGAATGTCTTTGGCGGTATATTCGTTGTTATTAACTCTTCTAGCTCTCTTGGGAGCGGTTGTATCTGGCATTAAAGGTCCTCTTCGATTAAAAATTGGTATTCAGGGGGATCACATAAGATGTCATACTATAGGTGAATTATAACACAATTTAGCTTCAAAGTAAAGCTGAAGAGAGTATTTACCTATGATTTCCCGTCTGATTCACGGAGCGTCTAAGAGGGGCGAAGCCCCTCTTCTATATCTTCCCCCTCTCCGCTGGCGGAGAGGGGGATTAAGGGGGTGAGGTAAGCCGTTTTAACCCCCGCTCGGCGGCCTGGTATTGGGGGGCGGCGGATTTTTCATGCCCAGGCGGAAAAGCTCGCCGGTGTCTTTACGCTTCCAGTTCAT
>CAZEUJ010000060.1:0-11504 GCA_964514525.1 uncultured Dehalococcoidaceae bacterium
GGGGCGCCGACCACCGTTTTCTACTGCCTCTGGCGGTGCTGACCGGGGCTATTTTTATGATTCTTACCGACCTCCTGGCGCGTACGGTACTAGCGCCGGCGGAGATACCCATCGGCGTGATTACTGCCATCTGCGGCGCTCCGTTCTTCCTCTACCTTCTAAGGCGCCGTAAAAAGGCGATATTTTAAGGGCAAATATGATTGAACTGGAAATGCAAAAAGTAACGCTGGGCTATGACCACCACCCGGTAATGGAGGACATTACCCTGAAAGTATCGCCGGGCGAACTGGTGGGTCTGATCGGGCCCAACGGCTCCGGAAAATCGACCATCATCAAAGCGTTGAGTCATATCCTTCGCCCGCAGTCAGGCAGAATAACGGTCGATGGGCGGGACATTAACAGGATTCCGAGGCGTGAACTGGCCTGCATGGTCGGGGTAGTGCCGCAGTTGCCGCTGCTGCCCAGTACTTTTACCGCCTTCGAAATAGTGCTTATGGGGCGGAACCCTCACCTGGGCCTGTTCCAGTCCGAAGGCAGGCGCGACTGGGCAATGGCCCGTGAGGCCATGGAAAAGACCGGCACCGGGTCGCTGGCGAACCGTCACGTCAACGAACTATCCGGTGGGGAAATCCAGTGCCTTTTAATCGCCCGGGTGCTGGTACAGGAGACCAAGGCTATCCTGCTGGACGAGCCGACCGCCAACCTGGATATCGGTCGGCAGGTGGAGATACTCGACCTTATCAGGGGCCTCTGCACGGAAAATAATCTGGCCGTCCTGGCCGCCGTCCACGACCTCAACCTGGCGGCACAGTACTGCGACCGCCTGCTACTGATTAACGAAAGGCGCATTCACGCCCAGGGCACGCCAGCGCAAGTTATCACCGATAAAAACATTAAGGAAGTCTACGGCGCCGAGAACTGTGTTTACACCCACCCCGTTAACGGTCTCCCGGCCGTGCTGTTGGGCGCACACCGTAGCCAGGCTACCGGGAAACGGTGATATAAAAACCGGATGCATATATAATATACACAACACATCAAGCGGAGAGTTGGAATATGACTACAAATAAACAGAATATTTCTAAAGCCAGCGCCAGGGTACAGGAAATACTATCGAAACTGGATGTCGACATGGTAGGAGTCGCCCGAGTACGCGATTTGAAGGGTATCGAGCTTGAGAAATCGGCATTAAAGTTGCTGCCGTCGGCGCGTTCCATCATCGTGCTGGGTATGGAGATTTACCCGGAGTTCCTCGACCTTACCTCGCCGGAAAGGATCATGGGCACGGCTAACCTAAACGAGCTTTACCGTCGCCATACGGAGTCTCTCGGCGGGCGGCTCACCGGCGCCGCCTACAATATTGCCCGCGTCTCACGAAAGACCGGACTCAAGGCGCTGCCGCTGCCGGGCCAGGGACCTTCGGTGGACGGCAGGTTCCTCGAAGCGGTGATTTCTTATAAAGACGCCGCCGAGGCGGCCGGACTCGGCCAGATTGGAATGAGCAGTTTATTGGTGACACATGAATACGGTCCGAGAGTACTCCTTGCCCTGTGCCTTACCGAAGCTTCTCTCAAGTCGACAGCTAATAACGAACCTCCCGCCTGCCGGTATTGTAATATTTGTGTCGCCAAGTGCCCGGCACACGCCCTGGACAGACCGAAAAACGGTGAGCCTTACGTCATCAATAAATTTGCCTGCCGGACATATGTCGATGCTTCCGGCGGCTGTTCCGAATGCATACGTTTATGCCCGGTGGCGTCGCCGAGGTACGCTTAGATAAGGAGATTTCATGGACTTGCTTACCCGCACTATCAAAATGATCAGACCTCCGGATAAAGAGGCGATGGCGGCGGCGCGGGCCCGCCAGGATACTTTAACCAAGCCCGCTGGCAGCCTGGGCAGGCTGGAAGAACTGTCCGTTAAGATAGCCGGTATCCAGGGAAAATCGAAACTGGTTATCAAGAACAAAGCCATGATAACCATGGCCGGCGACCACGGCGTCGTCGATGAAAAGGTGGGCAACTGGCCACGGGAGGTCACCACCCAGATGGTGGAAAATTTTTTAAGAGGCGGGGCGGGAATTAACGTATTGGCGCGACAGGTGGGCACCCGGATTATCTTCGTGGATATAGGAGTAGCCAGCGACCTCAAACCAGATCCGAATCTTATCGTCAGAAAAATCGATTACGGCACAAAAAATATGTGCCTCGGTCCGGCCATGACCGCCGCGCAGGCGGTGCAGGCTATCGAAACCGGCATAGAAATCGTCAGCCGGGAGGCGGAAAAAGGGCTGGATATCGTCGGCACCGGCGATATGGGCATCGGCAATACTACCGCCAGCAGCGCCATCTTCGCTGCCATTTCCGGTAAAAAGGTGGAAGAAGTGACCGGTCGCGGCACCGGCCTCAGTGATGAGCAGCTCGCCCATAAGATAGACGTCATCAAGCGGGCCCTCGCGGTCAATAAACCCGACCCGTCAAAGCCCCTCGACGTCCTGGCGAAAGTCGGTGGTTTTGAAATCGGCGGTCTGGCCGGGGTCATGCTGGGGGCGGCCGCCAAACGCATACCGGTCGTCATCGACGGCTTTATCTCCGGGGCGGCGGCTTTAGTTGCCACGGCGCTGGCGCCCCGCATAAAGGACTACATCATCGCCGCCCATGTCTCGGCGGAAGCCGGGCACGCCGCGATGCTTAAGTATATGAAACTCAAACCGCTGTTAAATCTCGATATGCGACTCGGAGAAGGGACCGGCGCGGCGCTGGGTATATTTATCGCCGAAGCCGCCGTCCGGACCCTCAACGAAATGGCAACCTTCGCCGAGGCCGGCGTTACGGAAGGAGACGAGAAAAAGAGTTGAGTTTCTTAGCCGCTTTACAGTTTTTAACGAGCATCCCGGTGCCGCTGAAACGCGAGCTCAGTCCGGCGCAAATAGGGCGTGCTACGGCATATTTTCCCCTGGTAGGACTCATCATCGGCGGAATACTGGCGGGCCTGAGCTGGCTATTAAACCATATTCTACCCCCGGCAGTGGTTAATGCCCTGTTGATTGTGGCGTTGGTAATGCTCACCGGGGCTCTGCACCTGGACGGCTTGGCCGATACCTGCGACGGCATGGCCGGTCACAAGACGGTGGAAGAAAGGTGGAAGGTGATGCACGATAGCCGGACGGGGGCTTTCGGGGTGGTCGGCATCGTGCTGCTGCTGTTAGTTAAATACGTTTCCTTAAATAACGTCCCCGCGGACCTGATGACCGCCGTGCTGATTTTTATACCGGTGATCAGTCGCTGGGCGATGGTCTACTCTATTTTCGTTTACCCTTACGCCCGCCCCGGAGGACTGGGGACGGCCTATAAGAACGCCACCCGCTGGCCTCAGTTTACCGTAGCTACAATTATCACTTTCGCGGTTGCCGCTGCCCTTTATCCATTATTTTATGTTTCGGGATTTCTCCTCATTTTCGGTATCTGGATTGTTACGATACTGCTGGCTATCTACTTTAAGTACAAGTTTGCCGGACTCACCGGCGATACCTACGGGGCTATCAATGAGGTGGCCGAGGTAATGGCGCTGCTGTTTGTGGTTATTATTTTTACCGCTGCGCCCAACTTAGTATGATAAAAGACCATGCTGATCAACGGAATAATGGAGGAGAAGGCTTGAAAAGTACTCTGATTACGGGCGGCGCCCGCAGCGGCAAGAGTCGGCTGGCATTTAAGATGGCCATGAAAACAGGCGGACATGTCCTTTTCGTAGCTACGGCTGAGGCCGGCGACGATGAAATGATACAGCGTATCGAATCGCACCGTAAAGTCAGGCCGGCCGACTGGGCTACTCTTGAGGTCACAACACATATCGGCCGCGAGATTACCCGGAATATCGGCAAGACACAAACGGTAATAATAGATGATATTACCCTGCTGGTGAATAATATCTTCCAGCAGCATAAAGGGACCATGAATGCCCTCTTGCTAGAAAAAGCGGTCGTTGCTGAAATCAAAGAACTAATCAATTGCATGAAACAATCTAAAGCCCGATTCATCATCGTTACCAACGAAGTCGGCCTCGGCATCGTGCCCGCCGACAGAGTCAGCCGGCTTTACCGCGACTTACTCGGTAAAGCCAACCAGATGCTGGCCGAAAATGCCGACGAGGTAATTTTAATGGTAGCCGGCATACCGGTATTTTTGAAAAATACTCGATAACCTCGGCTTAATTTGCATTTGGCGGCTAAGTAATAACCTCACCCCTGCCCCTCTCCAGCCAGAACCTTGATAAGAAACCGCAGATATTCGTGGCTGGAGAGGGGAGTTCAGAAGAGAGGGGGCTCCGCCCCCTCTCAAACTCTTTCCCCCTTTCAAACATAATAAAAATAGAGCCTAAAAAATACACCTGTTTGAGAGGGGGATAAAGGGGGTGAGCATAGAAAATCTACCATGTGAAACAGAACGAGAAATCCCGGACATTGACAGCTATCAGTCATTAGTGTAATATAGGTTCATTGACTGACCCAAAGGCATCAGTCTTTTCCGATTTTTTAAGGAGGTTATTAATATGCCATATTATCTCATGTTGACCAAGCTGACGGATGCAGGCAGAAAGAGTATAATGCGTAATCCCGGCAGAATCTGGGAAGTAAACCAGGAAGTCGAGGACATGGGAGCCAAAGTGCTATCCCAGTATGCTTTACTAGGCGAGTACGACTTCGTCAATATCCTCGAAGCGCCCAACAATACCGTTATCGCCAGAGTGGCTTCCGCCCTAGGCTCCCGGGGAACCTTGCAGCCTTTGACGATGGCGGCCATTACCGTCGAGGACCTGGTGAAAGAAATACAGACGGCAAAAGCTCTTAACGAATAACTTCACGTATCCTGCTTATCGTCCGTCTATAGATAGGCCGCACGTTAAGACAAACCGAGGAAAAATCGGGCTCCGTTTGACTACGGAGCCCGATACTGTTATAAAAGAAACGGCAAATCGTTACATCACGTTACTTTAAAAAAGGAAATATGCGGGTGCCGCTAAAATCTTTAAAATGGTACCGAGAACTTGAAGAGAGAAAAGGAAGGCTCGAAGCCGGGGCCTTTCTCGTCGAGGGAGATAAAGCAATAAGGCAGATAGTTGCCGGCCACGCGGACGCAATAATCGAAATTCTGGCTATGGATGAACCGCCGCCCGTTTACCGCGACTATCCTGTTCGGCTGGTCAACGCGAGCCAGTTCCGCTATATCAGCAGCACCCAAACGCCACAGGGAATCCTGGCCGTCGTACGCCTGCCGGCGGACATTTATTCGGCACGCCTCCCCCGGGATATCGGTAACAGAATTCTGCTGCTGGAAGATATCCAGGACCCCGGTAATACGGGTACTCTCATCCGCACGGCGGCCGCGTTCGGTTTTTCTGGCGTCATAATGACGGAAAACGGGGCCGACCCCCTTTCCCCCAAGTGCGTGCAGGCTACGGCCGGTTCGGTGCTTTCCGTATGGCTGCGCCGGACGAAAGATTATCTCGAACTGGCAAAAGCACTGGAAAAGGAAGACTATACACTGGTCGCGGCTGACCTTGCCGGTACCGCCGGACCGGAGGTCTTGCACGGCCAGAAAAAACTCCTGCTGGCGCTGGGAAACGAAGCCGCCGGCCTCTCGAAAGGACTGCTGGACATGGCCAATCTCCGCGTGCGAATCCCGGTGGCTAAAGAAAAAGTGGAATCCCTGAATGTCGCTGCATGCGGGGCTATTTTAATGTATTTAAGCTCGTAGTATTTCCTTGACCCGAACACCGCCAATCTGCTAAGCTTGGGGGCGAAAGTTATCACCTAAAGAAATAAAGGAGGTTTTTCATGATTAAAAAAGAGTATGCGCATCTGGTAAAACCATTTGCCATCAAGGACCCGCCCAAGGGACTTTATGCCGAGCCGCGTATCTGGATGGAAGCCAAGGACATGGAGGGATTTAACGCCAATTTTTCCCTGGGATTCGTTAAAAAACCAAGCACCTTCCACCCGCTGGAAGGCGCCCTCGTGCATCCCTACGATGAAATCCTGGTCTTTGAAGGGACCGATAATACCAACATCCTCTACCTGGGCGCCGAGGTCTCGGTGGAACTGGGCGAGGAACGGGAAGAGCATATATTTAAAGAGCCGTCCTGCGTGCTTATCCCCAAGGGGACACCGCACGGCCCGGTGACGGTTAAAAAGCTCGAAAGACCTATCGTCCACTACACCATCGGGCTGGCCGATGCTTATAAAGCCCAGGCCGTGAAAAAAGTCGGCAAGCCGACCAAAGGCTCGAAATACAACCGACTTATTAAGAGAATGATCACCAACTTCAAAAACATGCCTTCCGGCGGCCCGACCGCGGCGGGCAGACAGGACAGGCTCCAGGCCACTCAGTACGGCGTCATCAGAGCAGCGGATATGGGGGTGGGGCCCGGCAACGGCGACGAGGTCGTCTGGCTCTACGGCGATGACCTGGAGGGGTTCAACGTCAATTTCACCTGGGGTTTTTACAGCAAGTGCGGCAAGTGGCACCGCGGCGGTGAAGCCCACTATCATCCCGAGGCGGAGATACTGTGCTTCGTCGGTCTCGACCCGGATAATCTGAATTTCCTAGGGGCTGAGCTCGAGCTTGGCATGGGTAAGGACTACGAAAGGCATATATTCAATACTCCCACCGTGGCCATTTGCCCCGCCGCGTTTCCCCACCTCCCACTCATCACCAGGTGGTGCGATAAGCCCTACGGCTTCATCGTTGTGTGCCTCAGCGGCGAGCACGCCTCTCCATGGTCAGAGGCAAAATAACCCGAGGAGCCAATAAATTAAATATCGCAAATTCGGCAGGCTGGACTGGCCAGTGTCGGCGCTGGGTTTCGGCACCAGGCGCTTGCCCAGAATGGACACAGACCCTGCCAGTATCGATGAAGCTGAAGCTACCAGAATGCTTCGGTATGCTATCGACCATGGTGTCAACTACCTGGACCTGGGCTACCTGTACGACGCAGGGCAGCGCGAGCGTTTGATGCGTTTCATCGGCCGGGTGCTGCAAAACGGTTACCGCGAGAAAATAATGATAGCCGCCAGCCTGCCCGCTACCCTGATAAAGTCCGGTACAGACTTCGAGCATTATCTGGAAGCGCAACTCAGACTTTTGCAGATAGACAGGTTGGACTTTTTTCTTTTAGCGGCGCTGGACCGGCAGACCTGGCCAAAATTACCGGCAAGCGATGTCTTACACCGCGCGGAAAAAGCCATGGCCGACGGGCGTCTGGGCAACCTGGGCTTCTCCTTCCACGATGATTATCAAACACTGCGGACCATCATAGACGCTTACGATAACTGGACTATTGCTCAGTTCCAGTATAGCTTTATGGACATCGACCACCATCCGGGTATCGGCGGTCTGAAGTATGCCGCTGATAAAGGCCTAGTAGTGGTTATTACCGAGCCTCTGAAAGGCGGGCGACTAACCGGAAAATTGCCGGAAACGGTATCCAGAATATGGCGGGAGGCTTCGCCAGAGCGTTCGCTGGCTGAATGGGGGCTGTTCTGGGTCTGGAACCACCCGGAGATTGCGACTGTGGTCGTTGATATGAGTACCATCGCGCAGGTAAAAGAAAATATCGCTCTGTCAGACAGTGCCCCGGCGGACAGCCTTACCGTAAGCGAGGAACTCGCTATCAATCAGGTCCGGGACGCCTATCAAAGTCTAAAATCCATCCCCTGCACCGCCTGCCGCGGCTGCATGCCCTGTCCTCAGGATATCGACGTTCCCCGTATCTTTGAGTTATATAACGATGCCATCATGTACGGCAATCTCGAAATACCGAGGTCTATTTACCGGAATGAAGGGCACGGCATCGCATATTGTAACGAATGCGGACTCTGCGAAAAAGCCTGCGGCAGGAGAATTGTCATCACCGAATGGCTCGGGAAAGCACGTCGCTTGCTCGATGAAGCTGATTGATGCCTGTTGACAATTGCAATTTACCTAATGTATATTAAGGTAGCGGCGGTAAACATTTACCGCATTTTTTCATTTATGTTGTATCATAAGGGCGTCTGGGCAATAAAGTGAAACAAATCCGGATTATTCCGTGTCTAGATGTCAAAGAAGGACGGGTAGTCAAAGGAGTCAACTTCGTCAACCTCAGAGATGCCCGCGACCCGGTGGAAGCTGCCCGGGCCTATTCTCAGCAGGGGGCGGATGAACTCGTTTTTCTGGATATTTTCGCGACGGTGGAAAACAGGAAAACGAGGCTGGAGTGGGTGAAGAGGGTCCGCGAAGTGGTTACGGTGCCTTTCGCGGTTGGCGGAGGTATCGCCAGTATCGATGACATGAAGGCGCTACTCGACCTGGGGGTGGACAAGGTCTCCATCAACACTGCGGCGGTCCGCCACCCCGAGCTTATTAAAAAAGCCTCAAAAGAACTCGGCAAAGAAAAACTCGTGGTGGCTATCGACGGGAAAAAGAATCCGAAAGACAGCGGCCGACCCCGCGTGGAAGTAGTCGTCAAAAGCGGACGGGAACCGGCAGGGCTGGAAATAGTCGAATGGGCCAGGAAAGTGGAGAAACTGGGCGCCGGCGAAATTCTGCTTACCAGCAAGGATGCCGACGGCACCAGAGACGGCTACGACCTAGAAATGACCCGGGCGGTCGCCGAGGCGGTCGCTATACCGGTCATAGCCTCCGGCGGCGCCGGGACACTGGAACACCTTTATAAAGCAGTAACCGAAGGCAAAGCATCAGCGGTACTGGCAGCTTCTATTTTCCACTTCGGTGAGATAACCATACCGGAGGCGAAAGCGTACCTGAAATCCAGGGGCATTCCCGTAAAAGAATAAAATCGTTCCGGTTCATAAGAAGGAGAAAAAATGGTAACAAAAACTCAGCTAAAGATTAATCCGTTCGAGACCGCCCGCAGGCAAATCGACCAGTGTGCCGCGATTTTAAAACTGAAACCCGAGATCACCGAGATACTTAAGACTCCCCAGCGTGAGCTCCATGTAGCGCTGCCGGTGCGCATGGACGACGGCACCATCAAGGTATTCCAGGGATTCAGAGTCCAGTACAACGACGCCAGGGGCATCACCAAGGGTGGCATCAGGTTCCACCCGGAAGAAACGATAGATACCGTCAGGGCGCTGGCTTCCTGGATGACCTGGAAATGCGCCCTGCTCGACCTGCCTCTGGGCGGCGCCAAAGGCGGCGTTATCTGCAATCCGAAAGAGATGTCCCAGGGCGAACTGGAACGGTTAAGTCGGGCATATATCCGTGCTATCTATCCGTTCATCGGTCCGGAAAAAGATGTTCCCGCTCCGGACGTCTATACGACACCGCAGATCATGGCCTGGATGATGGACGAATATTCTATCATCGCCGGCAAACCCCAATTCGGCGTTATTACCGGCAAGCCGTTAGCTATCGGGGGTTCTCCCGGGCGCGGCGACGCTACGGCCCGCGGCGGTATGTATACCATCCGCGAGGCGGCCAAGGCCCTCGGCATTAATCTCGGCAAAGCCACGGTGGCCGTACACGGCTACGGCAACGCCGGATATCATGCGGCGCGGCTGTGCCAGGAGCTATTCGGGGCTAAAGTTATCGCCGTATGCGATAGCAAAGGCGCGGTCTGTAACTTTAAAGGCATCGACCCGCAGGCAGCCTTTGCCTGTAAGGATGAAACCAGCACCGTCTGCAACCTGCCCGACACGGAAAGCATGTCCAATGCGGAGCTCCTGGAACTGGATGTAGATATACTGATACCAGCGGCTATAGAAAATATTATAACAGAAAAGAATGCCCCGAAAATTAAGGCCAGGATTATCGCCGAACTGGCCAACGGGCCGACCACACCGGAAGCCGACGAAATCCTGTTTAAGAAGGGCGTTCATATCATACCGGACTTCCTCTGCAACGCCGGCGGCGTGACGGTATCCTATTTTGAGATGGTCCAGAACTTTTACATGTACTCCTGGGACATCGCGGAAGTCTACGAAAGACTGGACAAGAAAATGACCGCCGCTTATCATTCCGTGCTGGATACCAGCCGGGAATACAAGATAAATATGCGTCAGGCGGCCTACGTAAGGGCGGTGGAACGCGTCGTAGAGGCTATGAAGCTGCGCGGCTGGGTATAGACGAGTAGTTTAGACTGTTTCAATTTAAAGGGCTTTTTTGCGGGCATCGATTTCAGCAAAGAAATCGATGCCCGTTTTGTGGTAACATGGTGAAAATACATTTTCGCGACTAAATAAGGAGTTCTCCACAATGCCCCGACGAGACGATATCAAGAAGGTCATGATCATAGGGTCCGGTCCGATTATTATCGGCCAGGCGTGTGAGTTCGACTATTCAGGCACCCAGGCGTGTAAAGCGCTGAGGTCGCTCGGATATAAAATCGTGCTGGTCAACTCCAACCCGGCGACCATTATGACCGACCCCGGCATGGCGGACGTCACCTACATCGAGCCCCTCAACCTGGATACCATGATTAAAATTATTGAGAAAGAGCGGCCGGACGCTATCCTTCCCAACCTCGGTGGTCAGACCGGCCTGAACCTGAGCGCCAGCCTGGCAGAGTGCGGCGCCCTGGAGAAATATAACGTCAGGGTCATCGGCGTCGAACCGGACGCCATCAAGAGAGGGGAAGACCGGCTCGCGTTTAAAGAGACGATGATGGAGTTGGGGATCGACATGCCCCAGAGTAAAATCGCCCGGAGCGTCGAGGATGCGGAGTCCATCGCCGCCGAGTTGGGATATCCGGTAGTGATACGACCGGCCTACACCATGGGCGGCACCGGCGGCGGCCTGGTCTATAACGTGGAAGAGCTGCGCGTCATCGCCAGCCGCGGCATCAGCGCCAGCATGATTGGGCAGATACTTATTGAGGAGTCCGTCGAGGGGTGGGAAGAGCTGGAGCTGGAAATAATCCGCGATTCAAAAAACCAGAAAATCACCGTCTGCTTTATCGAGAACGTCGACGCCATGGGCGTCCATACCGGCGACTCTTACTGTACGGCGCCCATGCTGACCATCGATGAAAAATTACAGAAGCGTCTCCAGGACTACTCTTACAAGGTCGTCGAAAAGATAGGCGTCATCGGCGGTACCAACATCCAGTTTGCCCACGATCCCAAAACAGGCCGCGTGGTCATTATTGAGATAAATCCGCGCACGTCCCGCTCCTCCGCGCTGGCCTCTAAAGCCACCGGATTCCCTATCGCTTTGATTTCCGCCAAGCTGGCGGCCGGCCTTACTTTAGACGAAATCCCCTACTGGCGCGAAGGGACCCTGGACAAATACACACCGTCCGGCGACTATGTTGTAGTCAAGTTCTCCCGATGGGCTTTTGAAAAGTTCCGCGATGCAGTAGACAGGCTCGGCACGCAGATGCGCGCCGTCGGCGAGGTTATGAGCATCGGCAAGACCTATAAAGAGGCCTTCCAGAAGGCCATCCGCTCCCTGGAAAACGGCCGCTACGGCCTCGGCTTTGCCAAGAATTTCCACGAAAAA
>CAZEUJ010000061.1:0-11457 GCA_964514525.1 uncultured Dehalococcoidaceae bacterium
CTTCCGGCATGATAACCGGCGCCTGGAAAAGGTCTTTATCGGGGTCGAAGCCGGCCCCGGTCATTGTAGCATAGATAGGGATGCGGGTCTTGCCTTCGTTGCCCACCATCATCCCCCAGATGCACCGTCGCTCGGCTTCCGTCAGGCGGGTAAGGTCGGCGTAGAGAGGCAGCCTGAACTCGCCCCGGCGTATGCGCTCGGGCAGGTCGTGGATAAGGTCGTTATTGCGGTACTGTTCCAGGTATCTTGAGATGCCGATGCCCTCGCCGAGGATAAAGTCCTGCCCTTCCGCGGGCAGGAAACGCCCCGCCACATCCTTTATCGGCCGGTTGAAAGCGTCCACCCACGGCACTTCTCTACCGTCAGCGTCGACTATCGGCGTGCCGTGATAGGTATTGTGGGCGTTAGCCATGCTGTAGGGCGCGTAGGCGTAGCCGGACAGTCGACCCGGCCCGCTGCCTTCCATGCAGACGAACTCCGCGCCAGCGTTCCAGCCTAAAGCCTGGCCCACCCCGGCGCTATTGAGGTCGGACATCGAGCCGGAGGCGGTCATTTCCGGGTCGAAGAGGAAAAGGCGTCCCGCACCGCCGGTACAGATGACGGTCGCCTTCGACCTGAAGATATAGAACTCGCCGGTACGGGTGTTGACGGCGGTAGCCCCGACCACCCGGCCTCCCTGTTTGCCGCCGTCGGTGAGCAGGCCGGTGGGCATCATGCGGTTATAGATGTTCACCCCCAGCCGCTTCGCCTCCTCGTACAGCTTCGGCTTAATATTCCAGCCCCACACGCGTATCACATGACGGTTTCGATAGTCGTACGCGAACATCAGCTTGGTTTTTTCGTCGCGGAACTCTGCCCCCTTGAACTCGTCTCTTATATCCCGTATCTGTATGCCCATCTTCTCGCAGTCGAGCAGGGTGTCCCAGCTTTCCCTGGTGATGATGTAGCGGACGTGCCCGCCCGTCCATCCCTGCATGCTGTCGTAACAGGCCCTGGTATACATTTCCGGGGTGACCTTAGAGCAGGGATTGGTGACGGCGCCATGCCAGTGGTCGACCCCCGCCCCGCCGGAGCCGCTCCGCTTGGCATGTCCCCTCTCGGCGACGGCGACCTTCACCCCTTTTTTCGCCGCGTTGATGGCGGCCTGCATTCCTGCCACCCCTCCGCCGATAACCAGGACATCGGTGACGACCTCGTTTACCTTGCCGTAGTTAGTGGGATAAGGCCATTCGGGTACTTTACCGCTTTTTTGAACAAACTCATGCCATGTAGCCATACAATTTATTGCCTCCTTTTGAATAATTCAGGGGGAAAAGTGACATTACCGGCTGAATGTTATTTCACCGGGCGTTACTTGTCAAATACGGGATGATAAAGCAGATAAACCGCTGGAGCAAGCCTCTATTTTGGCGGGAGCAGGTCTTCGAGAATTTTAACCGTGTCCCTGACGAAACCGGCACAGACCGTCGCAAACACTTTTTTCTGTCGCGCTTCCGCCCCCTGTTCCGGTACGCTTAAGTCATAGCCAATAAGTTCCGTGCAGTTCAGCGAACCGTGGAGCTGCTGGAATCTCCGGTTGAATTCGGCCGTGAGTGCATAGTTGGCGTTGAGTTTTTCACGCGGTTTATCGTTCGATATTTTCTGGGACAGACCCAGTACCATGTAGGCACCGGTGACCGCCCCGCAGGTCCCCCCGCTATGATGCATGCCCCCGCCGAATCCCTGTGCGATTCTCAAAGCCAGATTTTTCTCCAGGCCCAGCTCTTCGCAAAAAGAGGCAATAACCGCCTGGGCGCAATTCGTAGTCCCTGAAGCCATGAGCTCGCAGGCTTTATCGGCTCTGTCCATAAATTTACCTCCCCTGGATCAGCGAGAAGAACTCAGCGCGGCTGGCGGCCTGCGTTTTAAATGCCCCCCGCAACGCCGATGTAATCACGTTGCTGCCGGGTTTATTGATGCCCCGCATTATCATACACATGTGCTCCGCCTGTATTACTACCCCCACGCCGGTGGCTCTGAGGCCGTTATAGATGGTATCCGCGATTGCGGTGGTCATGCGTTCCTGCACCTGCGGGCGGCGGGCAATCGTTTCCACCACCCTGGCAATTTTGCTTATGCCCACGATACGCCCCTCTTTATTGGGGATATAACCCGCATGTACCACCCCGAAAAACGGCAGCAGGTGGTGCTCGCACATCGAGTAAAACGGGATGTCCTTGACGACTACCATTTCCCGGTGGCCCAGTTCAAAGCCCACCTCCAGGTCGGCCTTGGGGTCTTTATTCATTCCCTGGAAGAGCTCGGCGTACATTTCCGCCACGCGCTGGGGGGTCTCTTTCATCCCCTCGCAGGAAGGGTCGGCGCCGATACCCTCAATGATGTCTTTTACGGCTTTTTTTATCCTTGCTTCATCAAGCACGTTGCACCTCCTCTATCCCCATCCCAGGGCTTTTTCCACCGCCTTTATGTCCGCGGGAAGCTTTAATATCTGCGGGGCTATCTTCAGGGCAGTCTCGGTATCTTTAAGCCCGTTGCCGGTGACCACGCAGACGATAACCTTGTCCGGGAATTTCTTGCCCTGGTTCGCCAGCTTGATAAGCCCGGCCAGCGGTGCTGCCGAAGCCGGCTCGCCGAATACCCCGGCCTCGGACGCCATGATGCGCTGAGCGGCGAGTATCTCCTCGTCGCTGACCATATCGATAATGCCGCCGGACTCGTCGCGGGCGGCCACGGCTTTCTGCCAGCTGGCGGGATTGCCGATGCGTATGGCCGTAGCGACCGTCTCCGGCTTTTCGATGGCATGGCCGCGAACGATGGGCGCCGCGCCTTCAGCCTGAAAACCATACATCCTGGGCTTTTTCGTCGCCTTGCCGACTTCGAAATATTCTTTAAAGCCCTTCCAGTAAGCGGTGATGTTGCCGGCGTTGCCCACCGGCAGGAAGAGATAGTCCGGGGCGTCCCCGAGGACATCGATAATCTCGAAGGCGGCCGTCTTCTGCCCCTCGATGCGGTAGGGATTGAGGGAGTTAACGAGCGTGACCGGGTGTGTTTCCGTGAGGCGGCGCACTATTTCCAGGGCTTTATCGAAATTGCCGTCGACGGCGATTATTCGCGCGCCGTGAACGATGGCCTGGGCGAGCTTGCCCAAGGCTATTTTTCCCCCGGGTATGACTATTATGCATTGGAGTCCGCAAAAAGCGGCGTAAGCCGCCGCCGAGGCACTGGTGTTGCCGGTGGAAGCACAAATAACGGCCTTGCTGCCGGCTTCCACCGCCTTGGCGATAGCCATTACCATGCCCCGGTCTTTAAACGAGCCGGTGGGATGGCAGCCCTCCAGTTTGAAATAGAGCCAGCCGCAGCCGTATTTCTGCGCCAGTTTATCGCACCTGACCAGCGGCGTATCTCCCTCCCCTATCGTAAAGAGCGGGGTCTGGCGGGTGACGGGCAGGTATTTTTTATAGTGATTTAAAACTCCCTGTTTCACCTCTACCCCCCTTCTATGTCCTCGACCCGTATAAAGTTGGCTATCTCCCGCACCACTTCCAGCTTTTCGAGTTTGCGGAGGGCGGTCTGCATGGCTTTTTCCCGGGCGGGATGCGTCATGATAACGATTTCCGCCGTCTGCGTTTTTTCATCGGACTCCGGCTGGATGGCGGATGAAATGCTGATGGCATTATCGCCGAACACCCGCGCAATCTGCGCCAGCACGCCGGGCTGGTCGGCGGCGCTCAACCTGATGTAATACTGCGTCTCGATTTCCTCCATGGGTTTGATATGCTTGCCGGATACGGCTTTCCAGGTGGAGATGCTGCCGACCCCCAGGACTATCTTGCGCGCTGATGAAACCACATCGGCGATAACGGCACTGCTGGTGGGCTTTGCCCCGGCACCCTCGCCGATGAAAAGCACTTTGCCGATCAGGTCGCCCTCGACATGGACGGCATTATAGACGCCATCGACTTTCGCCAGGAAGGAGTCCGCCGGTATGAAGACCGGGTGTACCCTGGCTTCGATTGCGTCGTCGCTCTGCTTGGCGATAGCCAGCAGTTTGATGGCGAAACCCAGCTCCCGCGCGTAACGGAAGTCGCGCCCGCTGAGACGTGATATGCCCTCGCGGTAGATATCCTGCGGTCGGACCTGTGTCTGAAAAGCCAGCGAAGCCAGGATAGCCAGCTTGTAGTGCGCGTCTATCCCCTCGATGTCGTTCTCCGGATTGGCTTCGGCATAACCCAGCTTCTGGGCCTGCTTGAGCGCGGCGTTAAAGTCCATGCCCTCTTTGGCCATCATGGTGAGGATGTAGTTGGTGGTGCCGTTGATGATGGCGAAGATGCCGCTGATATTGTTCGCCACCAGGTCGTGCTTGAATGGGGCGATTAGTGGTATTCCCCCACCCACGCTGGCCTCATACTGCAGGCCCACCCCGTGCTCACGGGCCAGCGCCAGCAACTCCATGCCGTGTTTGGCGATGACCTCTTTATTGGAGGTCACCACGTGTTTACCGCCCGAGAGGGCCCTCTTGATATACTCCGTGGCCGGGTGTTCGCCGCCGATAGCCTCAACGACGATATCGATGCCCGGCTCATCGAAAAACTCATCGTCATCGGTCGTGAAAAGCCGGGAGGGCATCTTTTTCGCCTGCGGGCGCGCCAGGTCTTGCGGCAACACCTTCACCTTCCGCAGGACGAGGGGATACCCGACCTTTTCCGCCAGTTCGTCGGCCTTGTCCGTCATGACCCTGGCCACCTGCCCCGCCACCACCCCCAGCCCCATTAACCCGATACCGATACTCTTTTTTCTCATCTGGCTACCCCCCGACTGTCTGCAGGTCCTTTTTGGCGCGTTCTATCGCCCATGCCTCGGTATCCTCGGTAAAACCGCTGGTATCAATAGCCGCCACATATTCCAACCATAATCCGTTAAGCCAATCGCTGTAGGCTTTATTGATGAGATTCGTGCGGTCCTCGCTGCTCAATTCTCTATCGTTTTCCTTATCTATTACCCGTACCACCCAGTAGCCCCCCTGCGTCCAATAGCTGGTATCTCTGAGGGGTTCGCTCCATTTCCCTATCTCGGTGGCAGCACCGAAAATATAACCGTCAAAAACCGCGCTTACAAGTGTGGTATTGGCTGACTCCGGCCTGGTATAAAGACCGAGGTCCCCGTGTTTTTCTTTAGATGTACTGTACTGGGAAAATTCGTCCGCCAGCGCCGACAGGTTATCGCCAGATTCCAGCCTGGCTTTTACATCCGCGGCTATATCTTTATTGCTCAAGAGGAGCGCCTGCACCATGGTCTCATTATCGCTCGGCCTGTCATAGACATTAATCAACCAGTAGCCCAGTTGCTTGTACGTTGCGTTATCGGCTAAAGGCGGACTCACCGCGCCCGGTTCCGCGCCAAAGGCAAAATCTATGGGTATGAGAGTGCCCGTCTGTTCCTCAAGTACGGACGCCGGGTGCCAGCCGTAGTCGCCTTTATTGACACTTTTAGAATAATAGTTTTGGGCATATTGCTCATTAAGTGCCGTGAAGTTATCGCCGTTGAGTAACTTGCCCTGGACTTCCAGCGCCACGCCCTCGTCCTCGACCATCATGGTCATCATATGTACCTGGTTATCGGACGCCGGCACCTGGTTGCTGAAATACTCGTCTTTCAACCTCTTTTCCAGTTGTTCAATCCGGAGAAGATCGATATAAGCATCGGGTACTTTTTGGTCGGGGTCTTCCATTGTCTGTCTGATTTCTTCATCGCTTATGGTTATACCTAGCGGTTCAGCCGCCTGCTTGATCAATTCATTCTGGGCGATATTGTTCGTGAGGCCGCTGCTTATCTGTTGTAATAGTTGGTCCAGGCCTATTTGTTGATTCGAGTTGGCGACCGCGTATATTTTGAGGAGGTCGATATAGTAACCTGTATCGAATTCAGCATCATTTACTTTAATTAGCGTCCGGTGCATGGGACGGTACTCAGCGAGAAACCATCCCAGCAGGACAATCAGGATAATGGCGACGATAATCGATACCCCGCCGATAAAAAAGAACCGCTGGCGCCTTTTCTGCTTCTGGAAATGCGAAAGCTGGCGCTTCGTATATTCTCTGGGTTTTTCTTCTCTCTTTTTCTTAGCCACGGATTTTCCCTTCTAGTAATAACATATATTGACTGCTTCTATATTTATAATGCAAAAGCTAATTCTTTTCAATATGACCGCCACCGCGCGTGTTGCTTTAGGGACTATCTGTATTCGAAAATCTATTTTCGCCACACGATGTGGCACTGCCACTTCGGCGAAGTCTGGGGGAAATCCGACCGGAAGTGGGCGCCGCGACTCTCTTCCCTGATGAAAGCCGCTTCGGTTAACAGTCTGCCCGTCAGGACCAGGTTGCTCAGTTCGTAGGAGGGCTGGTCTGTGGGGGCGCGCAGGGATTGCTGCCAGGCCGCCAGGATACCGGCCGCCTGGTTCAGTCCTTCTTTATCGCGGATGATGCCGACCTTGTCCCAGTGCAGCTGCTGCAGGGCGGCCAGGCCGGGCGCGGGTACCGCCCGGGGAAGTGGCCTCTGGCCGAGCGATGCATAAATGTTCTTGACTTTGCCTTCCTCGGATGTTTTTTCTTTGGCTTTGCTTCTGGTCCTTTCCACGATTCTTTTACTGAACACAATGGCTTCCAGCAGGGAGTTCGAGGCAAGGCGGTTGGCCCCGTGGACCCCGGTGCAGGCAACCTCGCCGGCGGCGAATAGTCTGGCGATGTTCGTTTCTCCCCAGGTATTGGTCTTGATGCCGCCGATCATGTAGTGGGCGGCCGGCGCTACCGGAATAAGGTCCCTGGTGATATCCAGGCCGTGGTCGAGGCAGAAGCGGTAGATATGCGGGAAGCGCGTGGTGATGGTGTGGGGCGGCAGATGGGTCACATCTAGGAAAACCCTGTCCGAAGCGGATTTTTTCATCTCGTTTAATATGCTCCTGGCGACGACGTCCCGCGGCGCCAGGTCGGCCCCTTCGTGATAGTCGGGCATGAAACGGTAGCCGTCGGCGTTGCGCAGTAATCCCCCCTCCCCTCTTACCGCCTCCGATATCAGGAACGGGGGCACGCCGGGCATGCGCAGGGCGGTGGGGTGAAACTGGAAAAACTCCATATCGGCGATTTCCGCGCCGGCGTCAAAAGCCAGGGCGATACCGTCGCCGGTGGCGATGTCGGAATTGGTATTATACTTAAAGAGCTGCCCGGCTCCGCCGGTGGCCAGAATCAGGTTATTACACTCGAATTCCTCATAGGTGCCCGTACGGCAGTCGAGGGCACGTATCCCGTCAACCTTTCCCTTTTCCAGCAGGATTTCGGTGGCGAGGAAATTTTCCAGGACCTGGATTCTGGACGAGCGCACCTGCTGACTCAAAGCTACTTCGATGTGCTCTCCTGTGGCGTCGCCGCCGGCGTGCAGTATACGCGGCACGCTGTGGGCCGCTTCCATAGTCAGGGCGATCTCGCCGTCGAGGGTATCGAAGGGAACTCGGTATCCGACCATGTCCGCGATGCGGACCGGCGCCTCTCTGACCAGGATGTTCACCGCCTCTTCGTCGGACAGGCCGTCGCCGGCATTGATAGTATCCTTCAAGTGGAGTTCCGGAGAATCGCCCTTGCCGATGGCGGCGGCGATGCCTCCCTGCGCGTGCCGGGTATTGCAGTCGTCGATGCTGCCCTTGGTGATAATGAGGACGCTGCCCTGCTCTTTGGCCAGCAGCGCCGTATAGAGCCCGCCGATACCGCTGCCTACCACGATATAATCGTACCGCTTCATTTTTATCCTGCCTTAACCGGGAGTCATTCTCAGTGATAGATGGTGCCGAGGCGGAGATTTGAACTCCGACGCGCTTTCGCGCACCACCCCCTCAAGATGGCGTGTCTACCAGATTCCACCACCTCGGCACGTCCTTCCAGAGGAAGGATGGCAGGAGTGAGAGGACTCGAACCCCTGACCGGCGGTTTTGGAGACCGCTGCTCTACCAGCTGAGCTACACTCCTGCGCCAAGAGAAATTATAGTTTATTATAACATGTGCGCGCAAGATTAGGGAGAAACCTATTGACTTCTATTACTAAGAGGATTATTATACATAAAACAATTTAAGGAGGTAATAAAATGATAGGCACCTTGATGGCTAAAAGTAAGATACGCTCGGGATTTAATAATCTAAATCAACACCGCATTGATGAATTTCTAAAAAACTGGGCGAGTGATGCAACCTTTATTTATCCTGGGAAACTCTCTGTCAGTGGCGAGAGAAAAGGTAAAAAGGCTATAGAGGAGTGGTTTAAGAAATTCATGGAACAGTTCCCTCAAATCAACTTCACCATTAAGCATATCTGTGTTCAAAATACCTTTGATATGGTCGGTACCAACTATGTTACCGTAGAGTGGGACATCAGGGTTAAAAACAAAGATGGAAAAGACCTTGAAAATAGCGGCATTACCGCACTAAATCTTAAAATGGGCAAGGCCGTTATGGTTCGGGACTATATCTTCGACACCGAGAAATTAAAGGTGGGATGGGGTGAGGGTTAGACCACATACACTCCGATGGACGTAAATAGCGCTTCATTCTAACAAAACGTTGCAATCAACTATTTGATATGCTATAATCAATAAAACAGCTAAAAAGGAGCCAACCGAGAACCTTTAAGCCAGTCCCGTGAGGCCGGCAAGGGGATACAACCTAACACAGGTAACCCGCCACCTCTTGCCAGCCGGAAGCAAGAGGTTTTTTATGCCTGAAAAAATAGTCATGACCGCAGAAGACATCCGGCGCACCCTCGCCCGCATCGCCCATGAAATCATCGAGCGCAACAAGTCCACTGACGGCCTGGTACTGGTAGGACTGCACACGCGCGGCGTCCCCCTGGCAAAACGCCTCGCCGGAAGCATTGAAAAGTACGAGAACTCCAGGCTGGCCGTCGGGGCGCTCGACTTCTCCCTCTACCGTGACGACCTCGACCCCTCGGAAGCCAAAAGCGTGGTCGAGCGCACGGAAATCCCTTCGGACATTAACGATAAATCCGTCGTGCTCGTCGATGACGTACTTTATACCGGCCGCACCATCCGCGCCGCCATGGACGCCCTCATTGACCTGGGGCGCCCGCGCTCCATACAATTGGCCGTGCTCATCGACCGCGGCCACCGCGAGATGCCCATCCGCGCCGACTACGTCGGCAAGAACATACCCAGCGCCCGCCACGAAGATATTCAGGTCCGCCTGGTAGAGACCGATGGCGTTGACGAGGTTGCCATCGTAAGTCAGCCTAATAATAAAGCTAGCAACAGCCAATCGAAACAACTGGAGTCCCCCGATTACATCGGGGAAAGGAGAAGTTACCATGAGCCTGGTGAATAGAAGCCTGGTAACCATAGACGACCTCTCCAACGGCGAGATGATGGCGATCTTTGCCCTGGCCGATGAAATGTCGGCAAATATGAAAGAGCAGCACAGCTTGTGTCATGGCAAGGTAATGGCCAGCCTGTTCTTTGAACCGAGCACCCGCACGAGGCTGTCTTTCGAGGCGGCCATGCACCGCCTCGGTGGTAGCGTCATCACCGCCTCTGACGTAGGCGCCAGCAGCCTGGCTAAAGGCGAAAGCATCGCCGATACGGCGAGAATCGTCGGGAGCTACGCGGATATCATCGTCATCCGCCATCCCTGGGAAGGCGCCGCTAAAGTTGTCGCTGATTATGCCGGTATCCCGGTGATCAACGCCGGCGATGGCGGCCACCAGCACCCCACCCAGACCCTCCTCGACCTGTATACCATTATTAAAGAACGCCATGATATCAAAGGACTGAAAATAGCCCTGTGGGGCGATTTGAAATACGGGCGCACCACCCACTCCCTCATTTTCGCCCTGGCCCGTTTCGGTGCGGATATTCTCTTTTGCCCCAGCCGCGGGCTCGAGGTGCCCAAACACATCATTGATAAACTGGTTACCGAATACGGCGGCGAAGTGGAAAGACTGGATACTGCCGATGAGACCGATAAAGAAAATGTCTTCCCCGTGGATGCCATTTATACCACGCCTAATAGCCCTCACCAGCTGGCGATGATGCCGCATATCAGCGTACAGGTTGAGTTGAGAGAAGGGGTGGATGCCCTCTACGTCACCCGACCCCAAAAAGAGAGATTCTCCGCCGGCGAAGCCAGCCAGGACTTGAAGAAAAAATACCCGGTGGTGGATAAAAAACTGCTCCGGGGCAAAGCCTTCCGTAAATCGCTGGTCATGCACCCGCTGCCCCGGGTGGACGAACTGGACTATGAAGTAGACGCCGACGAACGGAGTATGTACTTTAAACAGGCTGCCCGCGGGGTGCCGGTGCGGATGGCATTACTGGCGGCTTTTCTCGGGGCAAAAGAGGCCCAAATCCCCAAGATCGACTCCCCGGCTCCAATGGAATACCCTGCCTATCGCCAGAATATCGGCCCGGTCTGTTCCAATCCGACATGCGTTTCGATTCAGCCCACCGAGACGAAGTATCTCAAACCGGAATTCAAGATAGTGAACATGCAACCCCTAACGTTACGTTGTGTCTACTGCGAACATGGCTTTGAACCGAAATTCGTGGCGAGTACGGACTGGCACGAGCACAAACTGGACACCAAGAAATATCACAGCGCTCAAAGCCATTGGGCTAAAGATATCAGGCTGGAGAACCTGATTGCCTTCAATTCGGAGGCTGAAGCGCAGGCCCACGGCTTTAAACCGAGTCACTTTATGGGAGGACATCACTAGAAAAATGCCTGAACCTTTACTCATCAGGGGCGGGAGGATTATCGACCCCTCTCAGGATATTGATAAAACCGGCAATCTTCTTGTGAAAGAAGGAAAAATCGGCTGGCTGGGAGATGGTGCACCGCCTGACATAGATTACAGTGTGCTCAATGCCGGCGGGCTTATCGTCTGCCCGGGCTTTATCGACCTCCATTGCCACCTGCGTCAGCCGGGCAACGAGGAGAAAGAGACTATCGCCACGGGTACGCGGGCGGCGGCGCGGGGCG
This sequence comes from uncultured Dehalococcoidaceae bacterium, assembly GCA_964514525.1. Taxonomy (GTDB): domain Bacteria; phylum Chloroflexota; class Dehalococcoidia; order Dehalococcoidales; family RBG-16-60-22; genus JBFYTX01. The sequence goes on from CAZEUJ010000061.1 coordinate 11,034, forward strand.
GCTTTACCACCGTCTGCTGTATGCCCAATACCATTCCCCCCCTAGACAACGAGGCGATACTAAATTATGTGAGAACCATAGCGGCAAGAGAAGGTGTTATACGCGTTTTCCCCATCGGCTGCGTTACTCTTGGTAGAAAAGGTGAGGAACTGGCTGACTTGAACGAAATGGAGATGAACGGCGCCGTTGCCTACAGCGATGACGGCGCCCCGGTAATCAACCCCGATATTATGCGTCAGGCTCTTGAGTATAGCCGCGACTTTCATCGCCCGATAATAGACCACTGCGAAGACCTGTCTATCACACAGGGCGGGCAGGTCAACGAAGGGGTTGTCTCTATGGAGATGGGTCTACGCGGAATACCCGCGGCCGCCGAGGAGTTCATCGTCAAACGCGACCTCGACCTGGCGAAAGAGACCGGCGG
>CAZEUJ010000062.1:0-11364 GCA_964514525.1 uncultured Dehalococcoidaceae bacterium
ACTCGTTATCGGCTTTCATGGGGCACTTGTCCTGGCAGGTGCCGCAGCCGGTGCACTTCGTGATGTCGACATAGCGCGGTTTCTGCCTGATTTTTACCTTGAAATTGCCCACGTAGCCGGAGACTTCCGCTACTTCGCTGTATGTCATCAGCTCGATGTTTTCGTTTGACCTCACCGAGGCCATCTTGGGGGTGAGTATTCAGGCCGAACAGTCGAGGGTGGGAAAGGTCTTGTCCAGCCTGGCCATATTGCCGCCGATGGACGGCTCACGCTCTACCAGATAGACCTTATGGCCGGAGTCGGCTATCTCTAGAGCCGCCTGTATCCCGGCGATGCCCGCCCCGACAATCAAAGTAGCCGGATTGACATTGACTTTCTTGGTTTCCAGCGGCTCCTGGAGGAAGACCCGCCTGACGGCGGCGTTGACCAGCGCCTTGGCTTTCTCGGTGGCTGCCTCTTTATCGGTGTGCACCCAGGCACACTGCTCGCGGATGTTAGCCATTTCGAAGAGGTAGGGGTTCAGCCCCGCCGCGGCTACCGCCCGTCGGAAGGTCGTCTCATGCAGCCGCGGCGAGCATGACGCCACCACGATACGGCTCAGTCCTTTCTCTTTTATATCGCTTTTAATGATGTCCTGGCCGGGGTCCGAGCACATGAACTTATAGTCGCGCGCTACCGCTACCGCCGGCAGCCCCCTGGCGTACTCGACGACCCTGCCCACGTCGACAGTTCCGGCGATATTGGCCCCGCAATGGCAGATATAGACACCTATTTTCGGCTCCATTTTCTGCTCCTTATTTATATTTTACCAGCACCTTCTCCGCCGATACGATGCTGTTCTTTAAACCGAGTTCCTTTTCTCCAAGCCCGAAGGCGACACCCATTAGCTGGGTAAAAAAGAGGACGGGCATTTTGTATTTGGTCTTGAACTTCTGATTAACCCGGCTTTGATAGGCGTCTAGGTTAGTCTGACATAATGGACAGACCGTAACCAGACATTCCGCACCATTACTTGAGGCAGATTCGAGAAGCTTGCGAGTCAGGTCAAGTGCCAGGGATTCTTCGGAAATAATGAGGGAGCCCCCGCAGCAGTGAGTCTTCAGCGGGAAGGGGGTCGGCTCTCCGCCCAGACTGGCAATCAGCTTTTCGAGAGACTGGGGGTTCTCGGGGTGGTCAAAGCCAAATCCGGGGCGTACCACCTGGCAGCCGTAGTAGGGCGCTACCTTGAGCCCTTCCAGCGGTTTCTTTACCCTGGCCTTGATGGCATCATAGCCGATATCAGTAGTTATAATATCGAGCGCGTGCCTGACCTTAATCGTACCGTTATATTTCAGGTCGCCGGCAGTCAGAGCTTCGTCCACTTTAGCTTTAAGCTTGGGATACTCCTTAAGGTAAGAATTGGTACGGTTAAAAATAACGTAGCAGGCGCTGCATGGTGTCACCATGTCAAGGCCGCTTTTTTCGGCAAGGGCGAGGTCGCGCGCCGCCAGGCAAAAGGCGCCGAGTTCATCAACCGAGCCGGATGGCGTCGAGCCGCAGCAGTTCCAGTCATCCAGTTCAATGAGTTCGAAATCCAGGACCTTGCTGACCGCCTGCATCGACCAGTCGTAGGCCCTGGCGCCGCCCTCAGAAGAACAGGAACAGCCCGGGAAATAGGTATAATACTTCACTTGACACCTCCCAGAGATTCAGCCTTATCAAGGATAGTCCTTAGTTGGCAGCTTCCTGCCTGCGTGAGCTTTCTTGCTTTAACAGATAAACGACCTCGCCGGAGCATATTGAGAGCTACCGGAATCATCCTCCAGGCCCGTAAGGGATTAGTCTGCAGGTAAAAGCGCAACATAAACCATAGTTCAGAGAGATTACCCATGCTGCAATAGTGATTAAAAAGACGGTACATGGTCGGGGTGAGCGTTTTAGCATGGACCAGACCCGCCTGAATTGATAGATAATCCAGGACATGCATCAGGTCGGTGAACTTTATACCTCTGGGGCAACGCACCGTACACATATAGCAGGAAAGGCAATACCACATGGCATTTGAGGATAAGACCTCCTTCTTCATACCGGCGCGCGCCATGGCGATGAGTTCCGATGGCGTATGCTCCATATTATCGGCGTTGGGGCAGGAGGCGGTGCAGGTGCCGCACTGTATGCATAACTTGATGCCCTCCCCTCCGGGCAGGTCGCAGATTTCATCGATAAATGTCTTCGTTTTTATATCCGTTGCCATATGACTCCCCTTATTATCGGATGAATCGATTGTCTATCCATCCGATATAATTATAACCTATCCCGCGTTTTTCCGTATGTCTGTCCGGTTCTGCCCTTAATCTGCTTCCCTCCCGGGCGGACGGACTCATTCACAGGCATATTAGCATTGAGGTACAGTAGGCAACGTCCGTATTGATGCCTATTTGCGGCTATTGGTACTAGGTATAACTGCTTATTGACGTCTTTTCTCAAATAGGTATTTATATTATCCCCCTATAAGAGAATCAGACTAATACTCGAGGCGATATGTAAAGATACACTATCTTTCCTTATTTTTCAGATATTCGTAAAGCCGGCCTACATTCATGCGCGTCACGCCCTTCACGTGTTCGGGCACACCGGGCAATATTTCTGCAAAGCTGACCTTCTCCTGGGCTTCCTCCAGGCTCATGCCTTTATCGATGGCGGCTTTAACCACATCCAGGCAGCCTTTAACGATTTTATACATCTGCTTGAAATAGCTTTTCTCCGTGACCGGCCCGTGCCCCGGCACGACTTTATCCACGTCGAGCTTATCGTATTCTTTAAGGGACTTGAGCCACCGGTCGGGTACTGACGGGCCGAAGAAAGGCATGTTCCCCACCACCACATTGTCCGAGGTAAAGACTATCCTCTCCTCGGGGACATAGACGGCCACCTGGAAAGGCGTGTGCCCCGGCAGGTTGATGAGCTTGAAGGTATGGTCGCCGAGATAAAGCGTCAGCCTCTCCGTAAGGGTGATATCCGGGGCTCGATAGTGGAAATCTGCGGGAACGGGCAGACTATCCGGCGCCATCATCTTGAGCATGTTTTCAAAGTCTTTCACCTTGGAGTTCAGGATAGCGTCGCGGGTGCCTTCGTGGGTGACGAGCTTCCCCACGAAATAGCAGTCCCCGGAAATATGGTCGCCGTGGGGCTCGGTGTTTATCACGTAGCGTACCGGGCCCCATTTCGCGATTTCCGCCGCCACCTTTTTGGCGTTGGCTGGTATCATCGGGGTATCGATTACGACCACTCCGTCCTTAGTTACCACCACGCTGCAGTTGCACATGCTGAGCTGGTTTTCCACGTAGACGTTATCGGTTATTTTTTGCATATTATTTCCTTTCCATAATTATGGTTGCAGTCGGTAGCTTTTGACCGGCACCGACAAGGTGGCCAATGCCGCTGTGTCTTTTTTGCGTTCGATCGTTATCCATTTGAACCAGTTCTTGTCGTCCTTGGTCGGGAAGTCTTCGCGGTAGTGCCCGGCGCGGCTTTCCTCGCGCCGCAGCGCCGCCCGGAACGTAAATTCCGCCGCCGTCGCTATGCTTTCCGCCGCGTGATAGCGCGCCAGGTCGTGGTAGTCGCCGGCGCCCACCCTCGCCAGCTTTTCGCGCGCCTCCCGGACTATCCCCAGCGCCTCTTTCATCCGGCCGGCTTCACGCTGCCGGTTGTATTTCATGGGGACGACGGCGTCGTGGACGCGGTAGGTCACTGCGGCGGCATCGATATCGCCCTGCCGACCCATCGGGGCCAGCACCCTGTCGATGACGCGTTTAGCCTCCTGATATTCAATATTATAACGCTTTCCTATTTCCGCGTATCGTCCGGAACTTTCCCCCGCCCGGAATCCCGTCACCGCCGCGGAAGCCACCCCGAGGCCTCCCTGACTGCCCCCGCCCCCCGACCAGCTATTGCTGCTGGATGCCCCGGCCGCCCAGAGTCCTTCCAGCGTCGTCCGGCATTGGGTGTCTATTCTGAGTCCCCCGCCGCTGTAGAGGTATTTCGGGGACATCTCGATTCTTTCTTTCGTGGTGTCGATGCCCGCCTTTTCCCTGAGGAGCCGCAGGTTGTCGTTGGCCATGAGATGGGTCAAGTCAGTGCTCTGGTCTTCCGCCAGACTCGCGATTTCTTCATCAGTCAGGCCTTTCAGGTTGAGGTAGATTGGCCCGAGTCCGGCTTTGACCTCTTTTTGCATGGCGTCGATGACCCGCGGGTCGAAGGTGTAGACCGAGTGTTTGCCGGTCATTAACTCGGGGTAATACTTACCCATGATTTTTTCGCCGCGGGCGTTCTCCAGGTACAGGTAGAAGTGGATGCCGAAGAGCTCCTTCCCGAGGATGCTGGTTCCCCAGACGTAGCCGCTGCCGAATTCGGCGTTGACGAGCTGCGCGCCCGCCCGGTAGCCCATCGCCGCCCCGTCACCCAGGCAGGAGGCATAGGTCTTTTCGTGCAGGTAGCCGCAGCCGCCCATCGCGACGACGACCGCTTTGGCGTTGAAGATATAGGTCTTGCCGTCGACGAGTCCCAGGCCGACCGCGCCCACTACTCGGCCGTCTTTCTTTAAGAGGTCGGCGGCGTAAATTTTGTCCATCATTCTGACGCCGCGGGCGGTGGCCGTCTTTTTCAGGGCTACCAGCGATTTCGGGGCGTCGAAAAGGGTCACGTATATGCCGGGGCCCCAGTTGATGATGTTTATTTCGTCCTTTTCTTTAAGAAAGGTTACGCCCATGCCTGCCAACGCATTTACCGCCTTGTGCATGTCCCCGCCGAAGGCGTAGGTCCAGTCCTGGTTGTTAAAATAGCCGCTCTGTACCGTCACCCGCCTGGCCCACTCGTCGATGTTTTCCGGGTGAACGTAGGCGAGTATCCCCCCGCCGATGGGCACCTGCCCGCACCAGCCGGTGCCGCACTTGTCCAGTACGAGGACGTCGACTTTGCTCTCTTTAGCCTTGAGGGCGGCGCACATGCCGGCGCCGCCGGCGCCGAGCACCAGCACGTCTGTGGTAATTACCGTTCCGAGCCCGCTAATATCCTTCATAATTTCTCCACTTTCCAGCTTCGATTCTAATAGGGCGAGACCAGCTCGCCTCTCCCCCGCTCCGGTGAGACGCCGATGGCGTTGACCGGGCAGAACGATTCGCAGCCCCAGCACGCCACACAATCTTTGGGATAGGCGACCCTCGCTTTGCCGGTGGCTTTATCGATACGCAGGACGTCCATGGGGCAGCAGGCGACGCATATCCCGCAGCCGGTGCACTTTTTCTCGTCGAGCTTTTTTACGGTCATGGCAGTTCTCCTCGGTGAGTAAAGATAATCTCTGTGGATAATGTAGCAGAAATCGGGGAAATATGAAAATTAAAAAGGGGAGAGGTGAAAAAGCGAGTGGTTGCGCCCGGGGGTAGTTTTGGTAGGCCGTGAAGGATTCGAACCTTCGACCAATGGATTAAAAGTCCACTGCTCTACCAAACTGAGCTAACGGCCCGCGGAATCTGATTCCAGACTTTAATTCTAGCAAATCGTTCTCCTCTCGCGCAACTGTAGCCCCTGCCTCTGTAAAAGTGGGCGACTTTAAGCTATAATAGCAGTCAATATGCCGGACGGACTATCGCTCGATGAAATGTATATGAGGCAGGCACTGCGCCTCGCCCGCCGGGGGTCGGGGAAAGTCAGCCCGAACCCCATGGTAGGCGCTGTAATCGTTAAGGGAGGGCGCGTCATCGGGCGGGGATATCATCACTACTTCGGCGGCGACCACGCCGAGGTGGACGCGCTGAAAAACGCCGAGGGGGACGTTAGCGGTTCGACGCTTTACGTTACTCTTGAGCCCTGCCGCCACTGGGGCAAGACGCCCCCCTGCACGGACGCTATCATTAAAAGTAAAATCGGCAAAGTGGTCGTCGGTATGCTGGACCCGTTCCCGCAGATGCAGGGTAAAAGCATCGAGCTGCTGAAGAAGCACGGCATCGAGACCGTCGTTGGCATTCTGGAAAACGACTGCCGTGCCCTGAACGAGGTCTATCTTAAGTACATCACTTCCGGCCTGCCCTACGTTACCGTCAAGTGGGCGCAGACTTTAGACGGGAAAATCGCCACCACTCAGGGCCGCTCCCGCTGGATAAGCTCCCCGGAATCTTTAAAATTCGCCCATCGATTGCGCGCCACTCATGACGCTATCCTGGTGGGCGTTAACACGGTGATAAAGGACAAACCCGAGCTCACCACCCGACTCGTTAAGGGCAGGAATCCCGTCCGCGTTATCCTTGACTCACAATTAAGGATACCCCTCGACGCTAAAGTGCTGGCTAATCAGGCAGCCGCCAAAACTTTAGTGGCCGCCATCCCCGCCGCCCCAACTAAAAAGCTGGCCGCTTTAAAAAAGATAGGCATTGAAGTGTTGATTGTACCGCCGGACTCTAACGGCCATGTAGACCTTAAAGCTTTATTAAAAATGCTGGCGCAGCGGCAGATATCATCCGTATTAGTGGAAGGCGGCGCCGAGACGATTACCTCTTTCCTGCGCCTGGGCCTGGCGGATAAGATAATCGCCATCATCGCCCCTAGGATAATGGGCCAGGGGACCGACGCCGTCGGCGACCTTAACATTACGGACATTAGCCGGGCTTTAAAGCTGACCTTTACGAGGGTCTATAGAAGCGGGGTGGATATAGTAATGGAGGGGAAAATATAGATTTTAAACATTTGATGTATGTTTAAACTTTTTTCTGGGTTGGTACAACATCAAAATGTAGTTCTTTAGATACAGTTCCATCAAGACTAGCAACAATTCTTTTTGTTCCAGGACTATCGAATTTTAATCCTATATCAAGAGCTAATTGTATTCGCTGCTCTTGGCCGGCGGGAATTCCTACCGGTCGACCAACTTCAAATTGCCCACCAATTTTTGCGATTCTTTTAACATCTTCTGTATTCTGATCCTCGCTAAGAACTTCCATTTCAAATGTATGCCTTCGGTTTGTCTCGTCCCAAGGCACCTTTATAGAAACAGCAATAGCAAAATGCTGGGGGGCATCCTTATTTAACGGAATCCTGTCCCAACCACCACCCATGAGATATAATTTATTACCTACTACCTGTGCAGAATCAGCTAAGATTAACCATTCAACTTCCACTTGACATTCTCCAAAAATTATACTACAATGTTACTACAATTGTAGGATAACCATGTAGAAATGTCAAGTCCTCGCATAGAATATTTTTTATTCGATGAAGAGAATGAAAAAGAAATTTCTGCTCATGGGCTGTCAATTTATCAAGTATTTCAATTGCTTGACAACGTGCATATTATAATGCCTAATAGAAAACAACGGAGAGGAGAGTTCCTACTCATTGGTAGAGATAATAGCGGTATTTGCATTTCAGTTCCGATAGAACCCACACATAAGAGTGGACTTTGGAGACCAATACCGCGTGGCCTTCTAAAAAAGGCGAAAAAACAATATTAAATAAGAATGTGAGGTAATATGAAAAAGAAAAGGGATTCAGAGCTTGAGAAACTTGAAAATTGGGATACTGATAAAATAGAAGTTAGACAACCCAAAAAACCTTCACGTGTAGTTTTTTCAGTTGCCTTTAGCCGAGAAGATTTTAAGCTTGTCTCCAAATACGCCGAGTTTTGTGGAATGAAGACTTCAAAGTTCATCAGCGAAGCTGCCATTGAAAAGGCGACCGGACAAGGTGAATTGTTGTTCAGAAGTGGTAGTCATGATGCATCATGGATAATCGGCGGAGATAAAATAGTACTCACTACTTTAACGTCAGGACCTCATATTGACCATACAATAACGCCTGTATCCAATACTGGCTAATATCACGAATCCTAATATAACTAACCACTTTATCCCTCACCCCCCCATCATCTCCATCACCTCCGCTATCACGAACAGCGACCCCGCCGCACAGACGAGGTCGTTAGGCCCCGCCACGTCCAGCGCCAGTCTCACCGCCTCCTTGACGCTTTCCACCACTCGCGGCGTGACGCCGTGCTTCTGGAACTCCGCCCGCAGCGCTTCCGGCTTCACCGCCTTGGGGTGCTTTGACGCCACGACGATGATGTCCTCCGTTATCTTTACCGCCTCCGCTGTCATGCCCGCCACGTCCTTGTCGCTCCCGAACCCCATTATCAGGGTCAGCTTTTCGAACTTGAAATACCGCTCTAAAGCCTCCCCGAGCCTCTGTACGGAATAGGCGTTATGCGCCCCGTCGACGATTACCCACGGCTCCCTGCCGAGCACCTGCAACCGACCCGGCCAGTCGACCTTCCCCAACCCTTGAACGATTGCTTCCGGCTTTATCCGGGCGCCACTTTCGACTAATAGTTCAGCCGCCGCGACGGCGTTGGCGGCGTTCTCTATCTGGTGCTCGCCCAGCAGCGGTATACGCAGGTCGTATTCCCCTTTCCGCCCCTTCACGCGGAAGCTCTGCCCCTCGGTATCGAACTCGCCCGCTTCCCACGTGACGTCCTCTCCGACCTTCACCAGCTTTACCCTTTGCTCCCGGCAGACCCTCTCGATGACCTCCATCGCTTCCGGGGACTGCGGCGCGCTGACCACGTCCGCCCCCGGCTTTATGATGCCCGACTTCTCCCCCGCGATTTTGCCCAGAGTATTGCCCAGCACGTCCATGTGGTCGAAGCTGATGGACGTGATGACGCAGACCTCCGGCCTGACGACGTTCGTCGCGTCGAGACGACCCCCCAGCCCCACCTCGAGCACCTGCCAGTCCGCTTTGACCTGCCGGAAGTGGAGAAAAGCCATTGCCGTGAATATCTCGAAGGTCGTTAGTTCCCCGAGGTCGCCGATGCGGTTCTCCGCCTCGACGTTGGGTTTGAGCCATTCGGTCAGCTTTGCCCAGTCGCTTTCATCGATAGGTTTGCCGTTGACCTGTATCCTCTCGGTATAAGAAAGAAGGTGCGGGGAGGTATATAGCCCGGCCTTATAGCCGGCGCTTTTCAGCACTGAAGCAATCATCGCGGAGGTGCTCCCTTTCCCCTTCGTCCCCGCCACGTGTACCGACCGGGCTGAGTTTTGCGGGTCGCCCAGCCTTGCCAGCAGCCTCTCGATGCGTTTCAGGTCCCAGACGATTCCTGCCCGTGAAATCCGCTCGTAATCGGCAAACTTTAAAAGGTATTCCAGGGACTCTCGATAGTTCATTTTAATGCCTTTCTCATATCTTACATTTTATGAGCCTATCGGGTAAAGACTGGAAACTGATGGGACAAAGTAACAAAAATGTAAATAATTAAAAAATCATTAACATCCACACGTGAAAAACTATTGACAAACACAATATATTGTGGTAATTTATAAGCCTTGACACCACAGGATGTGGAGGAGGCCCGTGAATTGCCCCTATTGCGGCTATATCGATTCGAAGGTGATTGACTCGCGTGACGTTAACGACGGCATACGCCGCCGGCGCCAGTGCCTGCGCTGTGATTCCCGGTTCACCACCTACGAGCGCCTGCAGCGCGCCAGCATCTTTGTCATTAAAAAGGACGGCCGCCGCGAGGAGTTCGACCGTGAAAAGCTGCTGGCCGGCATCCGCAAGGCCTGCGATAAAAGGCCACTGGCTAGCGGCGCCGTGGCTGAGCTTGTCGACGATATCGAGGCTGAGCTTTACCAGACCGGTAAGGCTGAGGTGCCCAGCGCCCGCATCGGCGACCTCGTCATGGAGCGACTTAAGAGCCTGGACCAGATTGCTTATATCCGCTTCGCCAGCGTCTATCGAGAATTTGCTGATATCACCACTCTGAAAGAGGAAGTGGATAGCTTGGCCAGCCATAACTTGAAACCAACCTCTGACCAGCTACCGCTTTTTAATCAGGATGAATTGCCGGTGCAGCTTAAGACCCCCCGGAGGTCGCGGCGATGAGCACCGGCAACCATGCGGGGAAAAATAAGTCCTCCCCCGTCAACCGCAGTCAGGTCGCCCGTATCGTTTTCGCCAACGCCGAGGCGATGGGCATACGCGATCGCAAGCTCGTGGAAAAGCTGACCACCCAGGTCATCGAGCGACTCGAAAAAGCTCAGGCGTCTTTCGTCCCCACCCTGCCGGGCATGGAAGACCTGGTGGACAAGCGCACCCGCCAGACCTTCCGCGGCCGCATGCCCACCGAGGCGGAAATCGAAGCCATGGTCATGGAAGTGTTAAATGCCGAAAAGCCGGTACCGCAAGAGGAGGTTAAAGCCGAAATGGATACCGAGACTGAAGTAAGACCGCAGAAAGAAATAATATCAAGTACCGGCCTGACCGATACGGCTATCCAGGTGCTGAAAAAGCGCTATTTATTGAAGGACAGGCAGGGCAATGTCATCGAAACACCGGAGGAGATGTTCCGCCGCGTGGCCCGGGCTGTCGCGGCGGCGGAGCTTATCTATAATCCCAAGGGTAATGTCAAGGCTGCCGCCGAGGATTTTTATCGTCTGATGTCCCGCCTGGAGTTCCTGCCCAATTCCCCCACCCTGATGAACGCCGGTAAGGAGCTGGGGCAGCTTTCCGCCTGCTTCGTCCTGCCCGTTGAGGATTCTATGGAGTCCATCTTCGACGCCGTGAAATATACCGCCCTCATCCATAAGAGCGGTGGCGGCACCGGCTTTTCCTTCTCCCGCCTCCGCCCGGAAAATGACATGGTCGGTTCTACCGGCGGTGTCGCCAGCGGCCCCGTGTCTTTTATGCGCGCCTTCGATACCGTCACCGATGTCACCAAGCAGGGAGGGTCGCGGCGGGGCGCCAATATGGGCATTTTGAACGTAGACCATCCGGATATTTTAAAGTTCATCGAGGCGAAAAAGGAAATGACCTCTTTGACCAACTTTAATATCTCGGTGGCGCTGACGTCTGAATTTATGGAAGCGGTAAAAGCCGGCGCCGACTATGACCTGATAAATCCGCGCACGAAAGAGAGCGCTGGCAAGCTTAATGCTAAAGAGGTGTTCGAAAAGATCGTCGATATGGCGTGGCGGACCGGCGACCCCGGTATCGTCTTTATCGACCGCATCAACGAGGCTAATCCTACCCCCCACCTCGGCAAGATCGAGAGCACCAATCCCTGCGGCGAGCAGCCCCTCCTCCCCTACGAGTCGTGCAATTTAGCCTCGATAAATCTCTCTAAAATGATGAAGAAAAAGGGTGCCGCTTATGAAATCGATTACCCCAAGCTGGCGCAAACGGTCAAAACGTCGGTGCGGTTCCTCGATAACGTTATTGATGTCAATAAGTTCCCGCTGCCGCAAATCGACGAGATGACCAAGAAGACGCGGAAAATCGGTCTGGGCATCATGGGCTTCGCCGATATGCTGGTGATGCTCGGCGTGCCTTATAACTCCC
>CAZEUJ010000063.1:0-11342 GCA_964514525.1 uncultured Dehalococcoidaceae bacterium
CGTTATACCTGCGTCACGGGGTAAAGTTCCATGACGGCACCGACTTCAACGCCGACGCGGTAGTATACGCTGTCGATTGCGCGCTAGTCAACCCCCAATATACCCTCGGGAAGGCGTTTGAAGAACCGGTAGTAATCGATCCCTACACAGTAAGATTAGACTTCATTGACGGCAAGTGGAACTGGGATTCGGCCAAGGGCCTGGCATACTGGTGGGGCCTGCTGATGTACTCACCGACAGCCGCAGCGACACATGACAAAGACTGGCTGAAAACCCACGTGGTCGGCACCGGGCCTTTCATCATGACGGAATACGTACTTAACCAGAAAGTAGTCTATGAGAAGAACCCCGACTACTGGAGAGGCGAGCCTTACCTCGACGGCATGGATATCAACATCATTCCCTCCCCCACCACCCAGCTGCTGGCATACAAAGCCGGCGAGATACACATCCTCGGGGCGCAGCTGAAGGACGTCGCCCGTCTGGAGGACGAAGGCTTCAGCATGACCCTGTCGGAGGATGCGGTCACTAACTTCGCCCTGGTACCTTCCAGCAATAACCCGGATTCCCCGCTGTCCAATGTCCTGGTCCGGCAGGCGGTACAATACGCCATCGACCAGGAAGCTCTCATCACGGGGATTACTTACGGCCTCGGGAAACCTTCCCAGCAGCTATTCCCCTTTGAGCCATACATGGACCCGGACGTCGTCGGCTATCCGTATAATCCGACAGAAGCCAAGAGGCTCCTGGAGTTAGCCGGGTACGGGCCGGGCGTCGGTCTCACGCTCACTATCACCTATAGCGAAATGGGTAACCAGGATGTCCCGCCCGCGCTGAAGGATATGTTCGCCAAGGTCGGCATAACCCTGGTCTTAAACAAAGTCAGCTACCTACAGTCAGCGGCCATGATATTCAGCACCGGATGGGACGGGTTCTTGTACTCATTCACCTTCCCGGGCAGGACGATAGACCCGGGGTTCACCGCCGGCATGTATATCACCCAGGGAGGCTGGGTAAGCCTCGCCAAACCGGCTGATATCGCGGCGGAAATCAACGAGGCGGCTATGGAACCCGACCTGGCCACGAGGACAGCGATGTACCAGAAAATATCCAAAGATTTGACCGATGTATGTGAGTGGCAATTCCTGTACTGGAACGGTTCATACACTTCCATCTCTCCTTTCCTCAAGGGATACACCAACGGTCAATACAAGGAATGGTTCTCGTACACCTACGCCTACTTTGAAGACTAAAGCGTAAAGAGAGACAGCCGCACTGATTAAACGGCAGGGAAAGCAATACGGGTCGCGATAATAATCGCGACCCGTATTATTTTGGCTTTGAGATATGATTCAACAGACGAACTATGATATGGCCGATTTTTGCCTAGACCCTGATGCAGGCGACGTAATGGCCGTTGCCGACATCGCGTAGCTCCGGCCTTTGCTGACTGCACTCGCCGACAGCCATATGGCAGCGCGGGTGGAAATGGCAACCGGGAGGGGGATTGACCGGGCTGGGCACCTCGCCTTTCAGGATAATGCGTGTGCGCGTCTTCTCCACGACGGGGTCGGGGATGGGTATGGCGGAAAGGAGGGCGCGGGTATAGGGATGGAGGGGGTTATCATAAAGCTCGCCGGACTCGGTAAGTTCGACGATGCGCCCCAGGTACATCACGGCGACGCGGTCGCTGATATGCTGGACCACGGCGAGGTCGTGGGCGATAAAGAGATAGGTGAGGCCCATCGTCTCCTGCAACTCTTCGAGCAGGTTGATAATCTGGGCCTGGATGGAAACATCGAGGGCAGAGATAGGCTCATCGCAAATAATGAGGGGAGGGCGGCAGGCAAGGGCGCGCGCCACCCCGATACGCTGTCTCTGGCCGCCGCTAAATTCGTGGGGTACCCGGTCCATCATGCCGGGGTCGAGGCCGACAATGCGGAAAAGCTCGGTGACTCTTTCTCTCAGTTCTTTCTTACCGGCAACCATGTTGTGGATTCTCAGCGGGTCGCCAACGATACCGCCGGCCGACTGCCGCGGATTAAGCGAGCCGAAGGGGTCCTGGAATATCACTCCCATGTCTTTACGATACGGCTTTATTTTACGCTCCGGTAGTTTAGAGATATCGGTGCCATTGAAAGAAATGGTGCCGGACGTAGGCTGGTAAAGGCGTAAGACGCAGCGGCCGGTGGTCGTTTTACCGCAGCCGCTTTCACCGACCAGTCCGAGGGTCTCGTGTTTCTTTATGGTGAAGCTGATGTCATCGATGGCTTTGATTTCGCCTACTTTACGCCTCAGCAGTCCGCGAGTGATAGGGAAAAACATCTTGAGGTTCTTGACCTCTACCATCGTACCGTCCGTTGATGTGTTCATTGGCTCTCCTGTTTATCTACATAGCACGCTATGTAATGCCGGTCGCCAACCTGCCTCAGTGCGGGCCATGGTTCCTTCTCACACCTCTCAGTCTTAGAGGTACACCGGGGCAGGAAAGCACAGGTCGGCGGCATATTAATCAAGTCGGGCGGCAGGCCATAAATCGGCACCAGTTTTTTGGTGCCGTGGTGCTCCCCGAGCTTGGGTACGCTGTGCAAAAGCCCGATGGTGTAAGGGTGAAGCGGTTTGCCGAAGATTTCTTCCGACGGGCCGGACTCGACGATGCGGCCGGCGTACATCACGTAGATTCTCTGGGCATAGCGCGCTACCACGCCCAGGTTGTGGGTCACGATGACCAGGGCCGTGTTGATGCGCTTGACCAGGTCCATCATGAGCTCCAGGAGCTGCGCCTGCGTCGTAACGTCCACGGCAGTGGTCGGCTCGTCGGCGAAGATAATCATCGGGTTGCAGGCAATCGCCATGGCGATCATCACCCTCTGGCGCATGCCGCCGCTGAACTGGTGAGGATAATCATCGATCCGGCTGGCGGCGTCAGGGACGCCCACCATTTTCAGGAGCTCGATGGCCCTGTCCCGGGCGGACTGCCGGTCCATATCGAGGTGAAGTTCCATAATTTCGGTAATCTGGCGGCAGATGGTCAGCACCGGATTCAGCGAAGTCATGGGCTCCTGGAATATCATGGTAATTTTAGCGCCGCGGATGGACCTCATTTTCGCGCCGTTGGCTTCGTACTCCAGGATATCCTGACCATCGAATATTACTTTACCGGCGACGATCTCCCCCGGGGGGGTCGGTATCAACTGCATGACGGAAAGAATGCTCACCGATTTGCCGCAGCCGCTTTCGCCGACCAGACCGATAATCTCGCCCTGATTAACCTGGAACGAAACGCCGTCGGCGGCTTTGACCAGGCCGTAGTCCGTGTGGAAATAGGTTTTCAGGTCCTGTACATCCAATATCACTGACATAATTCTAATCCGTCCTCTTTATTACCAACCTGGTAAATTTATAACACGCCCCTCAGTCTCGGGTCGATGGCGTCCCGAATACCATCGCCCATCATATTGAAGCCGAATACCAGCAACATAATAGCCACCCCGGGCGCCAGTGAAAGCAGGGGACTGTCTAACAGGTAGGGGTAGCCGTCGTTGACCATGCTACCCCAGGCGGGCGTGGGGGCCTGAACGCCGATACCAAGAAAACTCAGGCCAGCTTCACCAAGGACGACACCGCCGATGCCCATAGTGATGCCCACCATGATGGGAGGGAAGGCATTGGGGAAAATCTGTGTCAGCATGATGCGCCAGTTGCTCATGCCGATGGCACGCCCCGCCATGACGTAGTCGTTTTGCTTCACGCTGAGGGCAAGGCCGCACATCATACGACACATGGGAGCGATGCCACCGAAGCCGAGGGCGACGATGACTACCGGGATGCCACCGCCCACCAGGCCGGCGATGAGCAGGGCCAGGACAATGCCGGGCAGCGCCATGAGGGCATCGGTGATTCTCATGATAATGGCGAATACCCAGCCGCCGAAGTGAGCGGCCGTCAGTCCCATAAGCATGCCGATGATGGCGGCGGCAAAAACCGCCGAGAAACCTATTTCCAGAGAGGTCCGGGTACCGTAAATGATACGGCTGAGTATATCCCTGCCGAGCGCGTCGGTGCCGAGCCAGTGTTGTGCCGAAGGCTGTTTAAGGACACCGTATAAATCGGTGTTGATGGGGTCGTAGGGAGCTAACAGTGGTGCAAAAATGGCGACGACGAATATGAGAACGACGATAACAAAACCTATCGTATAAAGTTTACGCGAGAAATAAACTCTGGCAATACGACGCCATTCGCTGTGGTGCGGCGGCACCGCGGTAATCCCCGCGACGTCAATGGCTTGACCGGGGGATTCAGGCTTATCTGCCATTCTCAACCTCCTCAGGCCAATCTAATCCTGGGGTCCAGCCAGCCCCAGGCAATATCAACCATTAAGTTTGAAATAATAATAATACCGCCGAAAATAAGAACGCCGGCCTGAACGACCTGATAGTCATAATCGAAAATGCCGCTCATCATGAGTAAGCCCATGCCCGGAATAGCAAACACGGTCTCGATAAATACCTGGCCGCCGAGAATTCCGGCGATAGCGCCGCCGAGGGCAGTGACGACCGGAATCATAGCATTCTTAATTTGATGCCTTACTAAAATAACCCTCTCGCGCAATCCTTTAGCCCAGGCGGTACGGACATAGTCCGTCCTCATCACCTCAAGCATGCAGGACCGCACCAGACGGGCCAAACCGGCAACACTCCCCACCCCTACCGCCAGAATCGGCATGACGAGGTGCCGGCAACTATCCCAGAAATTTTCCCACGGAGCTACCCATCCGAAGGCTGGCAACCAGTGCAACTTGACAGAAAAAAAATAGATGAACAGAATTCCCAGCCAGAAAGTGGGGACGGTCATCCCTATGTTTGCCAGCGTGGTAAGGGTATTGTCCATCCACGAGCCGCGCCTGATAGCGCAAATAATGCCTACGAAAATACCCCCGACAACACCGATAACGAAGATAATAATGCCGATGTAAGCTGTCCGCGGCATGGCATCGGCAATAAGCCCGGAGATAGGCTGTCTCGCGCTGATAGACTCGCCGAGGTCGCCCCGAAAAATATGAGTTAACCAGTCCCAGTACTGGACAGGCAAAGACCGGTCCAACCCATATTGATGGCGTAAAGCCCCAAGTTGTTCTATCGTCATAGACGACTGTCCCGTGGGGTTAAAATTGCCCAGGTAGATCATCAGCGGGTCGCCGGGCAGGAGGTGAATGAGCAAAAAAACCAGTATCGTCACCAGCAGGAGAACAATGATACCGATAAGACACCGGCGAATGATATAGGTAGTCATATTACGTCTCCCTTAATAATGGGGTAATCGGCACATAACACCAAATCTGATAATAGCGATTTGCGATGAGTTTAGCATGAATTTTTTTTCATGTCAATTTTTCTACGAGGTATGATTTATGTCATCTTTATCTCAGCGTTTGACATGCCTTGAAATTTGGTGTTAATTTAGGATTTAGAGTTCAGGATTTTATTATTCATGGAGGCAGATTTGATGAATGCAGTTTACGAGGTACTGAGTCCCTGGGCGGAAGCCGACCCCATCCCGTTGCACGGTCTTTCGCCGCGACTGGATAAGCTGGACGGCAAGAAAATCGGGCTACTATGCAATAGCAAGCGCGCCGCGCCTCTTATCCTGGATGCCACGGAAAAGCTTCTAAAGCAGAGGTTCCCCACTGCTACAATCAGCCGTTTTTTCGCCCGCTCGTTCTCGGTTTCTTCTCTGGAGAAGGACAGAGAAGGCGAGTTCAACGACTGGCTCAAGGGGGTGGACGCGGTTATCGCCGCGGTGGGCGACTGAGGGGCGTGCACCAAGTACCTTGTGTACGACGCCATTTATATCGAGGGGAAGGGCAAGCCCGCCGCCACTTACGTTTTCGAGCACTTCGCCAACGACGCGGCATCGGCGGCTTCCAGCAAAGGCATGCCCGTCATCAGAATCGTCCCGGAGACTATCGTCTCCGAAAGCACCGCCGTAGGGACCATCGAAACCGCCGTGGCCGCCGTCTTCGATAACGTTATCGCTGTCCTGACGAAACCCCTGACAGCCGAGGAAAAGTCGCCGAAGCGGCGCGAGCCGGAGAACCCGCCGCGTCTCGTTTTCAAGGGAAGTCTGGCCGAGGTCAACCGCTTTTTCTACCAGCGCGGCTGGACAGACGGATTACCTATAATGCCTCCAACGGAGGAAGCGGTGGCGGAGATGCTCACCGGCACCGACCTTCCCGCCGATACCCTCGTCGAGAAACTGGAGCCACGCCTGGGTAAAGCCACCGTGGAGAGAATCGCCGTCAACGCCGTCATGGCCGGGTGCCTGCCCACCTGTATGCCGCTGCTCATCGCCGGCGTCCACGCCCTGGCGGCCGCACCGGTCTGCGGCATGATGGCGGCCAGCACCGGCTCCTTCGCGCCGTTCTGGCTCATCAACGGGCCGGCGGCTAAAGACGCCAACTTCCGCTCCACCTACGGCGCGACCAGTCCCGGGGATATCGCCAACGCTTCTTTCGGGCGCGCGATGGGACTGATTACCAAGAACATCCGCGGCATCCGCAAGCAGATAGAGGACATGGGCGTGCTCGGCAACCCCGGCAAATACAGCTGGGTGGCCGCAGAGAACGAAGAAAACAGCCCCTGGGAGCCCTTCCACGTCAGCCGCGGCTTTAAAAAAGAGGAAAGCACCATCTCTTTGATGTTCCCGCAGTCCTTCCAGCAGATGATGCCCTTCGGCACCGATGACAAGGGCATATTGGCTACAGTGGTCGGTGGTCTCGTGCCTTTGCGGCAGGGCTCCTTCGCTTTGCTCCTTACCCCCAATAACGCCGGCTATTTGGCCAGCGCCGGCTGGACCAAGCAGGCGGTTAAAGACTACATTGTCGAGAAAGCCGACGTTCGCGAGGGCTATTTTACCCACCTCGGCTTGCCGGAAGGTGTTGTTTTCGACCGCGGCAACGTCACCGGTCCCGGCTCCGGACCCAAGATATTTTATTCCACTCCCCGCGACCCTGACCCCGTCCAGATATTCGTCTTCGGCGGTTTCGGCTCCTGGATGGGATTTTTGCAGGGCGGGCCTTCCCCGATAACCAAAAAAGTAGAGCTGCCGAAAAACTGGGCGCAGCTCGTGAAAAAATATAAAAGCGTCGCGCCCACCTACGTGAGATACTAAAAACATCGTCAAATAAGAGACAGGATTCTACAAAAATTAAGTACCCATGTATTTTTTAGTATTGTTCAGTATTGACAGAACATATTGAATAATTTATAATATATCCAATACCAAAGATTGAGGTTGAAAATTTAATGAACATTTCCGATTCCGAACGCAGCTTCATCGAGGAGGTGGGCGTTGTTTTCGAGCAGACCGGCCTGCCGCGGATGCCGGGCAGGCTCTTCGGCCGGCTCCTTATCTCCGACCCTCCCTACCAGTCAGCAGCAGAATTAGCCGAGGTACTGCATGCCAGCAAGGGCTCCATCAGCACCTCCATCAGGCTGCTGACGCAGATGGGACTCATCGAACGGTACATCATCCCCGGCTCGCGCCACGATAATTTCCGTTTACCGCAAGACGCGATAAAAAAAATCATCAGGCACGGGCTGGAACAGGAAATCAAGATGTTCCGGTCGCTGGCCGACCGCGGTCTCGAGCTGATGAAGGCCATCCCGGCGAAAAGAAAAGCCTGGCTCAAGGAAATACAAAGTCGGTACAGCTATCTGGAAAAAGCCTTCCCGGCCCTGCTGGAGCGGTACGACCGCGACAAAAACAAGTAGCCGGTTTGATAATTGATCAATTTTTTACTTTAACGCACTCGACGATCCAATTGTCGGCGCCAGAATGCCATGGACTAAAGTAAAAATCACCGTATTCAGCGGCGATTTTAAAGACGCCTCTGCTTTATGCAAGAAATTCGGTATAGACCTGCCTGAAGAATATATACATTAGTTAAAAACACGCCGGTCACTCCCTCATGTTTAGATATACAAACACTATCTCTGAAAATATTTATTGTGTATAGTATTGACAAAACATACTAAACATATTATAATATATAAACAATAATAAAAGGAGGACGGGAAAATGACGGCACTATGGGTTATTCTCGGTATCGTGGTTATCCTCTTCTTCATGTCCCTGCGCACGGTCAGGCCCACCGACCGCGGTCTGGTGGAGAGGTTCGGTAAGTACAACCGCTTCGCCGAGCCGGGCCTGCATTTCCTCATTCCCTTCGGCATCGAGCGACTCGTCCGGGTGAATATCACCGAGATGATGGTAAGCTCGGAAAAGCGGGAAATCATCACCGCCGACAGTCTTAACGCGGAGGTCGATTCCAACGTCTACTTCAAGGTGAAGCCGGAAGAAGAAAACGTCAAAAGGTCGGTCTACGGCGTCTACAGCTACCGCGAGCAGATTGTCGCCCTGGCCAAGACGACTTTGCGTAATATCATCGGCACGATGACCCTCAAGGAAGCCAACAGCGAGCGCAACAAGATCAACCTGGCGCTGTACGAGCAGCTGGCCAAGGAGACCGGGCACTGGGGCATCGAAATCGTGCGGACGGAGCTTAAAGAAATCCAGCCCCCGCAGGCCGTCCAGGAAGTCATGAACAGCGTCGTCGTGGCCAACAACCAGAAAATCGCCGCGCAGGACTTCGCCACCGCCACGGAGACCAAGGCGGACGGCGAGAGGCGCGCCGCGATAAAAATGGCTGAGGGACAAAAGCAGGCGCAGATTCTCCGCGCCGAGGGCGAGGCGCTGGCCATCAAGCTGGTTAACGAGGCCGCCAACCAGTACTTTATCGGCAACGCCCAGCTGCTGCGCCGGCTGGAAGCCCTCGAAAAATCGCTATCGACGAATGCCAAGATCGTGCTGCCGACCGGACAGAGCCTGGTCAACGTTATCGGGGACCTGGCGGGCATAACGCCAGGGGACGGTAAAGGCAAATAATCATAAACCGAGAGGGGGGTCTAGAGCCCCCCATCCTTTTCTCCCCGTCAGGTTATCATCGCAGGAACATGGGCATGCCGATGTATTGTTTAATTTTGGGTCGGTAGTTTTCGACGTCATAGAATTTATCGACATCAACGCGTTTTTTACCGGATATCATCGTGTCAACCGGGACGGAAGTATAGCGTCCCTCATTCAAAGCCACCATCCGGCCGGTCTTCCCGTGCTTGATAAGCTGTACCGCCAGGTGGCCGTAGCAGGTAGCCACCATACGGTCGAGCGAATCGGGGGCGCCGGAACGCATTAAATAGGCCAGCTGCTGGTAAAGGACGTCCTCTCCGGTGAGACGCTTGATTTCCTCGGCGAGGATTAAGCCGATACCGCCCAGCTTACGGTGTCCGAACATATCCGCATCACCCCTCTCGACCACGTCACCGCCTTCGAATTTCGCTCCCTCAGAGATAGTCATGATGGCATAGTGAGAAGGGTTGGTCCTCTTATCTTCCATGAGGAAATCAGTCAGTTTCTGCAAATTCACCGTGACCTCGGAAATCACGGCGCGGTCGACAAACGCCAGGTAGGCGCTTATCAGGCTGGTCTCGCCGGACTGCCGTCCAAAGAGCTCGACCACGGCAATACGCTCATGAGAGCCGGCGGTGGAGCGTATGTTGGTGATGAACTCGACGCTGCGCGTCACGGCGGTGGAAAACCCGATGCAGTAGTCCGTACCGAAGACGTCATTATCCATGGTTTTGGGAATTGCCAGCACGGGTACGCCCTCCTTGTGCAGGCGGACGCCGAAGCTCAAAGTATCATCGCCGCCGATGGGCACAACCACATCGATGCCCAGGTGTTCGATAATATTTTTCACATAATCGGTATAGTCCATCGTCCCCTGGTCGTCGACCTTCCTGCCCCATTTAGAGTTTTTCAAACAATCCGGGACCTTATCGGCGGGCAGCCTTTCGGGATTCGTCCGGGAAGTATGGAGGAAGGTCCCGCCGGTCCTATCAACGGTACGGACGTCCTTAGCCGCCAGAGCGCGCACATAATAATCATAAGTAGAAGGTTCATCCAGATTGTAATAGAGCAGACCCGCCCAGCCGCGGCTGATACCCATGACCCGATATCCCTCTTCCAGGGCGCTGGTAACGACCGCCTTGATGCAGGGATTGAGTCCGGGCACATCACCGCCGCCCGTAAGAATACCGATTGTTTTGTTCATGGCAGCACCTCGTAACGTTTTGATTGTCCCTATTCTCCGACTTTTTAAAAGAGAATTCAATGTTTTCGTTGTATTTTTACCTCACCCCTGCCCCTCTCCAGCCTGGAACATCATCAAAACCATTGGTCTAACTGGCTGGAGAGGGGAGTTCAGGAGAGAGGGGGCTTCGCCCCCTCTCATCCTTCCGAGGAAGGACCCCCTCTTGAACAGGGAATAATACGAGTTTAAAAGATGAATCTGTTCGAGAGGGGGATTAAGGGGGTGAGTAAAGAGAATCCGGGCCTTGACACGGCACCGCTGCATATGTTATTGTTTACAAAGTTGATAATATTTGTCAACAATATTTTATACTGAGGCAAGACGGTGAAGCTTTCGACCAGGACGCGCTACGGCACCCGGGCCCTTCTAGAGCTGGCGCTGCATCAGGGAGAAGGACCGATATTCCTGAAAGACATCGCGCGGCAACAGCAGATGTCGTTACCGTACCTGGAGCACCTGGTGGCCCCTTTGATAGCCGGCGGCATCATACGGAGCACCAAAGGGCCTAAAGGGGGCATCTCTCTCGCCAGGAATGCGGAGGATATAAAGCTGAGTGAAATTATCCGGCTTCTCGAAGGCTCAATAGCCCCGGTAGAATGCGTTATTAGTCCGGAGGTATGCCGCCGGTCCGGGACCTGTGCCACCCGTGACGTATGGAGTCGACTCAAAGAGGCGATGGACGAAGTGCTGGAAGCGACGACGCTGCAGGAGCTGGCGGAGCGGCAGAAGCAAAAAAGCCGGAACGAAACCTCGATGTATTATATATAAGGCAAGGTGAACCAGATGACAAAAATCGAGAAAGCAACGTACCAGACCCTAAAAATACCCAAGCTGACCCGGGGCATCGCCGGGGATATTCTGGAGCTCATCGGGAACACGCCGCTGGTAAGGCTGAACCGCATCGCGGAGGGGGCGGGAGCGGAAGTGGTCGCCAAGCTGGAGTATTTCAATCCGGCCAGTAGCGTCAAGGACAGAATCGGCGTGGCGATGATTCTCGATGGCGAAGCGAAAGGGCTTATCAAAAAGGGAACAGTCATTATCGAGCCTACGAGCGGCAATACCGGCATCGCCCTGGCCTTTGTCTGCGCCGCCCGCGGCTATAAGCTCATCCTGACCATGCCCGAGACGATGT
>CAZEUJ010000064.1:0-6263 GCA_964514525.1 uncultured Dehalococcoidaceae bacterium
AAACGATAGCCCCGAAAGCTATGCCGATGATTATGCCCACCGCTAGGTCAACGACATTTCCCCTGGTGATGAATGCCTTAAAATCCTTCAGCATATTTGCCCTCCTTTCTTACCTTATATTTATAGGTAACGACTGATTATAAGACTAAAGAACGGGAAAATCAATGGACTACTACGGGACGAATCTAGGCCTTGACCCGCTTTTGAAGCTCGGACGCCAGCCTCAGGGCGTACTGGTCGGTCATGCCGGCTATGTAGTCGACCACCCTCCGCTCGGTGCTGTCGGCATGGACACGGTATTCCGCCGGTAACTTGTCCTCATGTTCGTTAAAATATCTGTATAAAAATTGCACCACTTTTCTGGCGTTTTCGGCGTCGGCGCGCCCTGTGCTCGGCGTATAGACCCTCTCGAAAAGGAAATCGCGCAGCGTATCGGCGGCAGCTAGGATTGGTCGACTCATCACTATCGCGGGCTTTTTTAGCTTTTTCTGGCTGATGCGCACGTCCCATGAGCTTTTGATAATATCCGTTACCATGGTGTTGATACGCTGCGAGTGGGAAGCCCCCAGCGTTTTTATGGCGTCGCGCGGTAAGGCGTTTTCGGTGAGAATATTGGCGCGTATCGCATCGCCGATATCGTGGTTGATATAAGCTACCATGTCGGAAATTTTAACCGCCTCTCCTTCGTAGGTGCTCACCTCTCCCCAGTCTTTACCGAGGATGGCCACGGCGCTCTTGGAGTGGTTGACGATGCCGTCCCTCACTTCCAGGGTCAGGTTGAGCCCCCGCCCGTCTTTTTCCAGCAGGTCGACGATGCGCAGGCTCTGCTCGTTGTGCCGGAATCCCTCGGGGTAAAGTTCATCGAGCGTATCTTCCCCCCAGTGCCCGAAAGGCGTATGCCCCAGGTCGTGACCTAGGGCGATGGCTTCGGTCAGGTCTTCGTTGAGGTTAAGCGCCCGAGTTATGGTGCGGGCTATCTGGGAGACCTCCAGAGTATGTGTCAGCCGGGTTACGTAGTGGTCGCCGAGTGGCGCGATAAATA
This sequence comes from uncultured Dehalococcoidaceae bacterium, assembly GCA_964514525.1. Taxonomy (GTDB): domain Bacteria; phylum Chloroflexota; class Dehalococcoidia; order Dehalococcoidales; family RBG-16-60-22; genus JBFYTX01. The sequence goes on from CAZEUJ010000064.1 coordinate 1,043, forward strand.
CCTGCGTCTTGTGCTTTAAGCGCCGGAACGACATGCTGTGGATGATGCGGTCGCGGTCTCGCTGGAAGCATGTCCGTATGGGGTCGGGCTCTTCCGGCTTTAGCCTGCCGCGTGAAAACTTACTTTTAACGGCATGAGGTGAAAGGCTTTCTTCCCTTTCCTCGGTAAGTTGGCGGATATTTAGTTGTTCAATCATTACCATATTTTTAACAGTTAGTGGCGTAAAGTTCAAGTTCGCCTTAAGTATTTGGGAATATTGATGCTTATTAATATCTTGGTCTCCAGAAATAACCTTACCCTTTGCCCCTCTCCAGCCAGAGTCATCGGATAAAGCTATGTTTTTTGGGCTGGAAAGGGGAGTTCAGGAGAGAGGGGCTCCGCCCCCTCTCAAATTCTTTCCCCCTCTTGAACAAAGAATATCCGGGTATTGCTGATAATCCTGTTCGAGAGGGGGATCAGGGGGTGAGTAATCTCCGAGAGCCGGTCGGTTTGGTATTTGGTCTACTTGCTCTTCCGATATCCTATGCCTTCTATCATTAAAAGGCAGTCCTCGTCGACGAATTTCGTAGTGGTGGTCATTCTCGCGGGGAAATTGCTTTTTTCGAAGTAGTTGTTGAAACGCTTCTCTATCTCAGGCAGGTCTTTGATATCTTTGAGGTGGACATTGACTTTTATCAGGTCTGCCAGCGTCAGCTTGAATTCTGCCAGGGTCTTTTTAAGGAATTCGAATGTCCCATCGAACTGCGTCGTGAAGTCTCTGCCGAAGCCGCGGTGATGTCCCAGGAATACGTAATCCCCCGCCCCCACGGCGTAGGAAAAGCTGAAGTTGCTGGTAATCCTCTTGACCTCTGCCATGTCTACCCCCTTTCGGCAGGCGATGCCTTCTATCATGAAAAGGCAGTCCTCGTCGACAAACTCGGTAAAGCCGCCTGTCCTCGCCGGATATCTGTTTTTCTTGAAATAATCGAGAAAACGTTTCTCCATCTCGCGGACATTGTTTATGTCTCTTAACCACACGTAGACTATTATCAGGTTTTCCGGGGGAATATTGAGCTTCGCGAGTGTCTTTTTAAGATTTGAGAATGCGTCATCGAGTTGGGCGATAAATCCATCGCCCCAGCCGCGGTGAAACCCGAGAATTGCGAAATCTCCCGCCTCTACCGCCGCCGAACAGCTAAAAGGTGTTGGTATCCTTTTAACCTGCGTCATTTCCGCCCTGTTATTTGATTCCCAGTTTGGCTTCAACCCTGGCGATGATATCGCGTGTTATATCTATCATGTCTGGGCTGACGGATATCGAGGTAATGCCCCACTCCACCAGTTTTTCGGTTATTTCCGGGTAGACTGAAGGTGCCTGCCCGCATATCGAGCAGGTCACCCCGGCGGCTTTACAACCTTTCACCACCATTTCGATTGATCGCATCACGGATTCGTCGCGTTCGTCAAAGCTGGCCGCCAGCCTGGCGCTGTCCCGGTCTATTCCCAGCGTTAGCTGGGTGAGGTCGTTGGAGCCGATGGATATCCCGTCGATGCCCACCGCCAGGAACTTATCCAACAGGATGACGTTGGAAGGCACCTCGCACATCATCCAGAGCTTGAATGTCGCCGAGCGTTTTAGACCCTCCTCCGCCATTATTTTTACCGTGCGTTCCATCTCCGTTACCGTGCGGACGAAAGGTATCATCACCCACAGGTTTTCGTATTTTTCTCTGACCTTCTTGATGGCATCAAGTTCAAGTTTGAATGTCTCGATGTCCGTGATATATCGTGATGCGCCGCGGTAGCCGATCATCGGGTTCTCTTCGTCCTGTTCGAACTTTTCGCCGCCCTTAAGTGCTTGGTATTCATTACTCTTGAAATCGTTGGTGCGGTAGACGACCTGCCTGGGGTGGAAGGCTTTGGCGAACTTGGTCAGGCCGGCGGCGAGCTTATCGACGAACTCCTGCCCGCGCCCTTCTTCTATCATCGCGCTCGGGTGCTCGCCGATTTCGGCGACCATGAACTCGGCGCGCAACAGGCCGATGCCGTCGACGTCTCTCGTGGCCACCCGGTCGACTATCTCCGGTTGCGCCAGGTTGGCGAGGAGCTTGGTCTTGGTCTTGACCTCTCCCCGGGCGCGCACCTTTACTTCGCTCTTGACTTCTATCCTGCCCTGGTAGACCTTGCCGTTGCTCCCGTCGACGGTTACTATCTGCCCGTCTTTTAAGGTGGTGGTGGCTTTTTCACAGCCCACCACGCACGGTATGCCCAACTCGCGGCTGACGATGGCGGCGTGAGCCGTCCTGCCCCCGCGGTCGGTGACGATGGCCGCCGCCCGCTTCATCGCCGGGACGAAGTCCGGCGTCGTCATCTCGGCCACCAGGATATCGCCGTTCATTACTTTGTCTATCTCCGAGGGGTCCGGGACGATTTTCACGGGGCCGGAAGCCACACCCGGGCTGGCCGCCGCCCCGGATAATAGTATCTTGGCATCGATATCATGGGTGGTGAACCTAATTTTATTGGTGGTGGTTACCGGGCGGGTCTGGACGATGTAGATTTTGCCTTTTTCTTTAGCCCACTCCACGTCCTGGGGGAAATCGTAGTGCTTTTCCAGGTTCAACCCGATTTTAGCCAGGAAGATAATATCTTCATCGGTGATTTTCTGCTTCGCCTGCTCTTCTTTGGTCAGGTCGATCTTGATATTGTCGGCTTTCCCGTGGGCGCCGGCTTTCTTGACGAGTTTCCATTCCTGTTTCTTGATCTGCTTTTCGATTATTTTTACGGTTTTTTTATCGACGACGTAGTGGTCGGGGGTGACGTCTCCGGAGACGATCATTTCGCCGAGTCCCAGCACAGCCTCGATGGTAATCTTCTCCCTGTCGTTGGTGGATGGTTCCACCGTGAACATCACGCCCGAAGACTCGGACTGTACCATGCGTTGTACCGGCACGGCTATGCCCACCTTGAAGTGCTCGAACCCCTGTTCCTGCCGGTAGAAGATAGCCCGTGCCCCGAAGAGTGACGCCCAGCACTCCTGCACCGCCACCACCACCTCCTTTTCCCCCCGGATATTAAGGAAGGTGGCCTGCGCCCCGGCGAACGACGCTTCCGGCAGGTCTTCGGCGGTGGCGGAAGACCGCACTGCCACTAGTCCCTTGCCCATTTTTACGTAGGCTTCCTCGATGGCTTTAGCGGTCTCGGGGGGCATTTTGGCGCTTTTTATGAGTGTCTGGATTTTTTCGGCTGTTTCCTGGAGCTGTTTGCTGTTGTGCACGTCGATAGGGTCGATCAGGGCTTTAATCTTGTTATAGAGGCTGGCCTTTTCAATGAAGTCGAAGTAAGCTGCCGCGGTGACGATAAAGCCCGGGGGTACCGGTATTCCGGCATTGGTCATCTCTCCAAGGTTGGCACCTTTACCCCCCACCAGGGGAATATCTTTTTTGGTGACTTCGCTGAACCAGACGACGGCCTTGGCCCTTGGTTTCATATTCTGTCCTCCGTTATTGCGCGGTTTTTTTGGGGGGCAGGGTGATGGTTAATTATAGCATATTTAGCCGGCGGGTTTTCAACTTCGGGCGGGTGTTAATATTGCTTAATCTGCATGCTTTATTCCCGCCAGGGCGTCATAAATATTCATTGAGGTCTTTATGGTGAATTCTCCCAGGTTTGCACTCACCACATGCAATGGCTTAATCTGACAGATGCCTATACTAACGTACATTGACCTGGCGTAAAGCAGAAGTCCTGGTAGTACTCTAAAGCAAGGTTTGGGTTAAGCTCGCTGCAGGCTTTATTGTAGAGAGCGTCCGCCGTGGTATCGTGGCCGGCGTTATGCAGTCCCCAGGAGCAATACAAGTTTTGAGCGTAATACACGGAATTGAACGTACTATCAAATACCCAGGGAAAAATCCAGCCCGCATTCGGATCGGATTCCGTCATCCCGTCGAAATCAATCATATAGTTCCAAAACATATCACCGGTGACAAGCTCTAAGTCTACCTGGATGCCGACTTCTTTCCAGTCATCCTGGAGTATTTCTAACAAGGGTACCAAATAATTATTGATGGAATAAATATGGATGCCGGATACACCTCCCGGATAGTCGGCTTCCGCCAGCAAAGCTTTGGCTTTATTCGGGTCGTAGGCATCGGCCACCAGTTCGTCCGTCCATCCCCAGCACCCCGGGTGCATGTAGAACGTACCACCCGGCACGGCGTTGCCGTGATAGTAGGTATCGCAGATTTCCTGGCGGTTTATGGCATAAGACATTGCCCGGCGGACGCGTATATCTTGCACCGGCCCGGCGCTTTCAAACCAGGTTCCCTGGAAGCTGATATTTGCCAGGATGGGAAGCCCCACTTCAACCGTGCGGTAACCGTAATCCTGAAGTTCGGCAGTTCTTGCATCGGAAACTGATATGTAATCGACCTCACCCAGCCGGAACATGGATATCTGGGTGAGTTCTTCCGGCACATGTAGGTCGATAACGTACTGGTAGGCGGGGACCTCGCCCCAGTAGTCCGTATTGGCTTCCATTTTAAACCTTTGATCCCAGATATGCTCGACGAATTTCCACGGGCCGGAACCCACCGGGTGGGCGAGGAAATAGTCCTTCCCCACTCTTTCAAAGTAATCCTTTGGTATTATACGTACATTGCTGAAAGGCACCACCAGGGTTTGGCTCCGGGTGGTCGGTTACGTATTGGAAAGTATAGTCGTCAATGACCGCTGAAGATACCTTGTTGTAATTAGTGCGTAAAAAATTGGCCCAGGGATTTGTTGTATTTTCTGTACCAAACCTGTCGACGGAGAATTTGACATCTTCAGCGGTCAGCATATCGCCGTTATGGAACTTGATGCCCTGGCGGATTTTAAACGTCCAGGTATTACCGTCGGGGCTTATAGTCCAGCTTTCCGCCACCGCGCCTATATAGTGCGCTGTTTCATCATAAGTAATCAGCGGGTCGTATAATGCGTTCGCCCAGGTGTAAAAGGGTGAAACAGGGTCCATGGCATCATTATAAAAAGTTGAAGAGGCGATAGTAATCGTGCCGTAGGGTTTTGTTGGGGCTGGCGGCGTTGTTATTGTTGGTGTCGCCGTTGCTGTTGGTGTCGCTGTTGTCGTCGTTGTCGGCGTTGGAGTTGTTGCCGTGGGTTCTGTTGTCAGCGTTGGAGTTATTGTTGGCGTAGTCGGCGGTGGGGTCGTGGCGGCTTCCGTCAGCGTCGGCGTCGCTGTGAC
>CAZEUJ010000064.1:6363-11266 GCA_964514525.1 uncultured Dehalococcoidaceae bacterium
CGCCCGTGAGGCAGCGTGTCATCAATCAAGATGGGAAGGATTTCTTTTTTCAGGTCGAAAGCTGTTCTTATCTCGCTTATGCAGTAAGGAGAATCGTTTGATTTCGCAGAAAAGATGATGACCACGACGCGGCAGACGGGAATCGCATCCATGATTGCTTTATCCCAGTCCTCGCCGGCCATAACGTCCCGCGGTGCCATCCAGCAGGTAATGCCGTTTTTCTCCAGGGCGGAGCAGACATCATCAGCAATCTTTTCATCCTGGTTAGCGTAGCATATAAAAGACTTCGTGGGCCATATGTTTTCATCTCAAAGTTAGGCCGCTATGACGGTATTATGTAATATACGCTCAAAATAGTCAATATAACCGGTACGTAGAAAATAAAACCGGCTTGATAGAAAAGGCGCATTATCTATTTGACAGCGTCATTGTTATGGGTTTAGAATTAGTCTGAAGGTTGAGAGCAGGGCAGGGAGGCTTGACTATGATAGAAATGACGATTGATAGTATTCGGGTAAGCCTGATGAACTACCAGCGTGTGGTGATTCTCAAAGAGAAAGCGTCCGACCGCTATTTGCCCATCTGGATCGGCCCCAATGAAGCAGATGCCATCGCGGTGAAATTACAGGGTGTAGCGGTGCCCCGCCCCCTGACTCACGACCTTTTGAGTTCCGTGATCGATATCCTTGGTGCGGCGGTCAATTCTATTATCGTTAACGACCTCAAGAACGATACCTTTTTCGCCAGGGTTATTCTGGATGTCGATGGTAAACAGGTGGAAGTCGATTCGCGGCCCAGCGATGCGCTGGCGCTGGCGGTGCGGACTGGGGTGCCCATTTACGCCGATGAATCGGTCCTGGATAAGGCCGGTATTCTGCTCGATGGTGAGACCGGCAAACCAATCTTCGAAGAGGGAGATGTCCCTGAAGGCAAACGTCACAGAGTCACGGACGAGGAAATGAAGAAAAAAATGTCCGCTTTTTACGATTTTATCAATACCCTTGACCTTGATGATTTCGATAAACGCAAGTCTTAGTAAAATAGCCCGCTAAAAAATGTTGAGCCCTGAATTTTACTTCAGGGCTCTTTCATTTGACAACGAAACATCGCGATGTTAATATGCCTTAAAAACTTCTCTATGTGCAAAAGATATTAGGAGGATAATCATGGCAGTTGATGGCACTTATAAAATTGAAGTTGATACCCCGATGGGCAAAATGGAATCTACACTCACCTTCAAGACTGCCGGGACTAAACTCCACGGCACTATGGAGAGTCCCATGGGCAAGAACGACTTCACCGGCACCGTCAAAGGCAATGAGGTCTCCTGGGGCTTTGAAATCAGCGGCCCCATGGGGAACATGAAGCTCGATTATAAAGGTAAAGTGGCCGGCAACGATATCTCCGGCGAGGTGAAAGCCGGCGATTTCGGCAGCTCTCCCTTCAAGGGCAAGCGCGTTTAGTATTTTGCCGGCAAAACAGTGTCCATTTTCCAGGTATTATCGCCCGCTGTGTCTGTGTACCTCCAGTACTATATCTTATAACCTATTTGCTTGACCTGAGGTAACTGGTTCTGCTATCATGCTCAGGGTTGGGTGTAGCGAGGTCGGCATGAATAAATGGATACCGGCCCTGAGAGTTACCGGTATTGGATTTTATATCGCGACCTGCATCGTGGGGGGGACTTTACTCGGCTGGTGGCTGGGTAGTAAAAGACCGCTTTACATGATTATCGGCCTGCTGGTGGGGTTGGTGATAGCTGTTTATGGTGCTTATCGCATGATTCGACCCCTCATGAATAACAGCGATGATAAGGAGAACGGCTAGTGGCTGGGCCTAAGAAGCGCGGCTGTCTCGGTTGTTCTTTCCCTATTTTAATTATTGTTGTTGTCATTGCCCTGGCGATTCTCGTCATCGGCTTTCTGGCCGGTCCCCTGGGTAAAAATATCGTCGGGGATATCGGTCTGCCATCCTGGTTAAGCGTACCCGCCCCGGAACCCCATCTCCCCGCGCCGGTGCTCTTTCATATCTTTGGACTGCCGATTACCAACACCATGCTCGCCGGCTGGATTACTGTTATTTTCCTCGCGCTAGCCGGCTGGCTGATCACCCGCCGCATGAAGCTCGTGCCCGGCAGGTTGCAGGCTGTCTTCGAATTTATCCTCGGCTGGATTTATGATTTCTGTAAAAGCGTCGCCGGGGAAAAGTACGGGCGCATTTTTTTCCCGGTGATTTGCACCATCTTCCTCTTCGTGGCGTTTAATGCCTGGCTCAGCCTGATTCCCGGTTTCGGCTCGATCACGATTACCACGAATGGCGCCGAACATGAACTTATCCGTGGGGCCAATACGGATGTCAATACGCCCCTCGCCATCGCGCTGGTGTCCTTTGTCTTCGTAGAATATTATGGCCTCAGAACGTTAGGCATTAAATACCTGCGCAAGTTCGTCAACGTGGGTGGTTTTTTCCATAGCGTTGGCGCTGTTTTTAAAGGTAAAGTCAAACAGGGCCTTACCGGACTTTTCTCCGGCTTTGTCGATATGTTTGTCGGGGGACTGGAAACCCTCAGCGAGTTTATCCGCATCGTCAGCTTTACCTTCCGTCTCTTCGGCAACATGACGGCCGGTGAAATATTGATTTTGGTTGCCGCTTTCCTGGTTCCCATGGCGATAGGCTGGATGGTTTACGGCTTGGAGCTGTTTATCGGCTTCATCCAGGCCCTGGTGTTTAGCGGTTTGACGCTAGCTTTCGCCTCAATGGCGGTGGCTTCTCACGATGAAGAGTCGCATTGAACACTAATAAATTAGGAAGCGCGGAATTATGAAGGAGGGATAATTATGGACGCAGAAGCAATCAAGATGTTAGCGGCGGGACTGGCTATCGGTCTGGGCGCTCTGGGGCCGGGTATCGGTATCGGTATCCTCGGCTACGGCGCCATGCAGGGCCTGGCGCGTAACCCGGAGGCCAGGGGTCCCATTATGACCAATATGTTAATCGCCATCGCCATGGCGGAGGCCATCGGCATTTATGCCCTGATTGTGGCTATCATCCTTGCCATGATTGCGTAATCGGTATTTCCGAAGGGGGTAAATATGGATAACGAAGGACTACCCACTTTTATATCGGCTATTATCGCCGCTTTGATACTGGGCGTTATGGTCATCGCTGGGGTTATTTTACACGCCATCCTGACGATGTAATCTAATTAGTATCTTCAGTCCAGGGGGCTAATATGGGCGGTATTTCTGAACTTGGTATAAGTTTGCCAACTCTAATCACGCAGGTCGTCACCTTCATCATCCTGCTGGTTGTCCTGCGCTTTGTGGCTTATAAGCCCATCATGCGCATGCTCGACGAGCGTTCCCGTCGCATTAAGGAAAGCATGGACCAGGCTGAGGCTATCAAGGAGCAGTCGGCTAATACTCAGGAAGAGATCAAAAAGCAGCTTGAGCAGGCCAGCCGCGAGGGTCAGGAGCGCATTGCCCGCGCGGTAAAAGCCGGCGAGGAGGTCAAGCAAAAGGCGCAGGTGGATGCCCGCCAGGAGGCTGAGACCCTTATAAAGCGGGCGCGTTCGGAGATTCAGAGAGAGCGCGATGAGGCTATCGGCGAGGTGCGCCGCGAGTTCGCCGATTTAACGGTGCTGGCGGCGGGCAAGGTTATCGAGAAATCTCTGGATAAAGAGGACCACCGCGCGCTTATTGAAAAGGTGCTGGAAGAGAGTTCCACCCTAAAGAAAGAAAATTAATCGGTAATTAGGGGCTAGGCTATGCCAAAAAAAATGAATGCCCGGCGTTATGCTCAGGCGGTCTTTGAGATAGCGCTGGAGAAAAATGAGTTGGAGCGATGGCAGTCCGACCTCCAGAAAATCGTCGACGCCCTCGGTGAGGGTATGTTTCTGGCCGTCTTGGAGAGTCCGAAAATCAAAATCGAGGATAAGTCCCGGCTCTTGAAACGTCTTGGCGATATCAATCCCCTGGCTCTAAATTTAGTCAAGTTATTGATAACCCGCGGCGCGGTTAGCATGGTGCCCGCCATCGCCGGCGAATACCGGCGCCTGCTGGATGATTATCACGGGATTCAGACGGCGGAAGTCGTTACCGCCGTCCCCCTCGATAAAAATGACGAAGAGAAAATGGCCGCGGACCTGAGCGCTATGGTTAGGAAAAAAGTAGTGCTCGAACCTGCGGTCGACCCTGATATTATCGGCGGGATTGTCGCCAGGGTTGGGGGCAAGCTCCTGGACGGCAGTACCCGCGCTAAGCTTTTGGCTTTGAAAAAAGAGCTGGTCGGCGGGAGGATGCAGCGTTAGTGCTTTTATGTTGTCATTCCAGCGAAGGCTGGAATCCAGTGGTGGGGATTTGGGGGTCTGAATTATCAAATGACCATAGTTGATTTAAACGGGAGGTAAAGGAGGTAGCTCAAGTGGCAACGAGAGGCGAAGATATCGTTTCTATACTCAAGCAGCAGATTGAGCAGTTCGGTACGACCGTAACCATGGTGGATGTCGGCACGGTGATTGAGGTCGGTGATGGCATTGCCCGGATTCACGGTCTGGCTTCGGCAAAATATAATGAGTTGCTTCAGTTTCCCAATGACATTATCGGTATCGCTTTAAACCTTGAGGAGGATAGCGTTTCCGCCGTTGTCCTTGGGGACTATACCGGCATTAAGGAAGGCGACGAGGTCAAATGTACCGGCCGTATCGCCGAGGTGCCGGTGGGTGAGGCGCTTATCGGGCGCGTCGTCGATCCTCTCGGACGCCCTCTGGACGGCAAAGGTGCTGTCAGGACGGATAAGACCCGGCCTATCGAGCGGGTCGCCCCCAACGTTGTATTACGCGCTCCTGTGGATACCCCCGTGCAGACCGGCATCAAGGCGGTGGACAGCATGTTCCCCATCGGCC
>CAZEUJ010000065.1:0-11122 GCA_964514525.1 uncultured Dehalococcoidaceae bacterium
TACAAAAATACCTTGAATATCTGGTAAATCAGGGTTTTATCAATAAAGTGAACATGGATAATACCATGGTGGCTTATCAAGTGACGGACACAGGATTCAAGCTGCTTAAGGCCATCGATACACTCATGAATATGCTGGAACCCGGTAACCGCGAAATCGTGTGAGGCCGCAAATCGCCCGGCTCCGGGAGGCGACCTGAGGACCGCCGGTCTTCAGGTTTTTTTATTTCCATAAAGCTAAACTCCTCCTGCTTAATGAAACCTTAAGCAAATCTTTATGATTCTTTTATTACTTTTATACATATTTTTATGCCCTGATGATACACTTACATTACAATTAAAAAGAGTGGGCCTTTTAAGGCTATCAGTATAGTTAAAGGACGCCGATGAGAAGAACCCTGCTACTAGATGAAGACGACTTGATCATGGTGGTCAAGGAAGACGTCGTCAAGCAAATTGATGAAAACCGCGGCGAGATGAACCGAACCGAGTTCGTCAATTATCTCATTCAGTGTCAATTGAAAAATTCTCAAAAAGAATATATCACCAAAGAAGAGTTCCAGCATTTCACCAGTCAGATGATGGAACTCCTCCACAATTTCCTCGAGTTCTTCGTCAGCTATAGCATGAGCATGGGCCAGGGGCAGCAGGAAATAGATATCCAGGCATTGAGCCGGCAACTGGAATCTTTCTATCGGCCTGACGAAAACACCGAGACGTATTAATTCCTCCTCCTCAACGTCAACCATCATCAGCCTCACATCTATTGTAGGGTCTTTTCGTATCTAATAGAACTGTGTTCTAGAACAGAATCACTTCCCAAGCTAGCCCATATATCATAGCCTTTTGTTGTATCTGCGTTTGCCAGATGGTAAAGCTTGGGAGGTGTTCATGCCAAAGGCTATAGAGCTCCTTCGTGAAGGCAGGGATGAAGAGCTGTGGCAGATGTGCTGCGGCTTTCTCAGTCTTTCGATAAATGATTTCATGGATATTCAGAAACGCCTCCTGTTGGAACAACTGGAGCTACTTAACAACTGTAAACTCGGTGATAAAATCATGAGCGGCGCCAAGCCGAAAACAGTCGAAGAATTCCGGCAGATGGTACCGTTGACAACCTATAAGGACTATTGCCCTGAGCTTATCGAAAAAAGAGAAGATATACTACCGGGCAAACCGGAATTATGGGTACATACTTCGGGAAGGACTGGGGAATATCCGTGCAAGTGGGTGCCGATGACCTCCGACTATGCCGTGGAGTTGAGCAAGGTATTATACGGTGTAGGCGTTCTTTCTGGCTGCAACGGCTGGGGCGATACCTCGCATATCCCGCGTAGTATCGATATCCTGTATGCTGTGGCGCCCAGTCCTTATATCTCGGGTACCTTTGCCGACCTTTTACAAATTCAATCGCCTATACACTATTTGCCCACTTTGAAAGAGGCGGAAAAATTATCTTTCGAGGATAGAATCAGGCTTGGCTTTCAAAAGGCCATGTCTGAGGGTTTTAATTACTTTTTTGGACTTTCCCTGGTCTTGGTGAATGTAGGTGAGAAAATTCGTGATTCCTCAAGTGGGATTAGCCTTCGCCCGTTTTTAAAGAGGCCAAAGGCTTTGTGGCGATTAGCCAGAGGCAAGGTCAGGAGTCGCTTGGATAAGCGCTCCTTGCTGCCCAGGGATTTATGGAAGATACAGGGAATAATTGGTAGCGGTACGGATAGCCTTGTTTACAAGGAAAAAATCAGAGAACTCTGGGGGAGGAACCCTCTGGATATATATGCATGTACTGAAGGCGGTGTTATCGCCACGCAGGCATGGGACTATGATGGCATGACTTTTGTCCCCAATCTGAACTTCATTGAGTTTATCCCGGAAGATGAACAACTGAAATGGCAGATGGACCACAGCTATCAGCCAAAAACATTGTTAATCGATGAGGTGAAACCCGGTGAGAACTATGAGATAGTCATCACCAATTTTCACGGTGGTTCGATGGTGAGGTATCGGGTCGGAGATATGGTTAGGATTACGTCATTGCGTGATGACAAGCTGGGTATAAATATCCCCCAGATGGCTTTTGAAAGAAGGGTGGATGATTTTCTTGATTTCTACGTTATTACTCTTACCGAAAGAAGCATCTGGCAGGCAATAGAAAGCACCGGGGTTCCCTATCAGGATTGGATAGCTTATAAGGATGCTGAAAACCTGATGTTGAACATTGGCCTTGAGCTTAAAGATGGCTATCAGGGTGATGCACAAAAAATCGCCGCGTTAATATATGAAAATCTGGCCCAGCCGGATAAGAACAAGTCTCCTGAAGTCACCCGGGATAATGATTTAACGGATATTGAAGATTTCAGAATTAAGGTCGATATCCTGCCGAAAGGTACTTTCAGCGGTTATATTGCCAGAAGGCAGGCCGAGGGAGCCGACCTCGCCCATTTAAAACCGCCCCACGTAAATCCGCCCGAAAAAGTTATTTCCCTGCTGACTGCTGAGATAGAGGAGACTATCGTCGTAGCTAGAACCCGGGAGAAAATCCCGGAAAAATCAGACGCGGAAGAAGTGGCCATTTAGTAGTACTTTAGTATCCTTACCTTGGTTTGCCTACTTTAGTTACCTCTTGACAGTGTTCTCGTTTAGCTTAATAATGCCCATATATGAATGCGTACGCTATTGCTCCTTTAGTCGCTACTATTGCCTATATTCCTCTGCTTATCACTACCGCCAGTAGCGGGCCATGGCAGAGGCGGCACTTATTATTTATTTTGTTCCTTGCCTCGGCGATGATATGGAGTCTTGTATCTTTCCTTGATCGTAGTCAGCTGTTTGCCGGAATGGGGCCTACATGGTTTAAGCTCACCGCAATCCTTTTTTCTTTAGTGTCGGTACAATTTCATTGTTTCACCTCCTCCTTTTATCCACCCGGTCAAAAACGCTGGTTACCCTTCGCTTACGTTTCGTTAGCGGTAATTATTGTCACTACATTATTGGGTTATGTTACGACCGATATTGTCGTTGATGGTGTCTATGTTCGGAGTACATATTCGGTTGGAGTAGCGATCGTTGCTTTACCGTTGTTGATCTTCGCGGCCAGAAATCTTTACGTTTTTAGCAGGATGTTAAAGCACTCCAGTAACCCTGTATTGAATAATCAAATTCTTACCTTGATGCTGGGTATCTCTATTTTAGTTGTATTTACCGCTGTAAGCGTGCCCGCATTTTTTAATGATTTCCCTATCGCCCATTACGGTAACCTCCTTAATGCTATAATTCTCAGCTACGCCGTTATCAGGCATCAGCTGGTGGATATCAAGCTCGTCTTGCGGCAGAGTACGGCCTGGATAAGCCTTATCATTATCGGTACTCTCAGCTTCTGGTTGTTGCTTTTTATCAGCCACAGCGTGTTTGATTTCGAGTTGGATATTATCGCGTCGGTAATGGCTACCCTGATAGCTATGCTGGTCACCATCTTCATCTATAAGATACGCGGCTATTTCTTTGAAATCATGAGCCGGGCTTTCCAGGGCTCGATATATAATTACCGCCGCCGACTCAATGATTTTACCAACAAAATACATAACGTCTTTAGTCTGACGGAACAGGGCGGTGAGTTGCTGACGTTGATCATTAAAGCTGTTAATATAAAGCAGGCGTGCCTGCTTTTTCCTGAAACCGGCGGCGAGGATTTTAAAGCCCACTTCGTTGAATCCATGGACAAGGAAAACCGTTTCACCAACCTGAGACTCAGGGCGGGTAATCCTATTATTAAATATCTTGAAAAAGAGCAGAAGTTTTTATCCAGGGAGAATCTGAACATCCTCCCCGCTTTTCTTAGTCTTTGGCCGCAGGAGAAAGAAGAGATAGATTCTAAAGAGATAGCCCTGTTTGTGCCTTTAATAAGTCGTGACCATTTGATAGCAATCCTGGCACTGGGCAAAAAGCAATCAGGCAGATATTCGCTCGAGGACTTTACCATCATTGAGGATGTTACCAACCGCGTCGCGGTAAGTCTGGAAAAGGAATATCTCAGCGAGCAACTCAGGGAGCGTGAAGAAGAGTTATCCGTGATCAATAGCTCCAGCGTGATATTGTCCTCGAGCCTGGATATCCAGCAAATATTCGGTAGCTTTCTGGAAGAACTGAAGAAGGTGGTTGATGTCAGCTGGGCATCGATCGTTCTCACTGAAGAAAACAACCTTTGCTGTATGGCATTGTCCTCACCGGAAGGTTCTGCCTACCAGGTAGGCGATAGGGTGCCCTTGGAAGGGACGGGTACCGGGTGGGTGGTAACTCAAAAGAAATCTTTTATTGAACCTGACCTATCGCGGGAAATGTACTTTACTACCGGGCAGCAGTTTTTCCAACTTGGATTGCGTACCATGGCTTACCTGCCGCTGGTTGTCAAGGGCAGGGCTATTGGTAGTTTCATTGTGGCCAGTAAACGACCTAATGCCTATAGCCAGCGGCACATCAAGCTTCTGGAGCAGCTTGCTTCACAGATTGCCATGCCGCTGGAGAACTCGCAGCTTTACGCCAAGGCCGAAAAGAAAGCCCGCATTGACGAACTGACCAGACTGCTTAATCGCCGCTCCCTGGATGAGATGATCGATAACGAAATCGGCCGGCATTCCCGTTACGGCGGCGTCTTCACCCTGGCTATTCTCGACCTAGACTCGTTCAAGACGTTTAACGATAACTACGGGCATCTTTCCGGGGACAGGCTCCTGAGAGACATAGGCCATATTATTAAAAGCGCTATCCGGAACGTCGATTATGCTTTTCGTTATGGCGGCGACGAGTTCGCCATTCTCCTGCCGCAGACAAATATTGAAGATGCTCTGCAGGTTATCGAACGGGTCCGTGAGAAAATTGCCAAGGGATTAGATTCCGGGGACATTCGTGTTACTACCAGTATCGGTCTGGCAAGCTGGCCGGATGACGGTATTAGCCACACTGACATTATTGCCGCCGCTGACGTTACTCTGTACCGCGTTAAAAGAAGCGGCGGTAACAAGAGCTACTGTGCTTCAGGAACTCCATCGCCATCTCAATTGGCTGAGTTGACTGCGGCTAAGGGCAGCAACGTAGATACTAAATACTTTAACTTAATTCATGTTTTATCAGAGACCTTTGATTCTAAAAGTTATTTAACGAGTGGTCATTCTAAGAAAGTTGCCGAGTGTGCTCTAGCTCTGGCAAAATCGCTTAAACTGGAACCAACCGACATCAACCGGTTGGAGGCCTGTGCTTTGATGCACGATATCGGCAAAATAGATATTAACGAAACCATATTAAATAAGACGGATGAACTGACTTCAGAAGAAGCGGAGGAGATGAAAAAGCACCCCCGGGCCGGGGCCGATATCGTTGGTCGGATACCTCAACTGGCTTCTTGCGCCAACGGTATTTTACACCACCATGAATGTTATGACGGCAGCGGTTATCCCGACGGCCTGAATGGTGAGCAGATACCTCTTGAATCACGTATAATATCTATAGCTGATGCTTTTACTAATATGACATGCGAAAAGTCTTTATCCGGTGACATGCCTGTTGAACAGGCTTTGGAAAAACTAAAACAATGTTCCGGTAAACAGTTTGACCCGTATCTGGTTGAACAGTTTATTTCCAGTTATAAAGTGAGCGTTAATAGCGTACAAAAAAAGGCTAGGAGGTAAACCAGTATGGGCTACCAAACAATAACCCAAACTGGAGGCACTAAGATGAACAATAAAAACAATAAGATTCAGGTATTTATCATAAGCCAGCAATCGTTATTCTTGCAGGCCATCGAGCATACGTTTATGGATACCGATGATATCGTCATCATCGGTACGACGGGCATCAACAACGAAGTACTTAAAGCCATTGATAACCTGCCTCCGGACGTTGCTTTACTGGACCTTGATGGACCTTCGGAGAATGCGCTGGAACTGGCCCGAAAAATAAGACAGCGTTCACCTAATATCGGCGTTATCGTGCTTACTTCTAACCCCGATGACCAGCAATTGTTCCTGGCCCTCAAGGCACAAGCTGTCGCTTATATGAGCAAGGAAGTCACCGGAGAACAACTGGTTGAAATCGTAAGGCGGGTTAACAGGGGCGAACACCCGATAAACGAAAGCCTTACCATGCGCCCTAAAGTGGCCGAGCATGTGTTGCAGCAGTTCCAGGAATTAACTACAAAGAGCGAGGCTGAAGCTTTTATTTCACCCCTAACCCCCAGAGAAATAGAAATCCTGCAATATATTGCCCAGGGTTATCTTAACAAACAGATCGCCGCTGAGCTCGGCATTAGCGAGCAGACCATTAAAAATCATGTTACCTCTATTCTGAGGAAGTTAAATGCCAACGCCCGCACCGAAGCTGTAGTAGTAGCTATCAAGCAAGGCTTAATTAAGATAACCTAATCTAAAAGCATACCGGTACCTGCGTCACTGATAACCCCTGGATTCAGGGGACCTGTCTTTTGAGTCTGCTATATTGATTTATCAAATGGATACCATCTTTTGGCTATTATGCATGTGGAATATGATATTGACAGGACAATATTTGACCAGTATAATTATGCGACTATGAGTGAGATAGAACAAATGTGAATATTGAATTATCCGCGAAGATATTCAGGATTCGATAAAGGCGTTGTTACCGCAGGAAACGAGGTACTGGCGCCTTTTATATTTATGGGTATAAATATTATGAGGTGAGGAATGAAAAGAATTATTATCTCGTGTGTGAGTGCTCTACTTATATTGTCTATGATGCCGGTGGCCATCGGTTGTCAAGGGGTGCCGAAGGTCGTATTTGAAGCCGATGTCTCCAGCGGGCAGGCTCCCCTTACCGTGGTATTTATCAACAAAACGGAAGCGAAATCAGATAATACTACCTTATTCAACTGGGACTTTGGCGATGGTCAGTCGGTGAACACCGGCACGGTGGGTGAATCCGTTACTCATGAATATACCAGAGCCGGCACCTACACCGTAACAGTAACTGCGTCTAAAAAAGATAAACCTTCAAAAACGAGCCTGGCGATGCAGACCATTACCGTGGTCCATGGGCCTGTAGAGTCGGTAAAGCTGACACCGGCGACGGTCGAATTAAATATCGGTCAGAGCCAAACGTTCACCAGCGAGGTTTCGGACTCCAGCGGCAATCCGATTTCCGAGGCAGCGATTTCCTGGGAGTCGGAAGCGGGCACTATTACGGACCAGGGCGTTTTCACTTCAGGAACGAAAGCCGGCACTTTTGTTGAAGGTGTAATGGTTACCGCGGAATTGGAAACGTTTTCCGCCACGGGCGCTGCTTCGGTAACGATAAAGCCGGACCCCCTGGCAACCGCGACGCTCTCCACGCTTGAGATTAACGCGGGTGATACCAAACAGCTTCAGGCTATTGCTAAAGACCAGTACGGCAATCAGATAAAAGACCTGGGAGCGACCTGGTCTATGAATAATCAAGACGCCGGCTCTATCACAGAACAGGGTGTCTACACGGCACCGAAAAAAGTGGGCAGTTATGATGACGCTATAGCCGTCGAAGTAACCCAGGGGGACACAGTATGTCAGGCCAAGGGGAAGGTTACCATCGTACCCAGGCCTCTGGCGCAGATTGTTACAGCGCCGACGCAAATAGACCTCGGGATCGGGATGACACAGCAGTTCATCGCCGTGGGCGCCGATGAGTACGGCAACCGGATCGCCGGCCTTGACTTCAACTGGAGCGTCAGCGGTGATGCGGGAACGATTACCAGTACCGGCCTGTTCACCGCCGGTGACGAGCCGGGGACATATAATGACGATATTACTGTAGAAGCTACTAAAGACGGCGTGACCATGACGGCAACACCCGACGTAACCGTGGAACCGGACCGCGTGATATTCTTATCAAATCGGCAGGACGAAACACTGGACGAATTTGATGTATATATCATGGATATCGATGGCACTAACGTTGAAAAGTTGCCAATCGGTGCCGGAGAGGTTCAAGACCGGATCGTCCCCTCGCCTGACGGCAGGCGTATTATGTACGTTGATGTTGTCACTGAGGCGGATACGACCACAGATGAAACAATTATCGCTAATATTGATGGCACTTGGCAGACACTGGTTGTTTCTGGAAGGGATGCATTTGAGCCTTCGTGGTCGCATGATGGTCAGAAAATTGTTTTCCAATCGTGGGAGCACGACCCGCCGGAAATTTATATTATGGATGTCGATGGCGGTAACTTCCAGCGTCTTACAAATAATAACTTATACGATGATTATCCCGATTGGTCTCCGGATGGTACCAGGATTGTGTATGTATCGGTGATGACTCAGGCCACCTCTATACGTCGAATATGGGTGATGAATGCTGACGGCTCTCAACAGCGTCAACTTTTCCAGGATGTCTCTTATGAGCTTTTCCCTCGATGGTCTCCTGATGGAACGGAGATATTATTCCAGGCCATAAAAGGCCAGGGGACCTGGGGTATCTGGGTAGTTTCTGCCGACGGTAGTAACCTACGTGATATTTCCGCATCGAGTGATTATTCTTCGTTCTCGCCATATTGGTCTCCGGATGGTAGCAAAGTAATCTTTAATTCCAATAAGGATGATGAAAATGATGAGATATATATTATCGATCGTGATGGCGGCAATTTGACGAGGCTGACCATTAACTCAGCTGTAGACTATAGTCCTACCTGGCTCCCCCGTAAGCAGGGCGTTAAGGTGACCGAGGCATCGGTTATCATCCCGGTCACTTACGAGACTCCGGAATTGACCGCAGAAGAAATTTCCGCTTTAGCAAGTGACGCCGTTGTACGTATTGAAACAGAGCTGGAATCCGGGACTGAAATCGGTGGTTCGGGCTTTATAATTGAAAGTGATGGACTGATACTTACCAGTAACCATGTGATCAGCGACGCTGAAACGATAACGGTATATTTGAAAGACGGCACAAGCTATGACGGGACTGTCGAGGCAAGGGACATGGTACATGACTTTGCCCTCGTAAGAATCGAAGCCACAGGCCTGCACGCCTTGAGTATCGGGGACCTTAATGGCGTAAATATCGGGGAATCG
This sequence comes from uncultured Dehalococcoidaceae bacterium, assembly GCA_964514525.1. Taxonomy (GTDB): domain Bacteria; phylum Chloroflexota; class Dehalococcoidia; order Dehalococcoidales; family RBG-16-60-22; genus JBFYTX01. Next base: position 9,068 of record CAZEUJ010000065.1, read on the forward strand.
GTAATGGTGCTGGGATACCCTCTTGGTAATGAGAATGTCTCGGTCACCTCCGGACTGGTTTCCACCATCGAATACGATGACGGCAGGAATATTACCTGGGTGCAAACGGATTCCGCCATAAACCCGGGCAATAGCGGCGGGCCGCTTCTGGATATGCAGGGGAGAGTCATAGGGATTGTTACGGCGAAAATGGTAGGGGTATCGGTGGAAGGGATAGGATACGCCATCTCAGCCAATACTATAAATCTGTATTTACCAGATTTGAAAGCTCAATAGTAAACTTAAAACGATAATAGGCCATGGCGAAAGCGATGAAATCGCTTTCGATAGTGTTTTTTACTATTACGCTATTGTTAAAACGAATTATTTGCTCATGATATCGGCTGTGTTAGAATATTGGTGGGTGGTGTTTGAGGAGTAAGATGGTCAGCAGCTTGATAGAGGAGCAGCTCAAGCGATTGCCGCACCGTCCCGGCGTTTATCTCATGAGAGATGCCGAGAGAACGATACTTTACGTTGGAAAAGCGGCTGACCTCTATCAGCGTATCAGGTCATATTTCCAGTCTACCCATAAGCTCACCCCCAAGATACAACGCATGGTCTCCCGGATAGCGGATATTGATTTCTATATCGCTACTTCAGAACAGGAAGCTCTTATCATGGAGCTAAACTTCATCAAGCAATACCACCCCCACTACAATGTCAGCCTCAAGGATGATAAGGCCTTTCCCTACCTGAAAATAGACCTCAATGAGGAGTGGCCCCGCGTGTACGTTACACGTCGCTTTGAACAGGACGGCGGCCGGTACTTCGGCCCGTTTTCCAGCGGCTGGTCGGTGAAGCAGACACTACATGTCTTGCAGCACATTTTTCCGCTGCGCATCTGTTCCAAGCCCATCACGGGTAAGGCGTTACGGCCTTGCTTGGAATATCACCTGGGGCATTGCCTGGCGCCCTGCACCGGACGGGTGAGCCGCGAAGAATACGCCCAGGTAATCAAAGAGGTCACCCTCTTTCTCGAAGGGAAGCAGGAAAAGGTGGTCAGAGAACTTAAAGCCCGCATGGATAAGACCGCCGACTCTATGAACTATGAAAAAGCGGCCCTGTTGAGAGACCAGATCCAGGCGATACACCAGGTTATAGAAGGGGAAAAGATTGCCGCCGTCATCAGAGGCGAGGAGGATGTGATAGCTTTCGTTCAGGACGGCGACCAGGCTTACGTCCAGGTGTTGTTCGTACGCAGCAACAAATTGACCGGCCGCGAGAGTTTTCTCTTGCAGGGAACGCGCCAGGAAGAACCGAAGCAGATTATGACCAGTTTTGTAAAGCAGTATTATTCATCTTGTCCTCAGATTCCACCGCTTTTGCTCCTTCAGTATCCCGTAGAAGATAAATTAATTATTAAAGAATGGCTGAAAAGCCGTCGGGTAGGCAGAGTCGAGATTCAGGTGCCGCGGCGCGGCGTAAAGAAACAACTGGTGGATATCGCCGCCGAGAACGCCAGACAGGGCCTGGAGCAGCTTAAAATTAAAGAACTGGCGACCGCGAAATCAATGGATGACGCATTAGCCGAACTTGAGAAGGAACTCAAGTTGAAAAACGCGCCGCAACGTATGGAGGCTTACGATATTTCCAATATCCAGGGCAGCTCGGCGGTAGGCAGCATGGTTGTCTTTGAGAAAGGCAAACCGAAACCGGCCCACTACCGCCGCTTTAAAATAAAGACAGTAGAAGGCGCCAATGATTACGCTATGCTGCAGGAGGTCCTGCGGAGGCGTTTCAAGCATAAAAACGGGGCTTCTACTACCGATACCTGGGCAATTATGCCCGACCTGATTCTGATTGACGGGGGCAAAGGGCAGCTCAATGCCGCCTTATCGACCTTGGAAGAAACCGGCACCGAGATACCGATCATCAGCTTAGCTAAAGAAAACGAAGAGATATTTTTGCCCCGGCGTAGTAAGCCGATAGATTTACCCCGGTCTTCACCCGGCCTTCAACTTTTACAGCGTCTCCGGGACGAGGCGCATCGCTTCGCGGTAAGCTACTTTTCCA
>CAZEUJ010000066.1:0-10838 GCA_964514525.1 uncultured Dehalococcoidaceae bacterium
GGGCCCTTCTTATCGAAGGCGACGGCGAAGTGGGTGGGCTTGAGTTCGTTCAAGACCTTGAGCAGCATCAGGGCGAAGCCATAGACGGCGCTGACGACCTCGCCGGTTTTGGAGATAGTGAGCGGGGTGGCCTGCCGGTACCTGGTAGCCCCGAAGGCATGGAAGGCGCGGTGGACGATGGCGTTGCCGTCAAAGAGGACCAGAAGGGGGGTGCTCATGAGGTAATTATACCAGAGGGGAGGGGAAAAGGGGTAAGGGGGGAGAATTCAAAAATTAGAAGTAAAAAGGTCAAAGACACAGACAAAAAGAAAAAATGGGGGAAAAGGCGGGGATAAGAATTAATTAAAATAAAATACTAAATATTCTTTAAAAGTGTAGCACCACGTATTAACTAGGATTGCTTACATAGCTCTAATATTGTAAACGTATCTCTTAGACACTATAATAGCTTAAAGCGACAACTATATAAAAAGATACGAAGGAGGTAGAAAATGACTCAACTTGTGGGTGCTTTATGCGAAAACAGAACCAAAGTGATTTTGGTATCTGATAGAATGGTTACAACTGAGGATGGCACTATAGCTTTTGAGCACGAGCCAAAATATGAACTAATGTCTCCAAATGCAGTAATTCTTACAGCAGGCACCGTTCACGAACCCGAACTTCTTGAAGACGCAAAGGTAACAACAACAATGGAAATTAGGGAGTTAGTTGAGAGTATAGCACAAAGCTACCGTTCTATCAGGAAAAAACGTGTTGAAGATGAAGTTTTGAGTTGTTACGGTTTTTCCTCTTTTCAAGATTTTTATGAAAAGCAAAGATTACTGCTTGAAGACACGAATATGCAAATATTAGAGGGCATAGAACAATATAATAATGGTTATGGTCTTGACGCGGATTTTATCTTAGGAGGAGTAGATAAAAAGGCACATTTGTATTATATTGTTGACCCTGGTACTTATAGGAGTTATGATTCATTGGGTTTTTGCTGTTCTGGGATCGGAGATAGACATGCGGAGCCAGTATTTGCATTCCTTCAATTCAGACCGTCTCTTACTGCATGTCAGACTTTACAAATTGCATATGAGGCAAAGAAAAGGGCAGAAATGGCAGGCGGAGTTGGAAGGGAAACAGATGCTTGGATGATTACTGAGGAGGGATGTTATGAAATTGAACGTGAGACACTTGAACAAATTGAAACCAGTCGTAAAGGGAAAAATGCCTTCACTCAATTTCTTGGCGAATTTAAACTTAAAACAAAGAAAATTGAACCTCAAGCGAGCAAAACTAAGACGAAGAAGAAAACAACTTAGTCGTATTTGATTTTGGACTAATACTTGTAACGAATAAGCGATGCCCATGGCTAGATATATTGAAGGGGAGAAACACAATCCAATAAGGAAGAGGGGGGAAAGTTGAGGGCTATCCTACAGGCTAAGCCGTAGATGGTGCGAGGGCGGCGCGGGTGGAAAAAGATGACAACCGAGGGGCGGGGAAAAGGGGTAACTAAAATCCCTCTTCATCTCCCTTTTTCAAAGGGAGAAAGATTGAAAGTAGAATAAAAGTCAGGCTCTAGCCTTTACCCGTATCCTTAGTAGCCCGGGAAATAAGCTCACCGGCTTTATCTTTAAGCTGTCCCGCCTTCTCTTTCAATATAGCCCGGGTCTCCTTGCCAGCCTTGGGAGCATAAAGAAAACCAATGGCGACCCCGGCGACGGCGCCAATAATAAACCCAATAAGGAAACTGCTGCCACCCTCTTTTTCACCCATTTTAATCTTCCTCCTCTTCTCTTCTGAAAAATCGATTGAAAAGCCCGATTGCCTGCCGGCAGCCCTGAACGAAAGATATAATCTGCGCCATAGGCCCGGCCAGTTCCGTTTCCACGGCAGAAGTAATTTTAGCGACGGTGCCGGCGGTCTTCTTCATGGAATCGAGGAGCGGCTTCAGGCGGAAATAGAACATAAACGCCAGCACGACCAGGATAATGACACCCACCGTCGCCAACAGACCGAAGATACATATCACCAGGTCACGAAACCATTCAATGTCCACGGTTACCACCCCCAATTAACAGAGTCGATAGACGCATTGTAAACCAGCGCGATGTTAAGTATCAAGTGTCAAGCAACAAGTAACAAACCCAACCCCACCACTGGATTGCGGCTTTCGCCGGAATGACAACGAAGGCTAGACCTGGTAATCCACGACTTTCCTATCGAGTCGAAGCTTAATGATGAAATCGCCCACCTTAACATGCTCGGGGTGGTGCTGATATCTTTTTAAATCTTCCAGACTGGCGAACTCGGAATACAACGCCACGTCATAAGAATCGGCGGAGTCATTGATATTGATGCCCGCTTCCAGCGACCTGACCTCTTTAATCTTGTTTTTCAGTCCCTCGAGTTGAACCTTGATATTTTGAGCATTCTCACTTTTCGAAGCGCCCTCGGCGAAATCCTTGAGCTTCCACATAACAATATGCTTAATCATCTGAGCCCGACCTCACGACTCTATTTTTTTCCTTCTATCTTTTCCACTTCGATAGTGCATTCGGTAACCAGCGCCGCGAAGGCCCCGACAGCCGCCAGGACCGGCGCGGCCAGGATTCCCAAGGCCGCCACGGGCGCGCCGACGCTCAGGGGAATTTCGATAATAGTCCGGTCTTTATGAATCAGGCGGACGGTGCGGATATTACCCTCGTGGATAAGCTGCTTTATCTTTTTAACGACCTGATCCCCGGAAACCGTAAACTTTTCAGTCTCAGCCATAGACACCTCCCAACTAAATGCATATTAGTGAGTGCTTCGCCGCGTGTCAAGTCGGCTGCGCCGAGGGGCACAATTCTATTGACAATTATATCCTCCAGATGTATATTTTGTGCCAAAAGTAAAGGAAAGGAGGGAGATATGTCACAGGAAGTCAGCCAACCGGCCGCACCGGTCAAAGAGACGCCAGCGACGGCCAAAGACCCGCAACTGGAGAAATACCGAATTAGAAAAGCTTTCTGGCTGGCAATCATCGGTCTTTTTATTGCCGCTTTACTGGTATTAATACTCCTCGCTTTCGGTTTTAAAGAATCCAATGACATCGTGGCGATAGTAGGTCTGTTTACCAGCGTCCTCGGGACACTGGTAGGGGCATTCTTCGGCCTGCAAATCGGGGCGGCGGGGAAAGAGCAAACCGAGCAAAGGGCCAGTAAAGCCGAGCAAAAATCCGAAGCAATAATATCCATGGCAGACGAAAACCTGGTCAGGAAAGCACGAGATAAATTCCCCGAGGCTTTCGAATAGTATAAAGCGGAGGAATCGTTATGTTTATACACGACACAGATCAAACCGAACTCAAGATAAAAATCGACGATAATGGTGATTTATTTTTATACTGCCCCAAATGTAAAAGACTATGGACGGGCACTTTTAAGGCGATGCGCCAGAGCAGAACAGCGCGAACAGCCCCGAACTTGAGAGTCGGTACCAGCGGGTCGGGAACAAGGGGCATGAGAAGCCAGGACAGAATAACTAAACTTGCAAAAAAAGCATTCCCAAACGCATTCAGACAACGCTAAATTATGAGCCTGTCAGATATTCCTTGAGCCAGGCTAAAGCAGCCGCGGCGGCGCTCCTCTTGTTCTCAGCGCGGTCGCCGTGGAACTCATGTTTACGATGGAAAACGCCGTCTTTAGAGGCGAGGCCGATATAGAATAGCCCCACCGATTTGCCCGGCGCGGCACCCCCCGGCCCGGCGATGCCGGTATCCGCCAGGCAGATATCCACCGCCAGCACTTTACGGCCGCCGGCGGCCATTTCTTCGGCGACCTGCGGGCTGACCGAGCCGTATTTTTTAAGTGTGGCAGCCTTAACGCCGATAATCTTAATCTTAATCTCGTTGCTATAGGCCGTGACCGACCCCTTATAGTAGTCGGAACTGCCGGGCACGCCAGTAATGAGATGGGAAATCAGCCCGCCGGTGGCTGATTCCACCACACCAAGAGTCAGCCCATGCCGACGTAATAAATCACCGATTTCCTTTTCAATGTCAGCCATAGCCGATACACCTTTCATTTATAACCACGGGAAGACATTCATCCGGATGAAATCAAAGTTTTCCTTCACCCTGCCGTCGCCGGTGATAATACCCATGTGACCGGGAAGCAGATACTCGACATCGAGTAGCGACAGGGACTCGATGGACTTTTTCAGCGCATCCCCATTACCACCCGGAAGGTCAACGCGGCCGGTATTCGCCTCGAAAAGCACATCGCCGCAGACCAGCACTTTAGCCGCCCGGTCATAAAAGCAGACACAGTCCGGCGAATGCCCCGGTGACGGTATCAACTCAAGCTCCATACCGCCGCTACGTAAAAGACTCTCATCCAGGAGATAGTCCTCAGCGAACTCCAATGGTTCCATACCGAAAAGTCGGGCACCATCGACGACAACCAGTCGATAGTTTTGCTTCTGGACGGGGTGAAGGGCGATTTTAGCCCCGGAGAGTTTCTTAAAGGCTTCGTTGGCGCCGCAATGGTCGACGTGCAGGTGCGTATTAACGATAATACCGATACTCGAGGGGTCGATGCCGTCACCGCGCAGGCCGTCTAACCGCGCCTCCAGGAAGTCCATGCTGCCGGGGTCGATGATGATGCCGGGCTTACCGGTGATAACATAGGTATTACAGTCCAGCATGCCCTGTTCCGGATATAAATATAGATTATTTGTCAATTTCATGTTATATTATCTCCAAAGCACAAAAAGCCCGTACTCAATTATATAATATTAAAAGCCAGACAATAAAACGACAAGGAGGGCATCATATGGGACTACTCGGGGCAATTTTAGCGGGAATCGCCACGATTTGCGTCGCGCTGGGCATCGTCAGCGCCCTAGAGGTAACGACCGATCCCATCATCCACGAAAATTTCACCTGGGGGTTCTGGTTCGCGCTGGCGGCGATACTGTTCCTGGGGGCAATAGCCTCACTGATGGGACGCAGCACGGGCCAAGACTAATGCGCCGATATCATTCCTGAGAAAAAAATTGAACGAAAAAAGTCGGCCCGGCAGCAGATGGCTGCCGGTTAGGGTCACACCCAATGCCAGCCGCAATGAAATAACGGGCTTTCGCGAAGGCGCGCTCCAGGTAAAGGTCGCCGCGCCGCCGGAAAAGGGCAAAGCCAACCGCGAATTCATTGATTTCCTCAGCGGGGCGCTGGGAATAAAGAAATCCGCCGTATCTATCGTGAAGGGGCAGACCAGCCGTAATAAGACCATCGCCATCGCCGGGATGAGCCGGGAAGAAATCCTGAAACGCTTGAAGATATAAAAAGGGAAAAAAGAAGGGGGGCTTACGCCCCTCTTAGACGTCCCGGCGTTGACCTTGGGAAAAGCCAGAGAGGGGGCGACGCCCCCTCTCTCTTTTTATTATCTTTATTGGGCTTTCTTCTTCCGCTTACGCCACCATACGAAGTACAGAATCAGCAGGACGGCAATCCACAGCGGGCTGAAATAGCCCAGCCAGATAAACAGGTTAGCGAGAAAACGTCCGAAAGCGGCCAGCCCTTTCCAGGCGCTGCTGGCCGTATTGCCAGCCTGCCAGCCAGCGCTGACGGTAATGTAGTCCGTCCTCACAAAGTTGGCGGTATGCTCCTTATCGTCTTTAACATTAAGGGTAACGGTATAGATGCCATCATCGCGATAAGCATGGACAGGATTTGCCTCGGTGCTGGTCTCGCCGTCACCGAAGTCCCACTCGTAAGTGTAGGGAGAAAATCCGCCGCTGACGATAGCTTCAAACTGAATATCCTGCCCTTCTTTGACAGTACGGGAATAGGCAACGAACTCAACGGAAAGCTTGGACTGCTCCAGGGAGGCACTGATATAAGCCAGAGAAGAGCTCTGCTCCAGATACTGCATGCGGCCTTTGGTCTGCTCGATTTGTTCCCTGGTATCGACCAGCTCCTGCTGGACTTTCAGGATTTCCTCAACCGTGCCGGCCAGCTTCATCAGCTCCAGCAACTGCGCCTCGCTGGCTTCCAGATTACGCAGCCTGGCATCAAGGTCAACATACTCCTCGGTAACGTCCTCGCCGGAGGTCGACTCAGACCTGACATCGGCGGCAAGGTCGCGCAGGGCCTGGAGGGCCTCATTAAAGCGATTGGAATCGACCCTGAAGCTGATATTAGCGTACAGTCGGTTCTGCTCCTCGCCTATATTCGAACTTACCACGTAACCGCCGAAGGAAGCGGCGAGAGTACTGATCTGGACAACAGAATCAGAAACATCATCCACCACCAGAGACAGATACGCAGAACGGATGACCATACGCTCCGTGGGGACCGACACGTCGAAATAATAAGTTTCTTCACCCGATGACGCGACGGTAATGGGGGCAGGGGGAGGAATAGCAGTCGGCGTGGGTATTTTAACACCAGAGCCAAAGCCTTTCGATTCCAGCACAGTGTAATCACCACCCGAATACGGACTCGGGGTCGCAACCTCAGCTTTGCCGCAGGCAACCGTGCCCAGCAAGAGGACAACTATGAGTAAACCAAATATCCATTTTTTCATATCAACCCCCCTTATGTCAATAACGTTCTGTTTTATTATAACGCACCAGCCAAACAAAAGTTAGGTATCTGGGGGAATATTTTTTAGTATTGTTTGTATTTGGTTGCAGAATAATAACCTAACCCCTTACCCCTCTCCAGCCAGAAGCACCGCCATGAACCCAGAGATTTTAGGGCTGGAGAGGGGAGTTTAAGAGAGAGGGGGCGAAGCCCCCTCTCAAATTCTTACCCCCTCTTAAACAGAATAAAATACGAGTGACGATAATAAATCTGTTCGAGAGGGGGTCAAAGGGGGTGAGTTTCTAAGATCAATGTGAGCAAACAGTAACTTCTTAACTCCGGCCTTCGTAACAGCGTATCCTTCTCATTCTCAGGATGAGGAAGACCTCGCTGCCGACGTCAAGATTCATTTCATCAAAAATAAAGGAAGGGGTCTCCACCATAAGGTTGATATTCAGCACATCGACCCAGATTTTCACGGTATTGCCGACATGCCTGACGGCGGTAACGACGCCATCAAAGCCGTTAACGCTCAGGCCGGGCGGTCGGGTCTCCGAAATATAGACATGTCGGGGCAGAATAGCCACTTTACTAACTTGGCCGCCCTCATGGGGGACGGTCAGTTTCAACGCTCCACAGCCCACCTCGACGATGCCCTGGCCTAAATTGCGGCAGTAATCGCAGTCCAGGATATTCGGCGCCCCGATGAAATCAGACACCCCCTCGCCCTGCGGAGAGAAGAGCATCTCCTCCGGCGGCGCCACCTGCTCTACCCGGCCGTTCTGGACAACCGCCACCCGGTCCGCCATTTCCAGCGCCTCCATAAGGTCGTGGGTGATATGGATGGTGGTCAGATTAAGCTCGCGGTGGACGCGCCGCAACTCGAGTCGGAGGGACTTGGCCGTCCGCTGGTCCAGAGCGCCCAGGGGCTCGTCGAGGAGGAGGATGCGGGGGGAAGGGGCCAGAGCCCTGGCCAGCGCCACCCGCTGCTTTTCGCCGCCGCTCAGCGAGCGCGTATCGCGCTGCAACAGATGGTCGATACCGGTAAGGTCGGCCAGCCGGTCAATCCACTCCCGAACGCCATCGCCGGAACGCCGCGCCCGCTTCAGACCGAAGGTGATGTTATCGACGACGCTAAGGAAGGGGAACAATACATAGTCCTGGGGCACATAGCCCAGGTTCCTCTCCTCCGGCGCCAGGCGGGTAATGTCAGTACCGTCCAGCCATATCCCTCCCTGCCGGATACGATGAATGCCGGCGAGGCACTCCATAAGCACCGTCTTACCCGCGCCGGTCGGGCCGAGGATAACGAAATATTCTCCGTCAGCGATGGACAGATTGATATCCCTCAGGCGGAACTCACCCAGACGCAGCGAGAGTCCTTTTACCTCAATCATATCTGATACCTTCGGCCGATGAGTTTCCTAATAACCAGCAGAGCCACCACGGCGATAAATATCAAAACGAGAATTACCGCGATAGCTTTTTCCACATCTGCCGAGGCCAGGCTGAGGAATATCGCCGTGGGGAGCGTTTCCGTTTTCATGGCGGTAGCGCCAGCCAGCATAACCGTCGCCCCGAACTCCCCGATAGCGCGCGCCCAGGTAAGAATAGCCGAGGCGACCAGTCCGTCCCGCGCCATCGGCAATACCACCCGGAAAAACGCCTCCGGCTTGCTGCAACCCAGCGTCCGGGCGACCTGCTCGTAACGGGGGTCGATGCTATCAAAGGTAGACTTGAGCAACCGGACGGCCAGGGCGCTGATAACAGTAATCTGGGCGAGCACGATACCGGGCACGGCGAAAACGAACCTGATGACGTTATTATTGATGGCGGAGCCGAGGGGGGTATTGAAAAAGACCAGCAGGACGGCACCCAAAGCTACCGGCGAGATAACGATAGGCAAATCCAGCAGGCTATCGACAATGTCCTTACCGGGGAAACGGGAGCGGGAAATAGCATAAGCCACCGGCACGGCAATCAGCAGCGAAATTACCGCGGCGATGGTCGCCGTCATGAGGCTCAACCGGATAGCGAACAGTATTTCATGCGAGGTCAGTGCGGCGATAAAAGTAGACCAATCGGTATAAGAAAGCGTGGAGACAATAATACCGATAAAGAACACCGCCAGCAGAACCAGGGCGCTGACGGTGGCGACGCGGAAAATCCTCTCGCCGCCGGTACCTCTTAGAAGCTTAAACATGTTAACATACCTTCCGATGGACGGTTATTCTACCAGCGGCTGATAATCCGCCGGCAGCTTATATTCGCCGCCGATGGCCGCATCCGGAGCGAACTTCCTGACTTCGGCTTCCGTCGTGTAATAACCATTTTTCTTAAAAATCGCTTGCCCTTCAGACGATACGAGAAAATCGAGAAATGCACGGGCGCTTGCCGCATCTTCAGTAAATTTAATAATAGCGCCGGGGATATAAGCAATCCGCGGGAGTTGCTCCGGGGGCAGATAAACGACCTCGATATTATCCGGGTCCCAGTACTGAAAAACGTCCCAGCCGATAATGGCATCTACCGACTTCAGAGATAATAGCGTGGCGGTATCCTCACAACTCTTGGCATGAACAATGATATTTCTACTAACTTCTTCAAGCATATGATTATAGTCAAATATTTCGATGGCATACAGGCCGACACACACTGCCTCAGGATTACCGATACCGATCTCAATACCGGTCCTGGCGAGGTCAGAGAGAGACTTAATGTTTTCAGGGTTACCATGTTGGACAGCAATAACTGGAATAAGGTAAGCAATTTTTTTTATCGTAGGGGAGTCGATGATATTCTTCTTCTCAGCTTTAACCATGTAGTCCGGGCTGCCGGGTATATATAAATCGCCGCTCTGGGATAACTCAATCTGAGAGAGAAGCGCCCCTGAGCCGCCAAAATTAAGATAGACTAAAATGCCGGTCTTTTCCAGAAAAGCCTGCGCGGCTTCTTCCATGGGCGGTTTGCTGGCTGAACCGACGAAGGCGGTTATCGCCTTTGATTCATTCCCGGCACATCCGCCGATAACCATGAATAACAACGCCATGATTGATAGAAGTATAACCTTTTTCGCCATTCTTTGTCCCTTTTCCAAGCATTACCGGTAAAAAATGCGTAATATTATCGTCAATATAGCGCTTGATAAAAAAATAATACCGCTAAAGGCTGATTATCTTCCTGACGCTGGCGCGTTTCTCTTTATAGTCTTTAACAATCCTCCTTCCCTCCTCGGTGAGGCGGGCATAGCCGCCGCGGGGACCCCCGGTGGACTTCTCCACCAGCGGCGACGGCGCCAGGCGGTTCATGGCTTCCACCCAGAGCCAGGCGTTACGGTAAGCCAGGTTCATCGAGCGGGCGGCCGCCGATATCGAGCCAAGCTCGTCGATCCGCTCCAGGAGCGTGGCGCGACCGAAGCCCATGAAAAGCTTACCATCCTTTTCCAGCCAGACCTTGCTCCTCACCACAATGCCGGACTCCGGCCGATGCCCGGAGCGAATCCCGTGCTTGATACCAAATTCAGGTATTTTAGGCTCCGCCGTCTCTCTCTTCCTCATGACGAGAAACCTCCCGACGTTCTATATTACCAGCAATATAACGCCCTGTCAAACTTCGATGAGTCACGTTTAACTGTTGTCCCGATTTTAATGCCAACATCTAACTTTTGTGATTTTTTTGTGACTAATTTATCGCGTTTTGTGATGTATTTTAAGGCAAGCTAGCCTATTATATGAATGATACGCAGAATTCGTTAAAAACACACCAAACACACAAGTCATTACAACCGCAAAAATGGAGAAGGAGCACGTTTTTGCCCAGAAGAAACTACCGACCGAACGTACGGCTTACATCACGAGACATAGCGGACTACTGCCAAGTCAGCAAGAGCACGGTGCTCGAATGGATCAAGAGTGACCGATTGAAGGCTTTCCGACTCCCCAGCGGGCACTACCGTATCGATAAAAAGGACTTTAGGAATTTCCTGGAAAAATTTGACATGCCCATCAACGCCTGGCTGTTCAGCGACAAAAACACGAACGAAGGGGACAAAAAATAAAGGCGTGTGGGGTAGCCCGTGCCAGAACCTAACTGTTACTTCTTTAACGATAAAGGAGGACCAGTAAATGAAGAGTTCGAACGTACCTGAAGGTCCCAGACAAACCCAGAGTCCTCATCAATCACGAAACGACAGGATGGAAGCCATCGCCTGCGGCGTGCAAGCCCGCCTCGAAGAAAGAACCGGGTACTCCAGAAGAATAACCAACGAGACGGTCAA